>DAMX01000021.1:0-7644 GCA_002497195.1 Methanomassiliicoccaceae archaeon UBA354 | reverse complement strand
CAAGGTTGAGGTATTTTTTAAGTTCGCTCTCTATGTGGGAGCGCAGCAGTATCATGTCCTCGACCTTGTCGCTGAAGGACTCCGGCTTTATCTCGACCTGGACGACCATGTTGTCCAAGGCGCCCTCCCTGGTCACCTGGATCATGTACTGGTTGCCCACCTGGGGGACCTGCATGAGCGCGTACTCGATCTGCGACGGGAAGACATTTATCCCGCGGACTATGAGCATATCGTCGGACCTGCCCGATATCCTGGAGATACGGGGCGAGCTCCTTCCGCAAGGGCAAACATCGTCGCAGACCGCGGAAAGGTCGCGTATCCTGTATCTGACGAGCGGAAAAGCCTCTTTTTTCAGCATGGTGACGACCAGCTCTCCCTTCTCGCCGGGCTCCAGGACCTCGCCGCTCTGGGGGTCGATGGCCTCCATATAAGCTATGTCGCCGCAGATGTGGATGCCGTTGCGTTCCTCGCATTCGGTGAACATGGGGCCTGCCAGCTCCGACGTGCCGTATATGTCATACGCCCTGACGCCCGAATATTCCTCGATGCGCTTCCTCATGCCCTCGCTCCAGGGCTCTGCGCCGAGGACCGCCTTCCTGAGTTTCGTGTCCCTGAGGAAATCGATCCCGATATCCTTGGCGACGTCGATCATGTGTATGAAGTACGAAGGGGTGCATGCTATGACGGTGACGTCCAGGTCCTGCATCAGCTCCAGCTGCCGCTCTGTGCTTCCGGTGCTGGCGGGGAGCACGGTAGCGCCTACGCGTTCGGCCCCGTAATGGAGTCCGAGACCGCCTGTGAACAAACCGTATCCGTATGATACCTGCAGGGTGTCGTCCTCGCCGACCCCGATGGAAGAGAGGGACCTGGCCAGTGCTTCCGTCCAGTAATCCAGATCGTTCCGGGTGTATCCCACGAGGGTGGGTTTTCCCGTAGTCCCCGAAGATACATGATATCTCACGACGTCGGTGTTCGGTACGGAGAACATTTTTGTGGGATAGTTGTCCCTGAACTCCTGCTTGGTCATGAAGGGGAGCTTGGAAACATCGGAAAGAGATCTGATATCGTCAGGTTCGACGTCGAAGGAATCCATCTTGTGCCTGTAAAATGCGTTGGAAGAATAGAGCTTCGTAACGAGATTTTTTATGCTGCTGTACTGCAGCCTCTTCAATTCTTCCTTCGGCATGCATTCTATGTCATGGTTCCAGAACATGGGGTCCACTGGCTTTTCCTTATCGTATCCCTTTATTTATATTGAGCGAGCGCTTGTGCATCGGATGGAAGAGGAAAGGGCCGCTTGGGACGAACTTTACCGCAGACAGCCCAGGGCATGGAGGGGCTCGTCGAGGGTCCCGGATCTGGGTCTTTCCACGGGAAGTTCAGTTCTGGACGTGGGATGCGGCAACGGGAAGACCTCGGCCGCATTGGCGAAGATGGGATTTTCCGTCACCGGCGTGGATTTCTCCGATGTTGCAGTGGGATCCTGCAGGGAACGCCTGGAGGGAGAAGCGGAGTTTTTTGTGTGCGACTGCACCCGGATGCCGTTTTCCGACAGCACCTTCGACGGCATATATGCGGTCCATGTGGCGGAGCACCTCGACGACGGTCAGATGGCGGCCTTGGCCTCCGAATGTTTCAGATTGCTCCGTCCGGGAGGGAGGATGTTCGTCAGGTCCTTCTCCCCCGGAGATATGAGGGATATGCCCGGAAACTCGGTCAGAAACGGCATAAGATATCGTTACAGGGCCCCCGAGGAGATCGCGGCGGGCTTTTCGGTCTTCGAAACCCTCGGTCTTGAAACGGTCGACGAAAGAACCCGTTTCGGTACGGTGAGGAGCCGTTCGGAATGCATGTTTGAAAAACGATGACGGTCGTTCGGCCTCATCGACCCGTTACGATAGTGTTAAATCCGAGAATAAAATGGTCGTATATGATTTGCCCCAAATGCGGAGCCGACAATCCGGAAGGCACCCTGTTCTGCGAAGAGTGCGACTGGCGCCAGGACATGCCCTTCAGGGCCGCTAAGAAACGGAACGTGAACACCCTCTCCCTTGCTGTGCTGGCGTGCGGGGTTCTTTCTGTGGCCCTTGCATTTTTCGTCGCGATGGCCGGGGCGGCCGTGGGTGCGGTGGGGCTTATAGTCGGCGGTTACGCTATCAACGCCGTGCGCATCGTGAAGCCTGTCAACCAGAATGTTCTTATGGTCGCCTCCGCGGCAGGACTTCTGCTTTCCATGATCGGCTTCATTTTAGGATTCGCCAACCTCTGAGGCTTTCCTATGGCTGTGTACAGAGGTCGCTACATACTTCAGGGCCTCCCGGAGATATCCGATGAGATGGAGAAGGACCTGGACCTCGCTTACGACATATGCCGGCATTATCATTCCTCTCTCCCTTGCCGGGAATGCGGAAGATGCTGCCATCAGAAGCTTATAACGATCCTTCCCGAAGAAGTGGACAGGATCTCTTCGGCCGCAGGTGTCCCCTTGGGCGAGTTCATGTCGAAATACGTGGGATTCTCCAAAGACGGAAGGATCATGCTTCTCCGGACCGACCCCTGCGCTTTCCTCGGAAAGGATAAAAAATGCAGGATATGGGAGGACCGCCCCGAGGTATGCAGGGAGTTCCCCTACCTGGTGTCAACCTTCATGAGCCGGGTCTACCTCGCGATAGCGAACGAGGACGCCGACATCCTGGAGCTCATAGACTACATGGACCGCGAGTGGCCCTGCACGAATAACATCAGGGAGACCATCGTCGGAAAGGTCGAAGAGGCCAGAGGGATCAGGGCCGGACGTCACCTTCCGTGAGACATGGCGAAGGAAAGGTAGCTCTCCATGTATTTGGACGGCATTATGTTGTGCCCCTCGCCCCTCAGCCTTATCATCGTGCAGTCCCGTATACGGTCTGCCAGCGCGTCTCCGAACTCCAGAGGCACCATGTAATCCTCGGATCCGTGTATCGACAGGGTCGGTGCCATTATCATATGCGCATGGTCTTCCGTGGAATAGAGGTCTACGGCCCTCATCTGGTCCTCCAGGCCGTCGATGCTGTACCCGAAATCTTCTGCGGCCGACCTTTTCCTGGTTGCGAAGTACCTCTCGGGCAGACACATGGCCTTGAGGGGGACGCTCAGGTATCTCAGCGGCATTCCTTCCCTCGCGGCCTCGATCATCCCATGGAACATGAAAGAGGACCTTTCCGGCCTCCTAAGGTAGGAAGACACAAGTGCCAGAGTGGAAACTTTGTCAGGGTAGCGGATCGCCAGCGACTGTGCCACCTGGGATCCCATGGACCATCCGAGCACGTGGGCCTTTTCGAAGGAGAGCTTCTTCAGCAGTTCGGCCACATCGTCGGCCATATCGTCTATGGTGAAGGGCCCGTCGTACTCGGTTTCGCCGGAGCCCCTGTTGTCTAGCGTGATAACTGTAAAACGGCCGGATGCATCGGATACCACGTCGTTCCAGAAAGCCATGCTGCTGCCGAATCCTGCCAGAAGTACCAGGGGGTCCCCGGAACCCGTTACGGAGTAGGACAGTCTCACCCCGTTCAGCTTGGCTATGGGCATGCCTGCGGATTATTCTGCTCATACATATACGTGACGAGCGGCCATGGGTCATTTATTAAAAGAATGAACGCTTCTCCTGACTGCGAAAAGCAGGACGTCCAAATGAAGGTCACAGCATTCAATTGCAGCCCCCGCAAGAACGGGAACACAGCGCACATGTTAATGACGGTGTTGTCCGTCCTCGAAGAGAACGGAATAGAGACCGAGCTTGTACAGGTCGGAGGCGTGGACATGCACACGTGCCACGCATGCGGAAGATGCAAGAAGAACCTGGACGGCAGATGCGTCCAGGACGACGATGCGCTCAACGAATTTTCAGAGAAGATGGTGGCATCGGACGGTATCATCATCGGTTCGCCGACATATTATGCCGACCTTAGCCCGGAAGCGAAGATCCTCATCGACAGGGTGGGCTACTCCTGCAAGACCAAGGAAGGTAACCCCCTAAGAAGAAAGGTTGGTGCGGCGGTCATCGCCGTCAGGAGGGCGGGTTCGATCCACGCCTTCGACAGCATCAACCACTTCTTCCTGATAAACGAGATGATCGTTCCGGGATCGACATACTGGAACATGAGCCTGGCCCGTGCGCCCGGCGACTACGAGAACGACGCGGAAGGCGTCGCGACAATGAAGGCGCTGGGCGAGAACATGGCCTGGCTGCTCAAGAAGATGGAGTGATCCCATGTCGTCACAGAAAAAGAAGATCCTGCTCATCGTGATGGACGGCCTCGGAGACCGGGGCAACGAAGATCTGGACTGGCAGACCCCCCTCCAGGCCACCAAGACTCCCAACTTCGACTGGTTCGCGAAGAACGGCATGTCCGGCATCTGCGACACCATAGCGCCCGGCGTCAGGCCGGGAAGCGACACCGCACACCTATCCATACTGGGCTACAACCCGCGCGAGGTCTATACCGGAAGAGGTCCCTTCGAGGCCGCCGGGATAGGGCTGATAAGCAAGAAGGGCGACATAGCGTTCAGGTGCAATTTCGCGACGGTGGATGAAAAAATGAACGTCATCGACCGCAGAGCCGGCAGGATCAGGGAACCGGACACCACAGAGCTGGTGAAAGCCCTCGAGGGCCTGACGATAGACGGGGTTCAGGCCATCGTGAGAGAAGGTACCGAACACCGCGCCGCGCTGCTCCTCAGAGGTCCGGAGCTCTCCCCCGAGGTGACGGACCCGGACCCGCACGACCTCGCCGAGGTGCTCGAGTCCAAACCTAAATGCGCAGGAGCGGTCTTCACGGCGGGCGTAATAAACAAATTCGTAAAGAAGAGCTACGAGGTCCTCAAGGGCCATCCGGTCAACAAAAGGCGGATAGCGGAGGGGCTGCCTCCGGCGAACGTACTGCTTCCCAGAGGCGGCGGGTCGTTCCCCAACATCGAGCCCTTCCCGGAGGTCCACAACATGCGCTCTGCCTGCGTCGCAGGCGTAGGTATGATCAAAGGGATCTGCGGCGTTTGCGGACTCGATGTTCTGGACCTTCCCCCCCAATGCACCGGAGGGACTGATTCCGACTTCACCCTGAAAGCGAAATGCGCCCTGGAAGCTCTGAAGAAATACGACTTCGTATTGATGAACTGCAAGGCCCCGGACGTATGCGGACACGATGGCAACGCCAAGCTCAAGTGCGAGATAGTCCAGAGGCTGGACGACATGGCCGGGTATATCAGGGACAACTTCCCGAAGGACCTGGTGATAGTTTTCACCGCAGACCACAGTACCCCCTGCAGCCTCATGGACCACAGCGGGGACCCTGTGCCCATCACGATCTATACCCCGGGAATGGTCATAGATTCGGCGACATCGTTCAGCGAGTCGGGGTGCGCGTCGGGCTCCATCGGGCGCATAAGAGGTTTCGACATCGTGCCCATATGCATGGACCTTGCGAACAGGACGGAAAAATACGGGGCCTGATCAGTAGACCGTGAGAACGTACACGGCCGAGAAGAAGTCCCCGGCCACGCTGAGGGTGCATGACGATACCGGAATTCCGGTCCCGGTGCCCAGGGTATAGGAGTTGTCGCCCTGGCGTACGCCCAAGGTATACGCGCCCTCCCTCATGAAGTGAGAATCCAGTATCATAGCGGCTGCCCGCCCCGCTCCGCAGTCCGTGTAGATGTCGTAGACCAGCCCGTCGCACATTTTGACCGTCACCGGGCCGCACTCCGGGTCTATCTCCACTTCGATATCCGTTTCGAGAAGCATCGGGAGTATTTCGCCGGCATCCTGCGGATCTGCTCTTTCGGACTGTTCGGACATAGAAAGCAATACCGAGAATGCTACCGTGATCAGGATTATAAAGAAAATCGCGTCGACCATGGCGGTGAAGCCCTTGTCCCCTTTCAACGCCATGTGGTGACCTCCATGTTCACCAGCGCCGTCCCTCCGTCGTATTCGACCGGGCATAGCCTCCTTTCCGTCGACATTACGCCTTCGGAGATCCCCGCAGAGAAATACAGCCGCCCCTGGAACCTGGGTTCCCCCGACGCTCCCGGAGCGGATTCGCAACAGACGGATGCCCCTCTGATGCCCGCAATCTCGACCTGGGACCTGAGCTCCTCCCCCAGGTCGCCCTCTATCCTGCCGTCGGAGATTCTGATCCTGTCGGCGAGGGCTTCGATGTCGATGTCCCTCGATGCGACCGTATGTCCGCCGGCCAGGATCGCTGCGGAACCGATGAAGGCCGTAAGCACCAGGGTTACCGCCATCGCGGCGGCCATCGCCTCCATGAAGCCTATGTCCCCCTTCTTGTCCATCCTCATGGGGGAGTCGTCTTCTTCGAAATTGAAATAGGCGCCCAGCTACGGTTAGATTAACTCACTCCGCGCATGTAATGGCCGTAAGTTACGGAGCCGCACATTTCGGAGATCTTCGCCTTCTTGGACACGTCCCGTTTTGCATATGCCTCGGCCACGGTCTTGGCGAGCGCGACCGGGCGTTTTCTGAGGTCGATCCCGAAGGAATCCACGCCCATCTTCTGAAGATCGTGCAGCTGTTCCAGGAGCATCAGGTCCGAGGAGTTGAGCATATGGGAGATCCCGTCGCCGTCCTTGTATATCGGGAACTGGAACCCTTTCTCGTCCTCCAATATGCCGTTCCCCATCGCAGGGTCGCGGGTGACCATGAGCTCCTGCCTGCCGAACACCATGACCTCCACCAGGCCGCTGTAGTATTCAGTGATTCCGCGGATCTCGTTCTTCGACAGCTCCATGGAAAGAGTGGTCTGGTTGACCGTCAGCGGATAGTACGAATTGAAGAAATTCATGTAGGTGCTTCCGTAGACGCGGGGCGAATTCCTGTTCGCATGCAGCTGCCCTACGGTGTTGACCATCACGCTCCCGCTTCCCGGAGCGGTGTCTGCGGGGTCGAACCTCGGAAGCAGTGCCACGAGCTCGATCTTTCCCACATCGCATATGTCTTTTGCCTCTCCGATGCTGTCGCCGTATTCGAAATAGACCCTGTCGGCGTAGTCGGCAACGGCTTCGAGGTTCCGTACCGAGTTGACGTAGAACGACATTTCGGGCCTGACATCCTTCCTGTGAACCCTTTCCCTGACCTGCTTCCTCTTGGGGTCGACGCGCTTGGTCGTTCCCGACAGCACGGGCACCTGTCCGATGCTGTTCTTGACCTCGTCGATGCGGGGGTCGTAGGTCCTGTAGATCTGGTACTTTCCGTTGGGGATCTTGAAGGGCACGGTCACCTTCTTGGTCTCGCTTACCTTGAAACCGCCTATCTTCTCATCGCCCTTGAATATCGAGATCCCGTCCTTCGGGTTGAGGACCTCGCTCAGGTCGGACTGTAGGAAGGAGCGATCGGTTATGTTCGCGCTCCCCAGGAGGTAACCTCTGTTGTCCGGGTACAGCGATTGCACAGGCGAAACGACGCCCCCGAAATATCCGTCGCATATCCCGCGGTTGAATATCGTATGCAGGAGGCCCGCAGTGGGCGCTATGGTCTTGTTGTCTTCGCCCTTCTCTTTCATGGAGTAGACTTTTGACGCGAGATACGCGTATGCCGGACTTCTCATCCTCCCCTCGATCTTCGCCGATGTTACGCCTATCTCCTTCAGC
>DAMX01000059.1:31722-56090 GCA_002497195.1 Methanomassiliicoccaceae archaeon UBA354 | reverse complement strand
GCGGGGTCGAAGACGATCTGCGTGATCCCGTACCTGTCGGCGAGGTCTATGAAAGCTACCCCTCCGTGGTCCCTGGAGAACCTGACCCAGCCCTGGAGGCAGACTTCCTTTCCGAGGTCCGATCTCCTAAGCTCTCCGCAGGTGTTTGTTCTCTTCATGTGGTTGGTCTCCGAATAAACTGAGGTCTGCTAAACACAGGAATATATAATAATTATCGCAGACTCAGCCGTCTACTATATCAGGTATGAAGTCGAAAGGGTCCTTCACGATGCTGAGCACCACTGCGGTGTTGGTCTTCTTCACCCCGGGCTGAGAGTTTATGAGCTTCACGGTCCCTGAGAACTCCTCCCTGTCGACGCATGCGACCCAGGCTATGGCATCGCTGTCCCCCGTCACATCGAATATCCCCACTACCTGAGGGACCTTTCCCAGGTTTTCCAGCACTTCGACGAGGTTGTCTGCATATATATGCACGATGCCCATATATTCGAACCCGAGCTTCATGTAATCGATCTTGGCGCGGTACCCGTTAATGATGCCTTTCGACTCGAGGTTCTTGACCCTCTGTATAAGGGTCGTGGGATGGACGTCCAGCTGTTTAGCCAATTGTCTATAGGAACCCTGGCTCGATGTGCAGATGAGCTCCACGATCCGCTTGTCCAAGTCATCCATATCGCGAATTCCCGACATCCGGCATCACCGATGCACAAACCCCTTCCGTATATTTATTAGATAGGGACCTGTTTTACCGGAATATGACAGAGGAATTGTTCAGGCACGACGGATATCAGTTCGAATTCCAGGCGCGGGTGGCGTCCACGGACGGAGAATTGGTCGTACTTGACCGCACCGCGTTCTATCCGGGAGGCGGCGGGCAGGTATGCGACACCGGCACGCTGAACGACGACAGGGTCGCCGAAGCGTTCTACGACGGCAACGGTGACATTGCCCACAGGGTCCCGGGTCACCGGTACGCCCCGGGGGACCGCGTATGGGGCAGCGTGGACTGGGAGAGGCGGTTCGACCTCATGATGGGGCACACCGCGGAGCACCTGCTCTTCGGCTCCCTCCGCAGAGAGGTCCCGGACCTCGAGATATCGAAGATCTTCATATCGCCGGAAAGCAAGTGCGTGATAATCAGCAAGGACGTCTCCTGGGAGGACGTCAGGAAGGCGCTGGCCTTCGCCAACGCCGCGATACGCGAGAACCTCACGGTGACGAGGATAATGATGAGCAGGGACGACCCGGACCTCGCGGACAATGTCAGGATCAAACTTGACCGCATCCCGGAAGGGGAAGAGATCTCCGTGGTCGCAATAGGGGACATAGATTACTCAGCGTGCAGCGGCATACACGTCATGGAGACGTCGGAGCTGGGCATGCTGCTCGTGGACAGGAAGGTCTCCGCCGGGAAAGACGGGGTCGCCATACACTTCAAGGTCGGGGATGCTGCTTCCGATTCCGCGGCGATGCTCGCGATCACATGCCTTGAGGCGGCGGAGGCGGCGGACAGCAAGCCAGAAGATATCGTCAGGGCCGTATCCAATATGAAGAGAGAGCTGGAATGCGCCCGCGTTTCGCTGAAGGGGTCTGCCAGGGCGTTGCTTTCGTCCGTGAGGCCGAAAGACGTCAACGGCACAGAAGTGTATTCGGCCGCGGTCTTCGGCGCCGACAGGACGGTGTTGGCGGATGCCGCCGAAAAGATCAAGGCCGCGGGAGGCGTGGCCGTCTTCGTTTCGTCCGGAGAGGCCGTCTCCGCCGTGATTGCCTCGGGTTCCGCCGCGGCGGACTGCAGGAAGGTCCTCACCGACGTGCTGGGAAGATTCGGGGGGCGCGGAGGCGGCAAGCCCGATTTCGCGCAGGGGGGCATGCCCGACCCCGAAAAGGCGGAGGACCTCCTCAGGGCTCTTGAGGAAGAAATGGCAAGGTCGCTTTCCTGAGCAATATTAATTAAACATGCGGACGGTTGAGGTGACGATATGGCTAAGATAAATCAGCGCCAAATGAAACAGGCGATGAAAAAGATGGGCATCAGCCAGTCCGAGGTCCCCAATGTGACAGAAGTTATCATAAGGACCAGGGACAACGAGACTGTGATCACGAACGCCCAGGTGGTCTGCATCGACATGAACGGCGCCAAGAGCTACCAGATAACCGGGACCGAGGCCGTGAGGCCGCTGTCGTCCGCGTCGGAGCCGGCGGGACCGAGCATTCCCGAGGAGGACATAGCTCTCGTCGTGTCCCAGACGGGTTGCGGCAGGGAAAAGGCCATCGAGGCCCTGGAGGCGACGGACGGACAGCCCGCCGAGGCCATAATTAAAATTGTTTCGGAGTGAGTGAAATGTGCTTGGCAATACCCGGAAAGATCGTTAAGATATGCGATGAGACCGCCGACGTGGATTTCGGCGGGGTCATAAAACAGGCGAACGTCGCGATGGTCGACGCCGAAGTGGGGCAGTGGGCCGTCGTTCACGCCGGATACGCCATCGAGATAATGGACGAGGAAGAGGCCCGCGAGACCATCGCCCTCTGGAACGAGGTCCTGGACCACGACGGCGTGAAGTACCAGTGATCTCAGCGGAACAGCTTTTTCGAAAGCATGTTGCCCAGGCCGCGCCCTATGGCCGATGCGGCGTTGCCGACCATCCTGTCGGTGGCCTTCTCGGCGTAAGACTTTCTTTTCCGGGTCGTCGCCGTGCGTTTCGCGGCGGTCTTGGTTTTTGAGCCGGCGGCGGCCTTCGCCTTGACGGCCCCTGCTTTTTCTTCGGCCTCCCCTATGGCCTCGTAAGCCGTATAGTCATCGATGCGCTCCCTGTACCTCTCGTCCAGCTCGCTTCCGTATATCATCGCCCGGTAATCGCCTTCGGATATCTGTCCCAGATACGAACGCGGAGGCAATATGAACGCCCTCTCCGCTACGCCCGGGCGCCCCTTCTCGTCGAGGAACGACACCAGGGCCTCCCCCGTGCCGAGCTCCGTTATCACATCGACGGTCTTGAACTTGGGGTTTGCACGGAACGTTTCCGCCGCCGTCTTCACGGCCTTCTGTTCTTTCGGCGTGTACGCGCGGAGCGCGTGCTGCACGCGGTTGCCAAGCTGAGAAAGGACCGGGTCCGGGATGTCGGAGGGGTTCTGGGATATGAAGTATATGCCCACCCCTTTGGAACGTATCAGTTTGACGACCTGCTCGACCTTCTGCACCAGGACCGGCGGCGCATCGTCGAAGAGCATGTGCGCCTCGTCGAAGAAGAACACGAGCTTGGGCTTCTCCGTGTCCCCCACTTCCGGCAGGGTCGTGAAGATGTCGTTAAGGAGCCATACCACGAAGGTAGAATATAGCTTTGGATTATGTGCCAGCTTGACGCTGTGCAGGATGTTTATGAACCCCCTTCCGTCGCTGTCGGTCCTGAACCAATCGTCTATGTCCAGGGCGGGCTCGCCGAAGAATATGTCTCCGCCTGCGTCCTCCAGCGACATCACCGAACGCTGGATCGCACCGAGGGACTGGACGCTCATGGCGCCGTACTCCCCCTCATACTCCTTCCTGTTGTCCGATATGAAGCCCAGCACCGCCCTCAGGTCCTTGGTGTCCACAAGCTCCCAGCCCTCGTCGGCGCATATCCTGAAGACCATCCTGAGGACGTCCTCCTGCACCTCCGAGAGGCCCATCAGCCTGGTGAGCATGTCCGGTCCCATCTCGTCTACGGTCGTCCTGACCGGGTGGCCCCTCTCGCCGTAAATGTCCCAGAACTCACAGGGGAACCCGGTGTAACCGAACCCGTCGACACCCAGCTTCTCTATGCGGCCGCGCATTCCCTCGCTGTCCTTTCCCGCTCTGCATAGTCCGCTGACGTCTCCCTTGATGTCCGCCATGAAAACGGGTACGCCCATTTCGCTGAAAGACTCGGCCATCACTTTAAGGGTCACGGTCTTCCCGGTCCCGCTGGCACCTGCGATCAGACCGTGCCTGTTGGCGTATTGCGGGAGCAGATACACCTTCGATTCTCCCTTTGCAATCCATAACTTGCCGTCAGCGTACATTTTTCCGCTCCGGAATGTCAGAGAACGTTCCGGATTAACATACTTTATTCTCGAAAACGATAATACAAAAGTAAATGTGAGTAAGAGGTTTGGGGACTTCGGTCGGGGTTCAGAACTCGATGCCTTCCGTGTCCTCCGTGCGGACCCTGACGTCGACCTTGCGGTATGCCATGCGGATCCCGTTCTCCTCGAACTCCTTAAGCGCCTGCTCCCTGATCTCAGCTTCCACGCCCCAGGAATCCTCATAATCGTACACGAACGCGGCGAGCCTCAGCTTTATGCCGGATTCGGTTATATCGGTGACGCGGGCGAAGGGCATCGTCACGGTCCCGTCCTTGATGACCTGGGGCCGGGACATCGCTGCCTCCTCCAGGATTTTCTTTGCGAGAGCGAGGTCCGCATCACGTGTGACCTCCAGGAAGAGGTTGAACCGGTAGAACATATTCTCTCCCGTCATATTGGTGATCTCGCTGGCGGCCACCTTGTCGTTGGGCATCGATATTATCTCCTCGTTCCAGGGATTTTTGAACCATGTGGTCATTATGCCCACCTCCTGCACCTTGAGCTCCATGGATTTGTCGATCCTGACGATATCTCCGGCCTTGAAAGGACGGGTCGTCAGCAGGGTTATTCCACTGAAGAACTGCCTGAGCATGCTCTGGGCGCCCAGGGATATGGCCAATCCCGCTATCCCCGCACCGGCTATTATGCCCATCAGGTCCGCTCCCATCAACGAGAAGATCGCTGCGACGACCAACGTGACTATGATTATCTGACCTATCATCTTGAAAAGAGGGACCAGTGTTTCGTCCACCCCTCCGGATTTGACGTCGCGCCCTATCTTGGAGAACATATGGTCTAGTGCGATCACGTATGCCCTCCAGGATATCAGCGCGCCCAGCACGACATAGGATATCGCCGCCATCCTTCCGGAAACGTCTATGACATACTCCGAAGAGCCGAGGACCTTCAGGCTTTCATATATCCCGAATATCACAACAGCAAGGAATATCAGTTTGAAAAGAGATCCTGCGACCATCTTCCTTATCTCCCTGTTGCCCCTCGTCAGAATGTACAGAACGGCCGGGACGACTGCCTTGCCGACGATCGCCGCCATAAGCGCCCACAGCGCCATCGTTATCAGGGCCGCGGCCTGGGGGGAGTCCAGGGGGCTTGGGAGGGTGTTGGGTATGATGCCCAGTATCTTGTTGTAATAACCATATGATGACAGGCTCGAGCTTATGGTGAAGTGCAGGTCCTGGGCGATATACACGGGACTGTTGCTCCCGGGCCCCTCTATCGTAAGGCGGATGGTGAGGTAGTCCCCCCCTTCCTTGGTGTATCTGTCGGAGAAGAACGTCACATCGTATGTCTTTGACTCGTTGGGCCCTATCTCCACGGCCGTAGGGAGGTCTTCCGACCTGTAGTCGACGGCCGTAACTCCCGTTATGTCCATGGTGACGAAACGTTTCTCGCCGGACCCGTTCTCGATCCTGATGCTGACGTCTGCCTCTTCGCCCGCGTTGATGGGTATCGGGTCGTCGGTGTTCGGAACCTCGCCTATCCGGGACCCTTCATAATACAGGTACATCGTGACATCGTTCTCTGCGGGGCCTGCGGCCTCGGCCTCCGATGAGAACATCGGAAACGCCAGAAGCGCGACGGCCAATGCCATGAGGACAAAAAGCGGTGTCTTGAACTTCATGGATGTGAAAGACCCTCGTATTATAAAGTAAACTTGGAGCCTCCGGTTGTCAGGTTCTGTGGTCCTGTCCGTTTCTCGTACTTGAAAAAATAACTGCAGTTGGACCCCGAAGGGCATAGCGATACATGCAACGAAGGGAATACTGCAACAAATCTAAAAACACCCAGTCAATATGGGTAACCGCATGATAATCATAAAACTGGGCGGCAGCGTCATAACCGACAAGTCCCAGTATAGAAAATTCAACAGGGAACGCGTCTCGAAACTCTGCAGGGAGATAAAGGATTCCGGGCTCCAGGTCCTGGTGGTCCACGGGGCGGGTTCCTTCGGACACGTGCTCGCGAAACAACACAGGCTTCAAGACGGCTTCTCTTCCGACGGACAGATAATGGCCGCGGCGCAGGTGCAGTATGACACCAGGGACCTGAGCCAGATGGTGGTCAGAGAGATGATGGATGCGGGCATCCCCGCGGTCTCCGTGGCCCCCGGGTCATGCTTCGTCATGGAGGGCGGAAGGCTGATCGCCACCGACACGGAGGCCATCGAGAGGCTTCGCGGACTGGGTATAATGCCTGTCACGTTCGGCGATGTTGTCACCGACCGGTCGAAAGGATTCGGGATCTGCTCGGGAGACCAGCTCATGGAGGTTTTGGCCGACCTGTTCGACATCAAGAAAGTGATATTCGTCTCCGATATCGACGGGCTGTACACGGCAGACCCGAAAAAAGACAGGAAGGCGCGGCTGCTGGGCCGCGTGGACCTGGAAACGCTGCAGAGGATTAAATCGGAGAGCAGCGTAGACGACGTGACAGGAGGGGTGCTCTCCAAGATGGAAGCAATGCTCAGGATGAGCACCGAAGACCGCGACTGCATCCTCGTGAACGGCACGGTCGACGGAAGACTGGGCGCGTTGCTGCGAGGAGAGACTGTCACCTGCACTGTAGCAAGGGGCGGAATGAAATGACACCGATCAACAACAGAAAAGCCGACCATATCAACATCAGTCTGAACCAGAGAATAGCTCCGGGCTACTGCTACTGGGACGATGTCAGGCTCGTACACAACGCTCTGCCCGAGGTGGATGCGGACGAGATCGATACAAGCATCACCCTTTTCGGAAAGAAACTCGATTTCCCGCTGATCGTCACCGCCATAACCGGCGGTTTCAACGGTGCGAAGAAGATCAACGCCAATATCGCGGAGGCCTGCGCCGAACTCGGCATCGGAATGGGGGTCGGAAGCGAGAGGGCAGGCGTCGGGGGAGTGGAACCGGAAAGCTACAGCGTGGTGAAGGACTACGATGTGCCCCTGATGATCGGCAACATCGGCGCACCCCAGCTGATACCCCAGCACAGCAGGGACATTTTCACATCGGACGGCATCGGCAGGGCGAAGGACCTGATCGACGCCGATGTAGTGGCCATACATCTCAACTACCTCCAGGAGGCCATTCAGCCCGAGGGGGACACGAACGCCAAGGGATGCTACGATGCGATCCGCGACCTGGCGTCCCTGTATCCTGTCATCGTGAAGGAGACGGGGGGAGGGATATCGAGGGACGTCGCGGCCAGGCTCAAGGGCACAGGGATCAGAGGCATAGACGTGGCGGGGATGGGAGGGACCAGCTTTGCGGGCGTCGAGCTTCACAGGGCGATCGCCGCCGGCGACGATGTACGCACGGGCATGGGCGAGACGTTCTTTGACTGGGGCATACCGTCCCCGGTATCCCTTGTCGAAGCAAGATGCGGTCTCCCTCTGATAGCTTCCGGCGGCATCCTCGACGGAATACATGTCGCATGCGGCATCGCGATGGGAGCGAGCTGCGCGGGGGTCGCGAACGCTGTGCTCAGGGAGGCCACGGAATCGGCCGAGGCCGTCAAAGAAAAACTTACCCTCATAAGGGAGGAACTGAGGGCGGCCATGCTACTCACGGGATGTTCGGACATCAAACAGCTTTCCAAAGCCAGGTACGTCGTGCTGGGCGAGACCAGACAGTGGTTAGAGGGACTAGAATGAACGCAAAAGATTATCTTAAGAAAATTTCGGCCGAGCTCGATGCTCCGATAAAAAAATACATTGAAGATGAGGAGCCGCGCGACCTCATCGAAGCTTCGAGGCAGTATCCTTACGCAGGCGGAAAGAGGATGAGGCCTGCTATGGCCATCGCCTGCTGCGGCGCAGTGGGCGGTGACAGATCGAAGGCGTTCCCCCTGGCCGTCGCGGTGGAATACATACACAACTTCACGCTGGTCCACGACGACCTCATGGACGGGGACGAGAAGCGCAGGGGGATGACCACCATCCACATCAACTACGGGATGCCCACGGCCGTTCTGGCCGGAGACGCCCTGTTCGCCAAGGCGTTCCAGATAATCGCGGACCTCGATGTTCCGGACAGCGCCATGAGGGGGATCCTCAGGTACGTGACCAGAGCGGTCTGGGACCTCGCGCGCGGACAGCAGATGGACATCAACAACGAAGGCCGCATAGTGTCAGAGGAAGAGTACATCGAGACCATCAGGCTGAAGACCAGCGTCCTTTTCGCCGCCGCCGCCGCCGGAGGTGCAATAGCCGGAGGTGCCGACGACAAGACCGTCGCTGCGATAAACGAATACGCCATCGACCTGGGCCTGGGATTCCAGATGTACGACGATTACCTAGGAGTCGCCGGCGAGTCCTCGAAGACCGGGAAGTCCGTGGGAAACGACATCCGCAAGGGAAAGTGCACGGTCATGATCACGCACGCCATGGGGCACATAAAGGACGCTGCAGAGCTCGAAGAGCTCAAAGGTATACTCGGAAAGATGGATGCCAGCGATAAAGAGATCGGCAGGGCGCTGGACATACTCGAAAGGTCGGGGAGCATAAAGTACGCACTGGACCTAGCCCGGGAGAAGGTCGATGCGGCCATAGAGAAGATACGGTTCCTGCCTGAGAGCGAAGAGAAAGAATTCATGATAGAACTCGCCCGCTTCGCCATCGACAGGGACGTCTGAAACTCCGGGCCGGCGATGCCGGCCTAAACCTCTTCATTCCCTTTTCGGCTCCGGCCCGGACTCCGCCCTGGCCTTCCTCTTCGGCTGGGTGACCTTCACATTGTTGTCTTCCGCAGGCTCGGACTTCATATGCACGTCCATCTGAGGGAAGGGGATCTCTATCCCGTTCTCCAGGAACTCGTTGTACACGCGCTCCCTGATCTGCCCATCGACGGAAAAACTGTCGTTGTAATCATAGACGTAAATAGACAGCCTGAGAGTTACGCTGGAATCTGCCAGCGCGGTCATCCTGACCCCGGGCATCGGCACGGAGCCTCCCTTCATCACGTTTGGGTTGTCTAGGGCCGCCTCCATCATTATGCTCTTGGCCCTGTCTATGTCCGAACCATATGCTACGCCGAAATATATGTAGAAATGATAGAACAGATTCTCGACGCTGTAGTTGTAGATGACCGCGGAGGAGACCATATTGTTGGGCATGGTGATCACCTGTTCGTTGTCGTTATGGAAGAACCTGGTGTTCATGACCCCGACCCTGTCCACTTTCAGGACTGTCCCCTCGGTGCCTATCTTTACGATGTCCCCTTCTCTGAAAGGACGGGTCAGCAGGAGCGAGAGGCCGCTGAAGAACTGATTCAGCGTGCTCTGGGCTCCCAGCGAGAGTGCCAGACCTGCGATGCCCGCACCTGCGATTATCCCCACCAGGTCGGCTCCTAGAGCCGAGAATATCCCTCCGGCCGCTATGGTGCCGATGGCTATCTTCCCTATCATCCTGAAAAGAGGTATAAGCGTCTCGTCGACGCCGCCTATCGACGTGTTGGTACCGATCTTGCGGAAGACGCTGTCTATGATGACTAGATACAGCTTCCAGGCGATTATCGCTCCCAATATGACATACAGCACCAGTGACAGGCTGTCGAAAAGCTGGACATAGCTGTCCTGTGCCCCGTAGACCCTCAGGGCCTGGCCGATGCCTGCCACTGTGGCGAACATCACTACCATTTTGCCTATGCCGCGCGTTATCTCCTTCCTGGTCTGCCTGTTGCTTCTGAGAGGCACCCAAAGTATTGCCGGCATGACGGCATAAGCTACGACGATGCCTATTATGGCCCATATGGCCAGTGTTATGAAGGCGGCATATATCGGCTGATCGAAGGGCTCACCTAGAGGGTTGCCGTAGATGCCCATTATCTTGTTATAGTAACCCTCGCTGTAAATCGCGGAACGGACGTCGACGCCTATTGGGATCTCGACTATCTGGCTCGTATCCGTAGCAGGGTCTCCTACCACCATCCTCAGCGTGACCTCCCCGGACCCGTGGGTATCGGGGTCCGGGGTTATGACGGCCGTGAAAGTGTAGCTTCTGTCCGAAGGAAGGATCGAAATGGGTTCATCGGAGTCCACTATTACGACCCCTGAAATGCGTTCGTTGAATTGCGACTGCTCGAAATATATCGTCCTCTCGCCGGAGGCCTGGGACTTGACCGTTATGTTGATCCTCAGATTATTTCCGGATGTGACCTCTATGTCAGGGTCCGATTCGGTATAGCTCTGGAATGTCCCGTCGCCCGTGGAATAAGTTATGTCGTATGTGATCTCTGCGGATGTCGCCGCATACGCCTCCCCGGTATATGCCAAGGGCACCGCTGCGAGGGCCAGTACCGAAAGGAGCGCCGCAACTGCAAGAGGCAGTTTGGATTTCACGTCTTCCCAAATAGATATTGGTTATTATAATATTCCCGAGCCCATTCGTTACCATGACGGTTCCCGATGTTGCCCCTCTTGCGCTTTTCGTAATCGCGGTCGCGGTAATGGGCTCGGCTGCAGTGAGCGATGTTCGAACCAGGACCGCCGGGGACCTTCACTGGGCCGCAATCGGTATCGCGGGGATCGCTTTCTGGCTGATCTCTTCCTGGCAACAGGGTGCGAAGTGGGAACACCTGGCCATGGCCGCAGGGTCCGGAGCCATAATGTTCGATGTGCTTTGGGATTCCGACAGATCCAAGACCGTTTCTGCCGTCATATACGGTTCGGTGTCCGTACTATTCCTGGTCCCCTATTCCTTTTCGCCTTCCGACCCCTTGGTCCATGCCGGGATGACCATTCCCGTGTTCTACGTACTTTACATGCTTATGTACGCGGCCGGCCTCCTGAGGGGAGGGGCGGACGCGAAATGCATGATCTCCCTTACTGTTGCATTCCCGGTTTATCCCGAGTTCTGGGACTTTCCTCTGATAAGCGTCCCGGAGGGTGTTCTTCCGGGGATTTTCGTCTTCTCGGCGGCCGTCCTTTTCCATGCGCTCCTGTTCTCGCTGGCCGGAGCGGCCTACATGTTCCTTAGGAACCTTCGGGACGGGAACACGGGCAGGAGGGCGCTGCACGGATATTTGATGGACATCGACGAGGCGGAGAGGTCGTATGTCTGGCCGATGGACGACGCCGACGGAGAAAGGCTTTTCCGGATACCCGTACCCGAAGAGACGTCGGCCGTGTACTCGAGGCTGAGGGCTTTCGGTGAAAAAGAAATCTGGGTCACGCCTATGATACCTTTCTTACTGCCCATATTCGCATCATCGATCTTCGTCGGGCTTGCGGGAAACCTGCTGTTCCTCATCTGACGATGTTGAGCCTGTGCTTGCAGCAGGCGCACCTTCTCCCGTCCAGCGCCTCGATGTCCACCAGATAGCCTAGGCGCTTCACCACGGCCGTGCCGCATTCCGGGCAGTAGGTGTCGCTGGTGCCTTCTGCCAGTATGTTGCCTATGTACACGTAGTTGAGACCTGCGGATATGGCCGTGTCCCTTGCCGCTATGAGGGACTCGGGCGACGTCCACTGGACGTCGTTCATCTCGTTGTCGGGATGGAATCTTGTGAAGTGGACCGGGACGTCCTCCGACAGGGTGTTCCTGACCCAGACTGCGAATTCCCGGATCTCGGACATGCTGTCGTTCAGCCCCGGGATCATAAGGTAAGTAAGCTCCACGTGCACCTTCTGGTCGAATACCAGTTTCACCGACCTGAGGACGTCCTCCAGGTGCGCTCCGCAGATCTTCATGTAGAAATCATCGGTGAAGCCCTTCACATCTATGTTCATCGCCGAAGTTACCTTGCACAGGTCTTTCATCGGCCTTTCGTTGGCAAGGCCGTTCGTGACCAGAACGCATGTGAGGTCCGGGTCCAGGTCCATCACGTCCATGATGTACTCGTACCATATCGTCGGCTCGTTGTATGTGAACGAGATTATGTCCAGCCTCTCGTTCCTGCACATTCCGATGAGCTTCTCGGGCGAGACGTACGTGGTGCGCTTCTTCCCTGTGGAATATTGGGCTATCGCGAAATTCTGGCAGTGGCGGCAGGTCATGTTGCATCCTACGCTGCCCACCGAGAACGTCTTTTCCCCGGGATGGAAGTGGTAAAGCGGCTTCTTCTCTATAGGGTCCACGCATATGGACGAGAGCTTGCCGTAGGTGTAGGCGGCCAACATGTCCTCCTCCCCATATCTGGAACCGCACCTGCCGTAGCTTCCGGGTCTGATGCGGCAGCGATGAGGGCATAGCTCGCACCTGTATAATCCTTCCTCCCTGGTGTAATATGCGGCCTCGACAGGGGGATTAATAGACGCCATGACCCAGCACCTCGGTTTTATCCGCATCGGACATCTTCGGCGAGACTCCGTTGTCCACAACGCCTATTATAGTGAACGGCGCGCCGGACGAGTATAGCTCCCTGATCCTGTCCTTCCTGAACGTGAACATCAGCTCGTACTCTCCCCCCCAATAGAGGGCCATGTCGTCCCTGGAGGCCCCCAGTGAACTGCAGACCTGCTCCACTCCCTCCCCCTCGGGAAGAAAATCACGCTGGAACTCCATACCGACGTGGCTGCATCCGCATATGCTCCATGCCGCCTCGGCGAGGCCGTCCGAAAGGTCTATGCAGGAGGTCACCGCGCCGGACGAGGCTAGCGCGATCCCTTCCTCCACTCTCGGCACCGGCACCTTCAGAGCCGTCTCCGCTTCCTCTATGCCCAGGCCGTTCTTCAAAGAGTGCCAGCCTGCCGCAGGTCCTCCGAGAGGGCCGGTGACCGCCACCAGGTCCCCGGGCGTCGCGCCGTATCGCGTCATCGGCGTCCTGCCCTCCATGCTCCCTATGGCGGTGGCCACAGCGGCCCCTGAGCCTTCCTTCGTGTCCCCGCCCAGTATGAATGTGTTGCAGAACTCGGCGCACTGGTCTGCACCTCCCATTATGTCGCAGATATCCTCCTCGTCGGTCTCGGCGGGGATCATGAGTGACACGAGAAGCCCGTTGGGCCTTGCGCCCATGGATGCCAGGTCGCTGAAGTTGACGGCCGCCGCCGTCCATCCGAACTCCTCGAAGGTCATGGTTTCGGGCATGTGCCTCTCGAAGGTCAGGCCGTCCGAGCATATGGCCAGGCGTCCGCTGATATCTGCCAGGGCCGCATCGTCCCCGGGGCCGTCCCTTCCCGAGGGGCGGACCGCCCTGAGCATCCTGCGGATCATCTCCCTTTCACCGATCTCGCCGAAAGAAGCCATCTGCCCCGGTATCGGATACGGCCCTAATATCTTTTGCACGCGCTTCTGGCGCAAATAAATTTAATAACATACCGACGATTAGTGCACAGAATGAAAATCGACGTTAAGTATGGAAAGGGTTCGCAGCCTACCGAGATCCCGGACGGGAATTTCATCGGTACGTTCTACCCCAAGGACGTGGAATGCCTTCCGCCGAACGATGTGATAAGCGAGTCGATCGGAAATCCGATAGGCTCCGACTCTCTCGAATCCTTCCTGGAAGGAGGAAAGGACATTGTTTTCATAATCAACGACGGCACCCGCCCTACGCCTACCGCCAAAGTGCTCGATGCGCTTTCGGAGATCGTCGATCTGAGGCGTGCCAGATATCTTATCGCCACCGGCAACCACCGTGCCCCCACGGACGAAGAGTACGACTTCATGTTCGGAAGGCACTATTCCGATCTGAAAGACCGCATCGTCGTCCACGACGGCAAAAGATCGGAATGCGTGAACCTGGGGACGTCGAAGAACGGAACGCCCATGGAGGTCAACAAGGTGGCCGTGGACTCCGACCGCCTCGTCATAGTCACCAGCGTGGAGCCCCATTACTTCGCAGGCTACACCGGAGGCAGGAAGTCGTTCTTGCCCGGCGTAGCGTCTTTCAGGACCATCGAGGCCAACCACAAGATGGCCATGAACATGGAGGCGCAGTCCCTGGCCCTCGAGGGCAACCCGGTGCACGAGGACATGATGGACGCCCTCAAGGCTGTGAAAGGCAAGAAGATATTCTCCATACAGATGGTGCTGGACAGGCACCAGAACATATACAGGGCGGTCAGCGGAGACCTGAACAGAGCATTCGAAAAGGCCGTCGGGTACGCCAACGAGGTGTTCTCCGTTGCGATACCGAGGAAGGCCGACGTTGTGATATCGGTCGCCCCCTACCCCATGGACGTTGACCTCTATCAGTCCCAGAAGGCGTTGGACAACGGCAAGTGGGCCCTCAAGGAAGGAGGGAAGATAATCATGGTATCGAAGTGCCGCGAGGGAACAGGCAGCGCCACATTCCTGACCCAGCTTTCCAGCTCCGGCGACCCGAAGGTGGTCCTGGAGAACCTGAAGAAGGAATACAAGCTCGGATACCACAAGGCGGCCAAGATGGCGGAGATCATGACTTGGGCAGAGGTCTGGGCCGTAACAGACTTGGACCCCGAAATACTTTCAAAAGCGAACATAAAGCCATTCATCAAGGTGCAGGACGCAGTGGACGCCGTGCTTGCGGACGACCCGGATGCGGAGTTCCTTGTTTTGATGGACGGAAGCGTCACAATACCCAGAGTTGAGTAAACATGAGCGAGTTCAAGACAGAGAACCTGGAAAAGGTAAGAAAAGCGGTCAACGTGTGCACGATGTGCGGATTCTGCAAGAGCGTATGCCCTTCGTTCAAAGAGATCGGATGGGACGCCGCATCGTCCCGAGGAAGGATAACGCTCACGTACGGCATCCTCAACGGAGACATACCGGTCGATGAGTCGGTCATCAGGAACCTCTACACCTGCACCACCTGCGCAGACTGCGTGAGGAGGTGCCCTTCCAAGGTGGACGTGGTGGACATCATCGAGATCTGCCGCTCCGACCTCGTGAAGAACGGCCACATGCTGGACAAGCACAAGGCCATGTGCGACAGCGTCGTGAAGTACGGAAACCCTTACCGCGAGGAGAAGGGCGTCGCCGAGACCCTCGGCGTCGAGAGACATAAAGCCGAGATCGGCTACTTCGCCGGGTGCACGGCCACCTACCGTTCGAAGGAGACCTCCAGGTCAACGATGTCCGTCCTGAAGAAGCTCGGTGTCGACTTCACCGTGGTGGACGAGTTGTGCTGCGGGTCCGTCCTACAGAGGGTGGGCTACGACCAGGACTACATAACGACGATGTTCCAGAGGAACATAGACGCCATCAAAGAGCTGGGCGTCAAGACCGTCGTCTTCTCCTGCGCCGGATGCTACAGGATGTTCAAGGTCGAGTACCCCAAGTACGTCGACGTGCCCTTCGAGATACTTCACATAACGGAGTTCCTGGCCAAGCGCGATCTCAAGCTGAAGCCCATGGAAGGCGTCACTGCCACATACCACGACCCCTGCCATATGGGGAGGCACTGCGGAATATATGAGGCGCCCAGGGAGGTCATAGCCAAGATCCCCGGCCTCGTGTTCAAGGAGATGGAGTACAACCGCGCCCTCAGCCACTGCTGCGGCGGAGGCGGAGGGGTGAGGAGCGCGTTCCCGGACGAATCCCTCGGAATAGCCGCCACAAGGCTGGACGAGGCAGGGTTCGCGGACATTATGATCACATCCTGCCCGTTCTGCGTTAATAATCTGGCTTCCGGAAAAGGAGACCGCGGGATCGAGGTCGTGGACCTCATGGAGCTCATTGACAAACTGATGTGATGCGCATGCTTCCGACGAAGTGGAGCGGGGGTTCGATAACGTACGAGCACCCGGTGATAATGGGCATACTGAACGTTACCCCCGACTCCTTTTCCGACGGCGGGGCGTACGCGAAGCTTAACTCTGCGGCGGACCATGCGTTCAGGCTGATCGACGAGGGAGCCGGGATATTGGATATCGGCGCGGAGTCCACCCGCCCCGGCTGGAAACCGGTCTCCGCCGAAGAGGAGATAGAGAGGTTGGTGCCGGTCATAAAGGAGATAGCGCCCTCCTGCGACGTCCCCATTTCCGTGGACACCATGAAGACCCGGGTGGCGGAGGCCGCCCTGGATGCCGGCGCCGACATCATCAACGACGTCTACGGACTCAGATGGGAGGGCATGGCCGAACTTGCGGCCTCCGCCGGGGTCCCGGTCATAATAATGCACATGTACGGGGAACCGGAGAGCATGCACTCGGACCTAATGACCGGTAACGTCCTTCCGCAGATCAAGGAGTTCTTCGAAGAGAGGACGAAAGCGGCCCTGGATGCCGGCATCGAGCGGAACAGGATCATCCTAGACCCGGGCATAGGATTCGGGAAGACGGGAGCGCAGAATGCCGAGATAATGCAGAGCGCGTACTACTTCAGGGGCGACCATCCGGTCCTCATCGGTTCTTCGAGGAAGAGGTTCCTTACCGCGGCCCTGGGGTCCAACGACGACGCGGCATCTGCGAAGGCCGCCGCGATAGCCGCCGACGGCGGCGCCAACATAGTGAGGGTCCACAACGTGAAAGCGACGAAGGACGCCCTTTACCGCAAGAGATAAAGTGCTGCGGTGACGGCTGCGACGGCCAATATTGCCAGCGCGAAGAATGCCGTTTCTTTCCTGGCCTCCTTCTTGGCGCGTGCCGCGTAAAGCGACCCGCATTCCTCAGAACAATATTTTCCTCCGAAGGGAATGGGCTCTCCGCAGAATTTGCAATGCGAGTGTTCGGGAAGTTCCGCCATCTGCGGGGAATGGCGTTCACCTTATAAATCAGGCATGCCGGCCCCCCATCGCACGTTGCGAAGAGACGGGGGGACGATATTTATCATCCCTTCCCCTGGGCCCTCCGATGAGAGCCGACGCCTCGGATTCGGACAGGTTCGACCGCATGAGACGGATCGGATGGCTGGACATGGACCGGATCTCCCGGTCCCGGTGCATGGTGGCAGGCGCCGGGGCCCTGGGGAACGAGGCGGTCAAGTGCATGGTCCTTGCCGGTTTCAGGAATATCGACGTGGTTGACATGGACCGCGTCGCCGGCTCCAACCTGAGCCGGTGCGTTATGTTCCGAGGAGAGGATGAGGGCCGTTTCAAATCCGAGGTCCTAGCCCGCCGCGCGACGGAGCTGTATCCGGACGCCGATGTCCGCCCGATAAATTCCAGGGTGCAGGACCTGACGGACTGGGATTACGACCTGGTGCTCGGATGCCTCGACAACTTCTCCGCCAGGATGCATGTGAACTCCCATGCCGTATACAGAGGCATACCGTACGTGGACGGCGCCACCGACGGCATGACGGGGAGGATACAGGCGGTACTTCCCGGAGGGCCCTGCCTCCAGTGTGCCAGCAACGGCAGCCATGCCAGGGTCGCGGACCTCAGGTTCTCCTGCACGGGGGACGCCCACGTATTCGTGCCCCGCACCGCCGCGGAGATAACCACCACGTCGGTCATCGCGGCCATCCAGGTCCGAGAAGCGGAAAAGATGGCCTCCGGAAGAACGGACCTCTGCTCCAGAGGCATAACCTATTACAACGGTGAGGTCGGTACCATGGACACGGTGGACCTCGACGCCGACCCGGACTGTCCGAACCACATGGGAGATTGAAAATGACGATGAAGATAACGGTAGTGAACACCGCCGCGGGAGGCTCCATAAGGATGGAGCTGGAGCCCTACGAGAAGATATCGGACATAATCGACGCAGCGGCCGACTACTGGGGAGAGGGCGCAGGCGCCTTCGTGATCAGGAAGGGGCCCAAGCTCCTGGTGGGTTCCAGGACCGTCGAGGAGGTCAACCTCTCGGACGGAGACACCGTGGAGATGATCCCGGACCCGGAAGGCGGTAGTTGAATGGGCCTCGTGAGACCCATACTCGTTAAAAGGATCAACAACGAGATCCATGATCTCAACCGTTATCTGGGACTTTCGATATCGGACATCCCCGAGGACGCCGAGTTCCCGATAATCCTGAGCGTTTCTCTGAGGAACTCCCCCGCTAAGACCTCGGAGACCGAGGTCGCGAGGGAGCACGGATTCGATCTGGTCCTCTCAGAAGAGTATCCGTTCGAAAGGCCGAGGGCCATATGGAAAACGGACATATTCCACCCCAACATCATGATGCCGGGGGACGGCGGATTCGTATGCGTGAAGACTCTGGACAACTGGAGCTTCGGCTCCAACATGACGTCCTTCGTCATGGGGGTCGAGAACCTTTTGGCAGACCCCAACCCCATGAGCCCTTACGGTACGGACTCCTGCATCAGAGCGTCCAAATGGTATACGGAGAACAGGCCGAGGTTCGATGCGAAGGTCAGCTACGGTGATGGAGATGCCTAAAGTGATATCGTCCGAGAAGACCGGACGTAAGTACAGGAGGCGCAGCGTCCGGGGGGTGCCCCTGTTCATGGACGAGGGCATCATCTCCGATATGGCGAACCATGCGGACATCGGCTACGCGGAAGACAAAGAGGTCCTGGGACTGATATCGGGACGGGTCTACAGGGACGAAGAGGGCGAATATTCCATCGCCTCCGGGACGGCCACGGCGAGGCTCGATGCTACGGGAGTGAGCGTAAGGTTCGACCCGGACTGCCTCGAAGACCTGTTCGCATCGATCGACGAAAGCGGAGGGGACGCGGTGATCGGATGGTATCATTCGCATCCCGGGTTCGGATGCTACCTTTCAGACGTGGACATAAGGACCCATTCGGACATATTCGGGAAGGGTACAGGGTTCGCGGTGGTCCTCGACCCTTCCGACGGGACGCTGATGGTCTTCACCGTGGAAGACGGAGATCCCAAGGCGGCGCAGATGGTCGTGTCCGAGGACCGATGATCATACCCAGATTGCGTGCCTGCTCTTCATCTGAGCTTCGTCGGTATCGAATTTCTCCATGAGGTCGGCGACGAAGCTGTCGAAGAAAAGGAGAACGGAGCCTTCGAACACCGTGCCCAGGGGGGCGTACTTATCGTCGATCTCCCCTGACCTCATGACGACGACCATATCGGAGGCATGGGCGAGCTTGCTCCTGGGGTCGGATGTGAAGCATACGACATAAGAGCCTATGCGCCCGGCGATGTTGGCCGTGTTGACCACCGACGCGGTCTCGCCTGTGTTGGATACCAGGATCGTCAGGTCGTTGCGGCCGATTATCGGCGTGGTCATCTCGCCCACCAGGTGGACGTCGATGCCCAGCTGGACCAGGCGGACGGCCAGGAGCTGCCCGACGAGCCCTGAGCGTCCGGAGCCGTATATGAACACCTTGCGGTTGTCCGAGACAAGCCTGGCGAGCTTCTCCCTGTCCTCGTCGGAAACGGAGGCCGCCGTCTCATGGCATTTCTTGGAAAGATATTCCAGGGCCGGGTTCATCTCATTCCCCGGGGACCTCTGAGGTCGCCTGCTTCTTCATATCCTTGAGCATCTTGGCCACCTTCTTGCTGAGGACCCTCTCCTCGATTATCCTCATGTACATGGCGTCGTGCTCCAGCAACGGAGAGCATGAGATTATGGTCATCTCCGGCCTGACGTCGGTCAGTGCGTCGGCGAGGGTTTCGAACTTGAGGTCGCCTTTCTTGATCGGGGTGTATTTCTTCTCCTCGCCGTCGGCGTGCTCCACGCCCGAGAACTGGGAGTATATGCCGTCCTTGCAGTAGGGCTCGGCCGCTTCGATCAGGTCGATGAAATCCCTGGTCTCCTTAAGCGAACCTCCGGTGCGGGAGTGGTGGTGCGGGAAGTTGACCACAGGCACCAGCCCTTCGATCTGGTCGCACATGTCCAGCACCTGGTCCAGGGAGCCGAACGTCTCCTTGTGCCCGGTGATCTCGATGCCCAGCTTCGGCCTGAGGCCCTCGTCCTGCCACCAGCCCATGAGGGCCGCCACGTTGTCGAAGATACGGGAATCGGTGCCCTCCCTCTCCTCCTTCGAGTCCCCTTTGTACAGGCCGAGGCTGGTCACGACCGTGTTCCCGCCCAGCGCGTTGAGTATGAGGGCAGAGTGCCTGATGCTGTCCATGTACCTGTCAGCCATCGGGGAGTCGGAGCCCAGGTCCATGTAGTACGGGGCGTGTATCGACAGGCTCACGTCCATCCTCTTGGCGACCTCCCCCGTGCCGTACAGGGAGCCGAAGTTCTCGGCGATGCTGTAGAACATGCCCACCAGCTCGTCGTCCTCTTCGATCGGCACGTCAGGGGAGCAGATCAGCTCGTCGTCCCTTATGAACTCGATGACGAAGTCCTCGGTGATGTCCTTCAGGGTCATCCCGACCTCCTCGTCGTCGGGGTATCTGATCTGGATGGTGGGCCTTACCATCTGGACCTCCATGGCCGTCAGGCTCAGGTTGTGGACGTCCTCGATGCCGTCCTTCAGGGTGCGGCCTTTGCACGAAAGCGGTATTCCCGCAGGTCCGAATCTAATCATGGTATCGGCGGTGCTAACACGAGTACACTATTAAACATAACGCACATGGCCCGTACGCGTAAGAGACCGGCACACGTATCCCGTCTGGGCAAGTTTTATAAACGAATCCCGCATACGACAGCCTTACCCAATGTCGGGAGAGTCAGAAATATGAAGGCAAGTTTCAAAACAGACCCTTCGCTGATCGCCTTGATCTTCGATCTTAAGGCGACGTCGAGGGAGAACGAATCTGCCATCTGGCGAGACATCGCGCTTCGGCTTGAGAAACCCAAGAGGAACTGGGCCGAAACGAACCTCAGCAAAATCGAAAGATATGCGAAGGACGGGGAGACCGTTGTCATCCCCGGGAAAGTTCTCGCAGCAGGCAGCATAACTAAGAAAGTAACGGTAGCGGCATTCTCCTTCTCCGAGAAGGCAGAAGCCGCGATTGCGGAATCCGGCGGAAAGGCCCTGAGCATAAGAGAGCTCATGGACGCCAACCCCAAGGGTTCCAACATCAGGATAATGAGGTGATTGGATGGTGGCTTTTATTGACGGAAAGGACCTGATCTACGGCAGGCTTGCAAGCGTTGTCGCAGAGAGGATCATGGACGGCGAAGAGATCATCATTCTCAACTCCGAGTCCATCATAATTACCGGGGAGAAAGAGATGGTGTGCGACAAGTTCAAGCACCGCACCGAACTTGGTGACGCCACCAAGAGGAAGGGACCTTTCTACCCGCGCAGGGCGGACCTCATCTTCAAGAGGTCCGTAAGGGGAATGATCCCCTGGAAGAGCTCCAGCGGAAGGGACGCTTACAGAAGGCTCCACGTATACGTCGGGACGCCCAAGCAGTTCGCCGAGGTCAAGACCGAGGCGCCCGAGCTCGCCAAGAAGAAGATCACCGGCAAATACACGACCCTGGGAGCCGTCTCTAAATTCCTGGGTTCTAATGTGAGATGATCCCCATGGAATGTGTCAATACAAGTGGAAAGAGAAAGTCCGCGACCGCCAGGGCGGTAGTCGAGGAGGGCAACGGGAAGGTGACCATCAACAAGGTCCCCTTGGAGATATACTCCCCGGAGCTCGCAAGGCTCAAGATCCAGGAGCCCCTCGGACTCGCATCCGAAAAGGCGGCCAAGGTCAACATCCGCGTGACCGTCGACGGCGGCGGAGTCATGGGGCAGGCGGCGGCGGCCAGGACGGCCATCGCGAGAGGACTCGTCGAGTATTACAAGGACGAGGACCTCGAGGCGCTGTTCAAGAGTTACGACAGGACCCTGATCATCAACGACACCAGAAGGAAACTGCCGAAGAACGAGCTCGGACACGGTGCACGTGCCAGAAAGCAGAAGTCGTACAGGTGATCGAGTATGATAATACCGGTGAGATGTTTCACATGCGGAAAGGTCGTGGGCAGCGCCTACCCCGTGTACGCAAAACGTGTTGGGATGGGCGAGGACCCCAAGGCCGTCCTCGACGATCTGGGATTCGAAAGATACTGCTGCCGCAGGATGATAGTTTCCCACGCCGACCTCATCGGTGAGATCGCACCTCTCGGATAAACATCTTAGAAAAAACTCATTAATGGGCCCGTGGGGTAGCTTGGTATCCTCCATGCTTGGGGTGCATGATACTCCAGTTCAAATCTGGGCGGGCCCACCTAATTCTACTGGCTACCTCATTTTTAGGGGGGTTTTCAAACTCAAAACTCCTGTCTTCCTTTTTCATGCACATCTGTTCTCCTCCAACAATTCTTCCACGGCCGACGACCTGAGCACGTATTGGGACATTGCAGACCCCATGTCGTCCAAGTCGACTCCGATGTAATCTAGCGTCACATCCGTCGATTCATGCCCTAGCAGCTTTGCGATCGTCGCCAGCGGGACTCCGCACCGATACATCGTACGGCCGAACGTCCGTCTCAGTGTATGGTTCGAAAATTCGATACCGATCTGCGGGATCAGCGCCTTGATCTGTTTGTCAAATCCTGTGAGCTTAACCTGCGAATAGGCAGAAAGCTGTGCTCCCTTGCCCCATATAATCAAATTGTCCGGGACTTCGGCCGAAGGATCCTTGGAAACGGCCACCTTTACGAGCGCGTTACGGTATCCCATGTAGTGCGACAGAACGGCTCCAGTATCCGGATGGAACGGGACCAATCTGAGTTTGTCGGCTTTCCCTGTCACCGTCATATATTTCCGCCTGCTGTCTATATCAGAGATGCGCAACCTCGCCACCTCTATGCGCCGGAGCCCCATGCACAGTTCTAGGTGGATTACCATCTCCTGCATCGGAGTTTTGGGGCAGTCTATCAATTTCTGTGCTTGGTCTTGCGTCAGCCAATCAACGCTCGGTCTCATGTCCTGGGGCCACCTTATTTTAGTCGTTTGAGGGGCTGGATTGCCATGGTGCATGCATATTCTCCTGAGGGCACAAATGTATCCCTTCATCGTCTGCACGGCGTAATTATTGCGGCGCATGAAATCGAGGACCTTGAAAACATCGTCCTTGGTCACATCCTTGGCGCGGATCCCCTCCCTCACATGATTATCGAGCAAGGAGAAGATGCAAGCTCCCTCATCTCTGTAATACCTTATGGTCCGTTCCTTGTAGTCTTCTTCTTTTTTGATATAATCTACAAACTCGTACACATCCTGTGTAAAGGTTTTCCGTGGCCTGCCCATCAAGCCACCTCGTCGGTCGAGTGTTGCTTCGGCAGGTCTGGAGCTAAGGTGTTTGCCGGACACGCGATGTCACTCCCGCAAGGGGCGTGTCCGGATAATCTGTCAGTAGACCTGACAGATCTGAACCGCGCACCCGATGGTGCACCGGTCAGCGTAATCTCTCTCGGGTATCTTCCCAACTCAATCAGGCGCAGCATCACGTGGGATGCCTGCATCGCATCCGAAAGGGCCCTATGGGCCTGCACGCCTCCGAGGCGGACGGGGTCGTCAGGGCAGAGTGCCGTGTACGATTTCTGGAGTTTTGGCCACGATGTGCTTCCATCGTCGAACAAGTGGTCTCCGTCGACTATGCAGTGGGCGGCCAGCATGACGTCCGGGGCGAGCTCGCAGTGAATTGCCCATGGAGCGTATGATAGGAAGTGGCCGAAATCGAAGTTAACATTGTACGAGGTGCAGACATTGTAGTTGAGGATCTCGCGGACATCACGAACGACATCGTCCAGAGGCTTGCCGGCGGAGACGTCGGAGAGCTTCAGATCGGAATGGACGAAAATCCATGCGTTCCTGTCCTCATCGGACCACTTACTGACATCGTAGCCGACGATCTCGGAGTAGACCGGTTCAACGGTCATCTGCGCCGTGTCGACCTCGACTATGCCGATGTCGACGACCTTATCTCCGCAGTAACAGCCTTTGAGGCCCGTGGTCTCCGTGTCGACGAGGTAGACGATCATGCGATCGCCTTGTTGGGACGGATGACGATATCGCCTTCGTCGTTGCGAAGAATGACTATTCTTTCTCCGACGTTCACATCTATTGTCTTACAGAATTCCTCAGTGAGGCATATTCTCCATCCGGGAGATATTTTCGGTGCGATCAGAATTTCGGCCATGTTTTCTCCTAACGGGATTTCTTTATTCAAGTAATCCCTTCAGTACATATAAGGATTTCGTTAATCCTTGATATTGAAAACCGTAATCTAATTTGTATTGGTAATCGTTGATAACGATATGTGGAAAGCGATCTCGGCTCCTGCCTGGGTGATAAAATCAAAATAAACATGATTTTGGCACTTCACTTATCCGGACCTCTGAAAAAAACAGAGCTGTATTCCAGGGCCGGAAGAAGCAATATCAACGCGAGAAAGCTCGATGAGCTGGAGATGTCAGGCATAGTTTCCATGACAACAGACCGGTTCCAAAACAACCTTACGATCGTGGAGCTCACAGAGGTCGGCCGTGCCATTGCTGTGAAGCTCGCGGACATCAAACACATCATGTCGGGCGAACTAGCTGCGAGTGGTGCCGAGATG
>DAMX01000059.1:31311-31548 GCA_002497195.1 Methanomassiliicoccaceae archaeon UBA354 | reverse complement strand
CTAGCTGCGAGTGGTGCCGAGATGGATTACGAGCCATCTTCGGAGCAAAGGGATTCTGTGAGCTGATCACAGAATAAATTATGAGCAAAAAGAGGAAACTGAATTCAGGGTTGTTGATTTTCTATGTCGGTTAAACAATTAATTGGAATGGCAGTCTCCGTTTTGGTGGCCGCAACCATTATGGTTTGCGCCATACCGGAGATCGAAGCAACCGAAATTCCCGAGGATGCCGAGATT
>DAMX01000059.1:24689-31139 GCA_002497195.1 Methanomassiliicoccaceae archaeon UBA354 | reverse complement strand
GACCAGGGAGAGTTCTGGTCGCTGAAGATCTACATGATGTTCAACGGATCCGATGCTGAAACAATCGAATGGGACTTCGGTGATGGCTCGCCAGTGTCTACTGAATGGAGCACGAACCATACTTATGCGGCCCCCGGCGACTACATTGTAACTCAGACAGTATGGAACTCGTACAATGGCGGGTCCACTGCTGTGACGTACTATCTATTACACGTCATGGGCAACCCTTACGTTGAATATGTCATGCCGGACGGAGCTCCGACCATGGATAGGGTCTATGTGCAGACCCACGATGCAGCGGTCCGACCCGCGGATCCCGTCTGGGAGGGACACGAGTTTCTCGGATGGTACGCGGATGAAGAGCTGACCGTACCGATGGTTTGGCCGACAGATATGACCGCACCCCTCACGGTTTACGCCTCGTATTCCAGCATCACGCCCATCGAGCACACGCTGACAATTATAGGATCCGACGGGACTGTCGCGGACACTGTAACAGTACGGGATGGACAGACAGCAACCATGCCGGTAGCACCAGAGGGAAAGACCGTCACTTATTACACGGATTCAGACAGGACCACTGAGTTCGATTGGACCACACCCGTGACCTCAGACGTAACTGTATATCAGACTGTTTCTGACGGGGCATCGATTGCTGAAGATTCCGACAAACCAATCATTAGTGGTACCGATCTGGCCGTTGTTGTAGGATTTATCATATTCGGAATAGCTGCAGTATTTCTGTTCCTTCGTTTTAAGTGAGATGATGTGAATGTTCAGAGATGCAAAAAGATTGGACCCCGGGCCGCTGACAGTCACAAACTTAAATGGCCGTACTTACTGTTAGGAATATTCGCGGCTCCTGCCAGAGCGGTCTTTATTATTCCAAGAGGAAAACATCCCGTTTGAAGATGATTTGTCTCAAATATTGCGAGGCGGACGAGTTGGTTATCTTGACAAGGCTACTAAGCCCTACAAAACCAACTACGCCGAGCTGACCGATCTTGGATACAAGGTAGCGCGGAAGCTATCGGCCGCCGGCAACATTATGGATGGTCTGTAGCCGGAGGCAGAAACAAATTGTAGTGCACCTGCAAAGCGGGAGCATAAGAGGACATAATGTGAGATGAGAGTATGGGGTTTGAAAGGAAGAAAATCGGTCTCGGGAAGCTGATGATCAGCACCGACAATCCAAGGTTCAAGGAGACCAAGGATCAGAATGAAGCGATTGCTATCATGCTCGCCAAAAAAGGCGACGAGATATACAACATGGCCCGCGACATGCTAGAGGTTGGTCAGAATCCAACGGTTGATATCTCAGTCTACGCAAGCCCTGATGGGACATACAAGGTCAAGGACGGGAACAGAAGGGTTACAGCCATCAAGCTCATGATGCATCCATCCTTGGTTCCTAAGGCAGACAAGGTCAACAAAAAGAGATATAAGGAGCTCAACGGCAAGATAGATCGCTCCAAGTATAGGTACATCGACTGCATCGTGTTCGATGACGAGAACGAGGCGGACCTTTGGGTAGAGAGGAACCACAGCGGATTCCAGAACGGAATAGGTCAGGTCCAATGGGATGCTATTCAGAAAAAGAGGTTTGCATCCAAACGGAGTAATACCGTGGATCCTGCGGTCCAGGTTTATGACTATGTCACAGCCCAGAGGGGAATCGAAGCAAGGGACAAATTCCCGATAACAACCTTGGAGAGATTATTGAGATCGACTGTGTTCCGCGACGCAATGGGATACAGGATAGAAGATACCGGTGTGATCGTCGAGCGGGACACCGAGCAGTTCTTAGATGAAATGGCGCAGGTCATCGAAGACATATCAGGTGACGATTACACTGTCCGGAACTTCATGACCACCGATGACATCTCGACTTACATCTCCGATAGACGTGAAGCGGGCAGGTTCAGACCGTATGAGATTTCAGAGGCTTTCCACATCTCGGAAGCTGAGAAGCCTCCAGAACCTGTACCGGTGAAGGCTCCCTCTGAAGCAGTGCCTTGCCGGATGCCCACATCCAAACGCCAGACTTTAATACCCAAGGATGTGGACATGGACATACGTCCGGAAAAAATCAACGACATATACGATGAGCTCAAGAAACTCAACGTAAATAGTTTGAGGAATTGCGGCTCGGTCATGCTGAGGGTGTTCCTGGACCTTTCGATAAACTACTACCTCGAAGAGTACGAAGACCACGTGGTCAATAAAAGGAAACTTTCGGAGGTCAGAACAAACACTGATTTTAATCTCGATGCAAGGATGAATCGTGTCCTGGACGACCTGAAGAATTTGAAAAAGATAGATGACAGCATCTACAAAACAATCCATGCGATCATGAGGGATGAAAATCTTCAACTAGTGGTCGAGCTGAACCAATACGTACACAACTATCACTTTAATCCAAAGACTGATGATTTGAAGGTTCTATGGAACAATTTGGAAGGATTTTTCAGGGCGATATTCTCGTAAGGTATTTGGCCAAGGAAGTGAATAGGGCATCATGGCGTACCATTCCCCGCTGAGATACCCTGGCGGCAAAGGCAAACTGTCGGGTTATTTCGAAAGCCTCGTCTCGGCCAACGGGCTGGACGGCGGGACGTACGTCGAACCGTTCGCCGGAGGCGCGGGTGTGGCTACCTCGCTCTTGGCAGAGGGCAAGGTTTCCAAGATAGTCCTCAACGACGCCGACCGTTCGATTTATGCTCTTTGGTATTCGGTTAAGCACTACGGAAACGAACTGATCGAGGCCATCGATTCCATCAATGTCAACATAGATGAATGGAAGAAGCAGCGCGAATTCCAGAGGAACAAGGAGAATGAGGATATCTTCGACCTTGGTTTCTCCACGCTCTACATGAACAGGACGAACAGATCGGGAATCCTCAATGGTGGTGTCATCGGTGGCCTGGACCAGAAGGGAAAGTACAAGATTGATGCCAGGTTCAACAAGAAGGCCCTTAAGGCACGCATAGCCGCCTTGTCAAAGTTATCAGACAGCATCGAGGTGTCCTGTAAGGACGCATCCAAGTTCTTGGCCGAGGATTTGAACGAGTACGATAAGGATGCGACTCTTGTCTACATCGACCCCCCTTATTTCGATAAGGGCAGCTCTTTGTACATGAACCACTACTCGGCCGAAGATCATGAGGACCTTGCCAAAGTGATATTGGGACTCCGTCACAAGTGGGTGTTGAGCTATGATGACGTGCCTGAAATCGTGAAGATATATGGTGATATTGTGCCGCAGAGGTTCACGCTCAAGTACAGTTCTTACGAACGCAAGATGGGCAAAGAGCTATTCTTCTTCAGCGACAATCTGAACTCGGACCTATGCGGTTGCAACAGCAAGGCCGTCACCGGATTAGATTCCGGGGATTCAATCTGCATTGAATAATCCAAACTTTAGGTGACAGTACTGCTGCGACTTCTTTGAACGACAGCCCGCACGTATCCTGCATAGGCCGTCTACCCCCCGATTCCCTTGCTTTCAGAACCTCTGCGTGAAGTAGAACGGCACGAATTCCGCCACTGCCATCTCGTCAGTACCCACTTTGGCATAAATCTTGTCGAACCCGCGTCTGCTCGCGTTACATATGGCTTGCCTGCTGACACCCCATTTCTCCGCCAGAAGGTCGTTATAGTCGTAATGTGTGAGAACAGCCACGGCCTCTCTGAACGTCAGATCGCATTGGTCCTGCAATCTGAACAAACGCAGAGCGAATTCTGCTTCCCCGACTCTTTCAACCCATGGGTCCATGATGTTACATTTAGGTTACATTATTTAATGATTCTTATTTATTTCCTTCAGACGGTCCTTTGCATATTTATCGGGGTAATTTCCCCCTTTGCCACTACTGATACCTTTGAGATTAAGATCAGAGATGTTTGATTTATCGAAATTGACCTCTACTGCCTTCAGTGCCCTCTTGCCTCTGAGCCCCTTACTACCTGTCTCTGATGTTCCGGCGAACAGTTCGCGGTCTTCCTTCATCATCACAAAGGCATCTTTTCCCTTATCGTCCATGATCAGGCCGTAATAGTGGGGATTGCTGGACACCCTGTAATCTCCCTGACGCGCATGCGTCTCGGCCACTGTTGCTGCCTCTTCCAGGGCCATATCGTTCCCCCTTACGCCGACGCGGTCGGGATAAACCGACCTGGACTTGACGAGGTTACTCCCGCGGCCCTTGTCCACGAGCCTGGCATGATGCACGGTCTCATGCAGAAGTGTGTCATCATCGAGGTAATTAGGATCCACCTTTATCAGATAAGTGATGCCGTCGCTTTTACCGTAATATTGTCCTGCATAACTTCTGGGCAGGTCCGTAACTTCGATGGTCATGCCGTCTTTGGATATCGCCTTCTGTTCTTTCAATGTGAAGCTCTCGCTGAGCATCTTGCGAATCCTTTCCTGGTCCTTTTTTGTGCCTCCGACGACTGCAATCTTTCCCTGAGCTTCTTTCCTGCCCTCCGTCTTGAGCGCACTGAGATCGAAATAGGTGCTGTCGACGTCGTCCACGCCTTTCACATCGCTCAGGTTCGGCCTGGCCCACCACTCTTTCACCTCTTCGGGCGTCAGCCTTCCCTTGAGGACGATCTTCGCTTCGGAACTCTGATCGATGGCCACACTGCGTTCCTCCACATTGGGGCCTCTGCCCTCCCCTACGTTCGTAAATCTTGCGGCCAGGGCATATTGCGGAACATATCCTTTTTCGTCCACGGGAATGAAGTATTCCTCCCCCCCGACCTTCACCTTCTCTTTTTTGGCTTCCACTACCACGGAACCGGCAGGCCTAACTTTGTTGATCTTCGCACCTACAGCCGGCTTGGGCTCTCGGATCTTCCTCAGGGGCTTCCGCCCTTCTGCGGCGAATCTTCCTCTCTCGTCCCTGGACTGCATCCTAGCGCGTTTGCTTTGGGCCTTCGCCTGCTTCGTCTTCGTGGCGCTCACCTCTTCCCCTTCTTGCTAATCTTGTTTCCGGTGGTCTTTGCGAGCTTCACCTGTATTGAGGCACCGCCGTTCTGCTCTCTGATCCTCGTCTTTGCCCTCCTCTCCTCGACCTTTGCGTTGGCCTCGGCGTTTGCGATGCGCTGCTTCTCCAGCTGCAGCTCTTTCTTCCTCGTTCTGTAATCATCCCCTGCGGTGTTCTTCTGCGTTCTGAATATGCTCATTTCTTTTTCCCTCCCTTCTTTGTCTTCATCTGCAAGGCCACGTCCATGGGTGTGACCGCCACCCGCTTCGTTTCGGGCCTTTGGGCCTTCACGATGCTTCTTTGCCTTGGAACTGCGACCTTCATCGTCTCTCGTTCCCTCATTTGGGGCTTCTCGATCGGTGTTTTTACACGTTTACCCCCTACTTTTCGTCTCGTTTTCTGTGTCTTTTCTTCTGTCTGGCTCTTCCTCCTTAGTCTTAACATTTTTATTCACCCCCTGCACTTTCGGCCGAGGGCTCGAAACTCCCCGCACCGTCCCCCCAATTAGGTTTTATATGTGCGCGCCCGGGCTTGCCGATTTGACTTTTTTTAGGCTCTCCAAACTCTTTTTTATGGTGGTACTGGAGGAGCTGCTCGGACTCTCCTTCGATGAAGGAGATGGTGCTCCACTTGATCCCTGACAGTCTGGCCCTCTCGACCCGGCAGGCCTGCTTGACCCGATCTGCCTGGGCGCCGGTAAGGTCCGGGCCCGATTCCTCGTCCTCTTTGACGTCCCATTTGTCAAAATAGTCGCCTATCGCCTGCGGGATTGCTGTCGAAATACCCTTGGAAACCTCCTTCAGAAAATCCTTGATGTCGAACGTCTTGTTGGCAGAGTTCTCGCCCAGGGAGAAATCGGCTGCCGATAGCGTGTCATACGAAAACTCCCCGGGTTTCAGAGAGTCCAGGGGCCTCGTCCATTCGGTGGTTCCGAACTGCACGGGGATGTTCTCCATCTCCGAGCTCAGCGACAGGAAGGACAGCTCGCGGGCCGGAATGCGGCCTTTCGACCTCTTGGATGCCGTTGCGGCCATCGTTACGTCCTTACGCATCAAGACGCCACAGTAGCCGGGGGCGGACGCATCATCGTCGAAGTTCCTTATCTTCGGGGCGAGATTGCGACGGGTCGGTGTCAGGAACATCGTGCACATTCCGAACTTACGGGTGTTTCCCATGAACTTGATCAGCGCTTGGTTTTCGGCCGCGGCGTTGAGGTCCGCGATCATGAAGTTCTGCGATTCGTCCAGAACGAATGCTATCGTGACCTTCCCCATCCCATACTTCCGAAGGATCTCTCCCGTCTTGCGCAATGCGTCGGCCATTGTATTGACATAGGCCACTCCGGGAGGGTGCCCCATTACTATGCGCCCTGCGTCGTCCTTGGTCCCGAATACGATGTTCGTGATGACCTCGACACGGCCGCACGTCGGGTACCGTCCATTGACCAGTGCATGGAGCA
>DAMX01000059.1:24136-24356 GCA_002497195.1 Methanomassiliicoccaceae archaeon UBA354 | reverse complement strand
AGCCCCGCCTCGCGCATGATCATCTCGTACACGGTGATCCAAGATTGGAACGTGTCGTAGTCCAGCTTCCTGTAGAGGTCCTTCGGCAGGGGATTCTCGCGGAGCTGCGCGATGTACTGCTCGTTGGACCATAGATCTCTCTGCAGCGCGGGGCTCAGCACCGACGCGAAGCTCCTGATGTAGAACGCCCTGGTGTCCATACGGCAGAGCGCGTCCAGCA
>DAMX01000059.1:23066-23851 GCA_002497195.1 Methanomassiliicoccaceae archaeon UBA354 | reverse complement strand
CCCATGCGCGCAGAGAACTCCGCGTCGCCGATCAGTCTGCCGGTTCTGATCATTCCCTCCCGTTTCTGCCTAAGGAATTCGATCGCAAGAATGCTTCTTACTGCCCGCCTCACCTTTAGAACGAAGGCCTCTATCTGTTCGTCATCGGCAATTTTCTCGTCGTCGGAAAATATAGTCTCCGGAGCTGCGTCGAGAAGCGCGATGACAGACTCAGGGTCCAGCTCCGACAGGGTCTCTTCCAGCTCGAACTCTAAGATCTCCAATATGGAATCGTACTTGAGGGATGCGACCCTGACAGCGGCATACGAAGACCCAAGAAGGGCCATCTCCTGGGTGGAATCGTCAGGATACGTTACGGGTGTCCTCTGCGTCTGCTGCGGCATCACTGTCCTCACCTCCCTTTCTGTCCATGATTTCCCGGATGCGTCTGCGGAGCTCCGCCTCGACCTCCGGGCCGTCGATGTCGAGGGCGAACATCTGCTCGATAATGGCGGCGGCACTCGTGTATCCTGCGTTGTTCTTCTCCACTTCGACACGTGTCGCTTTGGCTTTGGCTTTGGCCGCCTCTGCGAGCGCCTCATGGTAGGTGTCCGTTTTCACAAGGAAAGTAGCGGGGTCCTCGATCGTCGACTGCGCAAATTCAATGAAATGGTGCTCGATCTTCGGACGGAACAGGTATCTCGGGATCTCGACCACGTTCCCCTCGGAGTCGAGTTTTCTCGAAGTCCAGATCTTGCAGAGACCTACGGTGTCGGGAACGGTCGTGTGGGATTGCGCCACATATG
>DAMX01000059.1:16255-22882 GCA_002497195.1 Methanomassiliicoccaceae archaeon UBA354 | reverse complement strand
CACATATGCGGTCAGCTCCGCAGATAGGAACCTGGAGCTGGTCTTATGCGTCCTGGTGCGGCGGGCGAACTGCAGGTCCATATGGAGCGGGCACCTGGCGCCCACCAACGCTTTCACACACCCCCAGCAGGTCTGCGGCATGAGATATCTCCTGCCGTCGCGGAAGTATGTATAGAGTATGCCCGCTGTCGAATTGTTGTAACCGTCGATCATGTCGACGGCCACGCCGTCTCCCGGGTCGGATATCGAATAGCCTATGGAGTAACCGGTGATGAAACACAGCGCCATGGTCTGCACCGGCATAGACATCAGCATAGGCCAGGCGATGGTTCCCGAGGCCACGGCCGCAATTTCGGCCATGATCAGGACCACGAATATGGGGCACCGGACCACCAGGCCCTGTCTGGTCACGCGCCGCGCCCAGAACCCGACGATGCAAGACCCGATGCCGAGAAGGAACCCCGCCAGTGTCCACGGGACATCCATCGACATGAGCATGTCATAGTATGATGACGTCTCACCACCCCCAGATTATCGTGGCCAGAACCGTCAGTATGAGGATGGCCCCCAGCTTGATGTTGGTCGTCATACCTGCGTAGAATATACCTGCAACCTGGGCGACCAGCAAGAGCACTTTTCCATACTCTATCAAGAAGGAAAAGATCTGCTCCGGCGGGACAAATAGCACCAGCAGCACTACTCCCGCCGCCAGGCCGAAGACCAGTGCGGCCGAAACAAGTATCGAGTTAGCCATCGAGATGTCCCTCCCTTGGCAGTACATGCATCGATTCCGCGAGGGAATAAACGGCGCGTGCTATGGATACTGCGATAAGCATCCACAGAATTATGTGCATCAGGCACCTCCTGCGACCCAGCCGAACGGGTTCTCGCCGAAAATATAAGAGACATACGTGTAGGCGTGCATCCTGAGGTAACCGGCAACAGTTCCGTCGCCGTATGTGGTATAGAGCGACATGCACCAATCGACCAGGTGTACAGTCTCCCACAGCACTGCTGTGATCAGCAGGACCACTGCCAGACCTATGGCGGCTCTGGATAGAAAATATCCGAGCATCAGACGACGCCTCCGTTGAGCTGTATAAGGACCATGCCTACCAGTGTTATGACCGATAGGACCAGGAAGATCGCGCCGCTGATCAACAACAGCCCCTTTACGATCCCGATCATATCATCACCGCCAGTACGTCCGCGTAGAATCGGATCAGGGCGACGGCGCAGTAGACTGCACCTATGGCCATCATGCCCGGTAAGACTATGCCGCGCAGAGAAATCATCCGAACACCTCTGCAACCCAGAAGTCCAGATATCCCATCGCCATCAGGAGGGCAAAGAGGACCAGGGCACCAGCGATGATGAACGCGGCGGCCTTGATGACAATCCCGAGCATCAGAACCTCCACGGGAGCCAGCCCAATGGGTCCTCGTTGCCGAGGGCCACCCTTGCTATCCAATCGCTTGCAACGACGCCGATCAGCGCCACAACAAGCCCAATGACGATAAGCGCCGGCATCCTGATGATGTAGCCTATCAGCGCAACAATAGCGCCCAGCTCTATGACGATGATCATGATCAACGTCGATGCAGACAGCACCTTGGGTGCATCAGAGCGGTCCCAGTCGAGCTCCTCGAAGACAGAGATGCGCTGGACCTCCTCAACGTCCAGGTGAAGGCTTGGGACCTGCGCCCCGTCGTAAACGATCTCGTCAGGCAGGAAGTAAGCGCCCTTCTGGACGACGATGCTCTGATAGTTGCCGGCGGTCGATGCCGCGGTCCATCCTACGGCCGTATCCGCCGCATCCCAGACCATGACCATGCCGTCCTGGCCGAACGTGTTGTTCTGTCCGGAGTATATCGTCCAATCCTTGAGGTAGACGTACGGGGTGAATATCACGTTCTCTGCGATCGCGGTGCCGTCGGATGCATAGATGCTCCCGTGGCAGTAAAGATCGAGAGATTGCGAAGAGATCTTGGTCATGCCGTCCTTCAACACCCCGCCGTAGCTCGAGTTATACTGAGCGATCTGGTCGAGCGCCATTACGTACATGGCGTAGCTCTGCTCTGCGTCGACGCCCACGTTCATCAGATGCGGTATCAGCGACGAGGGGGAAAGCAACAGGTTGCTCGTATGGGTGTTGGCCGAGATCGTCCACATTACCTGAGCGGACTCGGCCGCCTCGAACAGCAGGGCGGTGAGCTGGTCATAGTACTCTCCATAGGAGCGGACTAATGCCGCAGGCGAGCCGTGAGATGTCTGCGGTGTGTCGCACCCCGTTATCCGGAAGTCGAGCGTAGAGCTTTCGACGGTCGTTCCGTCCCAGTTAATCCCGATCTTGTCGCCTGAAACGAAAGCGTATCCGTAGGAGTCGTCGCAGACTATGCCCATGACTCCCTTCACGGGAGCGGCGCTCTCGGAAACGGAAGACATGAACGGCCCTCCGTATGTTCCCGGCGAGAGGCGGTAGAACCCGGACGGAAGAGACGATATGTCATTTGCTCCCTTGGTAAGGGGAATTGCAGAGGATCCTTCCGCTATCGAAGTAATCGTCCCGGACGTGGTGTAAGCCCAGATCGTAGAGTTCTCGGGTGTCGCATCGTCACCGACGGTCTGCGAGAGATAGACGATATTGTCTGTACCGGTGACAGTCGCAAGGCTGCAGAAATCGACGTGCAATGTCGTTGTGGCGTTCCCGGTGCTTCCGTTGTCCCATATCAGCTCTATCTGCAGCTGTCCGCCGTAGTTGGTCGCATCCCACTCGTCGCGCAGATCGACGGATACTGACGCCGCGCGGTCAAGGACGTCCTGGGTGTTCAGATTCCCGGTGGAGACTGAGTCGTACACTCCGCCGAACTCAAGGACCCCGTCCGCGTTGAACTTCGCTCCCTCGTACCATACTGACCCGGCGGCTATCTCCGCCGCACGGTTCAGGTATGCGTCGGTCAGCTTCCACGTCTGAGAATCGCCCCGGACAAGGTCGGACGCGACCATCAGCAGGTTATATTGCTGCTCTGCGGAACGCTGTGCATCCACGTTCCTGGCGTACGCTTTGATAGCTTCGCTGTCGCCGGCACCGACGTCCGTCCGTCCGTTGTCCTGGTTGTAGTAGTCATAGATCCCCATCACAGAGGAAGTCCCAGGGATAACTCTGAGCCACCACTTGATGGCGTCCGTCGTTCCGTCGTCTATCAATCCGGCAGTTACGGTCGGGTCCGCCTCCGCCTCCTCGGCGGTCGCAAGAGGGGCCGCGGTAATTGTCAGCATGAGTAACACCGACATTGCCGCAAGCGTTGCGACAGCTGTATTCCTGTGTTTATAATTTAAATCCATTTGATCACCATCAAAATTGCGACTGTGGCGCATAGGAGAGCTGCGCCCGCAGGCCAGATGCTACGGCTCGCGGCAGAAGCAAGCAGAAGAACCGCAGATGCCGCTCCCAGGGCTATCGGCCAAATAGAGATCGGTTCGTCCGGTTCGTCCGGTTCAGGCTCCGGCTCGGTCACGATCTCGACAACCTGAGAATAGCTGGCCGACCCGGAAAGGCCGACTTGCTGTAATTTGAGAACGTAAAATCCAGGCTCTGTCGCCATGCTCAGGTTTCTGCCCTCGTAGATGGATACTAAGTCTCCGTCAATAGTTGACAGAGACCACGAATACCGTGCGACCGAATCCTGAGTGTATCCGGTAGGGAAAGCTGTAACCGTGCCTTGTGAAACCTCTGCATCGAACTTTACCCATGGATCGGACAACGATGATTGATATACATCTATCCGCCACGATTTTGCCCCCATATACACAAAATAGCTACCCGATTCCTGCGTTACACCAGTTACAACACGCCTATCGCTGTCGTACGATAGCCATGTAACCTTTTTGCCTGTGCTGTCGAAGACAAGGATTTCGGGGTCCGAGCCAATGAAGACTCCGTAGTTGTATTCCTGATTTCTGGCCACAGACGTTGGAGGAACATCATTGTAGAATCCGATGTAGCGCTGGAAAACCCGAACGTCGCCGTCAGAAGAGACGAGGTAGGCCTTCACGGTATAGAGCCCGGGGCCCCAGGTCTGTGATACGCTCAGGCCACTGATAACACGCCCGTCTCCCAGGTCCCAAACGACCGAATCTCCCGGGCCTGCATCGACCGAAAGCGTGGCTTCGAACCCCTGTTGAGAGACCGATATGCCGACAGGCTCCGCAGAGCACTCCTCAGCCAATACCGGAATCAGCAGACAGGATGCCGAAACAATCACCGCGAGCCAAGCAAATTTCACTTCATTCACCTTATTGGTAGAAAATCGCTCCGTTGCTCGGCGAATTGGTTACCACTAGAGCACTGACCACCGTCAGGGTGAATGTGTGCGTCTGAGACGCATACCCAGGGACGCTCAGGACGACCGTGATGTCATAGGACCCTGCGACCGGGGGTGTTCCCGATATCGTACCTTCTCCGACAGAACCGGAAAGCCATTCTGCGCCAGACACCGTTATCGATACGGCTGGAGTCGTGCTCAGCTGGTGGCTCCACGGCGTGCCGGCTACAATGTTTGTTGCAGGGGGAGCAGCATAATTGATGGAGGGGTTCCACTTAGCCCACAAGGTGAGGTCCGTGTATGCGGTCCAGTTCGACCCCACGGGTCCGGTAATAGCGCCGTCCCATTCTGTGTAATACCATCCGGCGAAGTCATAGCCCTCTTTTGTCGGGGTCGGCAAATCCCCGTATTGCTCTCCGTTTTCGCGGTAGATCGTAGGAACGGAGCTCCCGCCCATGGAGTCAAATGTGATAGAGAATTTAGGCTGGATCACAAAATTCCATTTGTAGCCGGCGTTAGACGTTACCGAGTATGTTCCGGGCGTGGTGAACGACCCGTTCATATCGATATACGAAGATCCGTCGTAAACCGAAGATGAGAATGTCACGCCAGGAATAGACCCAGAGGTAATGGATGAACCCAACATAATCCTGTTATAATTCGCTGAGTCTCCGACATATCCAGTATATGTGCCAACCAGAGTATCTGATTGATACGCAACATTAACAATGAGGTGGTATTGCACGGTTCTGTAAGAACCTCCTGTCATCGGGGTATATTTACCTTCGATCCAGCCTTTATAGTCTGAGCTCATTGTGTCATAGTTGTATGTTCCAGCGCTGTTATAGGATCCAGATACTGTGAAAGATCCATCTCCATTCATTGTGTATGTGAATGCGGGTTTATTCACTCCGTAAAATCCAGCGGTATTGAGGCCTGAAATATTGCCATCGATTTCCTGAGCTTTGGCCAGAGGAACAGTGAAAGACCATGTCTCTCCAGGTTGCGTATTAACTGTTACTCTCCATCTTTCTATGTTATAACTTGTGTATTTCTCCCATCCCACTGTAGTGCTCGCATCTGACTCGTCAGAATATGATACGAGCATGACACCGCCTGCCGCCATCAAGAGACAGACGGACGCCAGGGCCATCAGAGTTTTAGTCTGCCTTCTCACAATCTGACCCCCTCGAATCCCTCGATGAGTTCGGGTAGCTCTACTACGTCCAGAATTCCAAGCGCAGCTATTGCGATGAGAATCAGAACAACTACCGTTACGCCCGGAGAACGGGATGCAATTGCGGCGATACCGAACATGATGATGCCCGCGATGAGGATCAGATCGGTCCCGCCGATGACTATCCCGTCATCGACTGGAACTGTCTCGATATCAGAAACGGTCTGATAGATAGTCACGTCCGAAGTCAATGGCGCAGTCCAGTCAAACTCTATGGTCCTGTCCGAATCGATATAGTAGGTGACGGTCTTCCCTTCAGGTGCGGCTGGCATCACCACAGCTTCTCCGTCCTGGACCATGATCGCGTCCACAATTGTTCCGTCGGTCCCTCTGATCGTCAGAGTGTGCTCGGTCACGCCGGGAGCGACGTCGGACCATGAAGCGTATACTGATACGGGGGCCTCTAGGCCCTGTGACCAGTCGAACGGCGCAGTCAGTTCCTCATCCGCGTACCATCCAAGGAACTGGTGTCCCTCCCAGACAGGATCTTCCGGCTGGACTGCGGCCGTGTGCACATCGGCGTATATTTTGTCGATAGCAGGCGCTCCGGCAGGCTGAATAACTTCAACATAGGGGTTGCCCATGACATGCAACAGATAATAAGCAGTTGCACTGGAGCCGCCGTTATATGAGTTATATACCGTTTGAGTAACAATGTAGTCGCCGGGCGCTGCATAAGTGTGCACAGGGTTCCATTCAGTACTTACAGGCGTTCCATCGCCGAAGTCCCACTCGATGCTTTCCGCGTCAGATCCATTGAACACCATGTAGATTTTCAGCGACCAGAATTCGCCCTGGTCCGGTATCTCGGCATCCTCGGGAATCTCCGCGGCTAGTGCGACGCCGGCGGATCCCAGGATGGACAGGACAAATAGAGAAATGGCAGCGACTGCTGCACTGGACACGAGCGCATTTCTTTTCCTGTCAACCTCAGACATAGAATATTGCTCCTGTGCCCGGATCATTCGTGGGGATCAGTTTCGAATAGACCGTGAATGTCACCGTTAGATTGGCAGTTTCTCCGTAGCTTGATGTGGCCGTGAGGTAGATCGTCTGAGCGCCCAT
>DAMX01000059.1:9179-15954 GCA_002497195.1 Methanomassiliicoccaceae archaeon UBA354 | reverse complement strand
GCCCATGTGAAGGTCCCCATTCCGTTAGCGGTGGGGGTCATGTTGACCGTTCCGCCGGTGATGATGTTGGCCTGAGAGCCGGAAACGGACATGTTGGACGCTATGTTGAACAGGATCGGAATTTCAACGGACTGCGTAGGGTTGGTGGTTGTAGCGAGCAGTGTAACCTGATACTGGCTTCCGACAGCGGTTCCCGCAGGGACGTTGACTGTCAGCGTCTTGCCCGAGAGAGTTCCCCAGGTGCCGCCTGTTCCGGCGGTTCCTACGCCCTGCGACTTGATTGTCACGGTCGGGTTGAGATCTGCGGGGAAGGTGGGAGTATAGGTATATCTCATTCCGGGAGCGATCGTGATCTCCGTCGCCGTGGCGGCCTCCGCCTCGTCTATATTGGAGATCATTATGAAACCGCCGCCTGCAAAAAGGACGGAGACGGCGATGACCGCCATGAGCTTCGTGTTGATGATGTGATTAGACATTGGTAATGGTCCGACCGCCCGATCTGATGTCGAGAGGTCGTGAGATTATCTTCCAGGGCCTATTTAGATAATATTTGACTGGCGTTAACCAAAATGTTAAAGTCATGATTCAAAAGGAAATCCTTTTGATTAATCTCGATCCGAGGAGAAAATCAGCCGAAATATTAAAGCAAAAAATGGTTTTGGTCAATGGTGTTTTTGGTTTCGGGTCAAAACAAAATAAAAACACAATGCCCCATCGATCTTTACCGTAAAAATAAAATGTTATACCAGATCTGCCGCCTTATCTCAAATTTCTGCCCTTCTTATTGGCAATCGCTTCTATCAGTCCAAATTGCATAAGGCCGCCTCTTGTTCTATTGATAAAATATTTATCCGGAAAATCGTTGATGAAATCATCTTCTTTAGAATACAATTGTTCCGTCCCATATGCGAAGATCCTTGTTGTGTCTAATGCCCTGAAACTGTCAATAGATAGGACCGATCTGTCAACATGACCGAATACAAGCCTGTCAAGGGGCATGTTTTTCGACCAGTGTGCCATGATACGTCTTTTGATATCTTCTGCCGTGCCGATATAGACTTGACAATATTCATCCAGTACAATCATGTAATATCCTGGAACACCTTTATACTCATTAAGATCTAAGACCTCCTTAAATTTAGGATGTCTTGAAAGAAAAGAATCCAGTGCTATATTGAACTCTTCTTTATCGAGAGCTTTGAAGTATTGCATGTTGAGGTCAAAATTCTCCAAAGCGTTTTCCGCCATTTTCTCACATTTTATTGCGGTATGTTTTACACCATCCTTACTGACCCTTGTCATATCAATATAATTCTCTCTTGTTAATCTAAAACCATCTGGCTTTGTACGCAGTTCCGTGTTGAAATGTATCATGGACATATCAAGAAATGATTTTGAATCTATTTATCCCTTCTTAAATTTACAATTTATATCTCCGTCCGGTTTATACAGGATGCCATTATGAATTTCATTTTCTTTGAAATAACCTTCATATCGGTCCCGTAGGGCGACAATATCTTACTCCGCCATGCAATATTCCAGAGACGAAGACACAGGATGCATGTAATAGCGTATGAGTGGGTCAATGATGTTTTTGGTCATGCAAAAAGAGGCCGTAACCCCTAGACTTTCTGTGCAAATTTGAGTAACTGTAACCGAGCGTTTTTGCTGTCTGTCGTAAAGTCATGCCTTTAGCTGCACATTCGGCCACAAGCTCCATGTCTACGTCCATCTTCGGCCGTCCTATAGGACGGCCGGATTTAGTGCCGTGCTTTTTCGCATAGTTCAATCCCTTCCGGACCTTGAGGCTGTGCATCTCCCTCCATTGCTCCCCTTGATTTGTTGCTATGTAGTTGATCGTCTTCTCGATCCCATCCTCCGGACGGATCTGCATCGATGTGTAACGGAGGACTGTCCCCCTCGGCTTGATGATTTTAAGGAGCGATTCCATATCGTCATTAGAACGGGAGATCCTCGTAGGATCCTGCGCGACGATCAGGGAGACCTGATGCGTCATCAGGTATCCGATCATAAGCTGCAGTCCCGGACGGTCGAGGTTCCCTCCGGAGAAGCCCTCATCCCGGAATACCTCCATGACCTGCATCTTGTTGAGGTCGCAGAATTTGCGGCAGTCTTCAACCTGCATTTCCGGGCGCTGCCCTTTATCGTCGGTGGAGCTCCTGACGTATATCACGGCCGTCATTCCCTCATAAGGGTCCATAGTTCGCCTCCCCTTCAGGGTGGAATCTGTCCCATACCATCTCACCATCATACTGCGCATATCTGAGCTCGCATTGGTCGCACACGCCCGTAACGTACGTGTGTTGTGACTTCCGCTCATAGTAGGTTCTGATATGGTCGTCGCATCCGCACCGGGGGCATTTCACAATGTACTTTGGGACTTTCTGCCTCTCCAATATCTGATCTGCGCATTCCTCGAATGCCCTCGAGATATTGTTAGTGGACGTTCTGCATCCACCTCTGTAGGTCACGCTGCATAGCACCTCTGCGATCTTAGCTGCGTTTTCTTCGATGTAATCAAGCAGCCCGTCCGGGTCGATACCGACGCTGGCTAGCCATTCTCCTAAATCGGAAAAAATCAGGATCGGCAGAACGGATTTTCCGCTTTCGGACACGAGACCGTATTTCCCCCTCGATGCAACTGCCACGGCGACGGCCGCTATCCGCGGGTCGTCAGAATACACATAGCAGCAATCGGAAGGATTGACTACCTCATACTTCATGAAGCCGGACTCGACGGTCATTCTACCAGACATCCTTCCGTCCCCCTAGCATTAGATTCGGAATCGATCTGTGAGGTAACCGGAAACCCAAGAACCGTTGCCATTTCCGCAAGATCTACCAGACGGCTTTCCGACTGATTGATTTTGATGAAAAAATCGAGATCTTCCATCATCTGCCATAGTTCACGCACTTTGCGCTCCGAGGTTGTTATTTTTCCGAATATCAGGACTTTCCTGAATTCGGTCAATGTTATCTTCTCGCGACTCCCGATTTGAACGGGCCCATAGATCCAAAGGAAATGTTTGTTCAGCGCAGTGAGGACACCATCGTATGTTATTGTCGGTCTTCCCATTTTTTTCACCCTTTTCAAAGATTTTCAAAGAGACACACAGACACACAGACACACGCGCACATTCCGCAGTTTTCAGTCGGGGCCAGACGGTCGTCGTTACGACCGTATAGCCCCGACATAGCGTCCGCTAAACTATCACGTCGGTTTGGGGTTGGGGTGTGTCGGGAAGTAAGCGAAAGGGGGGGCGCAACCGACGGCGGCGGACCCCCTCTTTTTTACTACCCAGCAATCCGATTTTCACCCGCGAACAACCGACATGAAACAGGTTTGTGCGTGTGTGTCTGTGTGTCTGTGTGTGTCTCTTTGACTTATTACACCGGCCCGGGACTTTAACCCGAGAGAGCACTCGCTCAAGTCGGCGATCCTTTGAGATCCGCACATTAAGATGTTTACAATCATGGCCTCACTTCCGCGATAGACCATGAATCCAATCTTGTCTGATTTTCATCCATCCTGTATTCAGTCCTCCTGTTCCTATGTGCGACCATATGGCAATCTGCGCACAGTGTGACGAGATTGACGGGACTGTCGGCTCCGCCGCAATGCCTCGGTAGAATATGATGGACGTGCAGATCGTCCGTATCGCCGCAGACCCTGCAACGATGGCTATCCCTGTCTAGGACAGCGTCCCTGACGATCGTCCACCAAAAACTACCATAGACGTAGGAGCCTTCCACCGGAATGTCCGTCCCGGTCTCGGTGCATCCCATTTTGGTAAGCCGGGACAGCATATGCATGGCCGTTTTCCTGCAGGCCTCTTTCCATTCCTTCATGTAGAAGTCAGTCATAGGTCTCGCTCCCATCATCGATGAGTTGATTGACTATACTCTGCAGTTTTTTCAACGTCGTCTCGATCTTAGCATAATTGTCCCTTATAAGGTAGGAATAAATCAGGACGATATCGTCACTGTCGAGCGTCTTGTCCAGATGGGCGGTCGTGTCTTCCCACATCTGCCACTTAATGTATGCTTCAATAGTCTGGCGATCAATGTAACCCATGAAGGTCTCCGGCAGCATCAGATCGCCTCCGGATATGTTTCCGGAGGGGCCGAAGCCCCTCCTTCCCATTTTTCTGACGGTACTTCCCGCACAGGCGAAAGATGTTTACCGGCGGAGGAAACATTCGGAAAAAGCTCCGCCGGCCTGAAAGCCCCATCTAAAATTTGGATGATGGGATAGCATGGGGCCGTCAGCGTGAACCTGCGGCCGCACTCGGCCGAGGTAAAGGGTTTTATCGAATCGGACATGGATCCGTCCGTTATTCCCTGGGCGCGGACAGGATTATCCGTCTCGCTTCCGTCGCAATATCGTGAGCCAACGTCTCCATCTTCATGCAGGCGTCCGTGTCCACCAAAGGAGAGTACGCGAACGAGACTCTGGCCAACGTGTGTATGGCCTGTCCGTCCTCTACGATCTGGAATGTCAGCGTCTTCTCCACCATCTCGTCCGGGCGCGTAGCGTCCGCTGTTTGGTTTGTTTTTTTCATTTGAGGTCAATCCTATCGCATAATCTGCGATAATAGCGCATAGGTTTACATGAATATTAATACGTTTCTGTGCGATATTATGCCATAATATGGCTAGGAAATCAGAATCGGAACGCAAAAAACGATTGAATGTAACGGTGGATCCCGCGTTATATGATTGGCTTATGTCTAAGGTAGATGACCATACTTTCGCCAACCAATCACACGGAGTGGAATTCTGTCTCTTCCAGGCAAAGAGAATGGAAGAGGGAGAGGACCCCTGATTCTTTAGGATTGACGTTCTAAAAATTAAACCGGGATCCTCATTTTGACTAACCCCTGATGGGGCTAAAATAGTTTTCATTTTTCTTCCTCCGTCAGCACATAGATACTCACGTACCCGCGCTTTCCTTCCTCTGGATACTTAATGATGAATCCCTGGTTGCATAGGATGCTCAGCTTACGGGCAACCTCTGCCTGGGTACATCCTATTTCTTTGGACAGGTCGGAGCTCGTCGCCTTCCCTCCGGCACCTGCCAGAGCGTCGATGACGATGTCGATGGAGACCATTACGCCGGAACCTCCCGATCGGCCCGCCAGACATGGGCGTCCCGCCGGACATCCACACGGCGGACGAGCCCGCGGCGTTCCATCGACATCAGTGCCCCAGTTACGGTCATGGGCGTCATTGAATAGTCGATGTCCCGGCGGATGTCCTGTGCGGTCGCATTGCCTAGCTTCGTCAGAGATTCGAGGACCGTAGCATTCTTCTCGCTGAGGTCGGTCATACTTTCGCCCTCTTTCTTGTCGATAAGTCGGACCAGATCCTAGTCTCGTCCCCGGTTAGTAGATCGATCGCCAGGATAGCGGACGCGATGGTGCGGACCTCCGTGGACGAGAGTCCGGGATTGGAGTCGTGCCATGGATTATATGTCGCTTCTCCAGGACTTACAGCCAGCAGCACATCGCGGATGGCGCTGCGGATCTCGCGCAGAGTGTCGCACTCGCAGGCGGAGATCATGCAGAGGCCTCCTCTACGAGCGTCCCGATTCCCTCGCCGTTATAGCGGCGGCGGTAGGTGCAGATCAGCTGTGCCTGGTCGCATTGGTCCAGCAACGGGCATCCTATGCACCTGCTCGAGGACGCGAGAATGAAGGTTGCCGCGCAGTCGACGCTCGGCTTGAGAGGACAGGACGGCATCAGTCCTCCCTCCCGATAACCCAAATATCGGGGTCATCTAAAGTTAATTTCCGGTTAAGAATCTCAAACTGGTCTCCCATTGTTGTTGCATCAATTTTGCTAATGAGAACAGGGCTAGCCACACAGTCCAGATCTCTCAAATCTGGGCGGGCCCACCTAATTCTACTGGCTACCTCATTTTTAGGGGGGTTTTGAAAATCGAAATACCCTTTCGTCGTTTTTGCTACCGCACTCGTTATTCACGATATCTATGCTCGTCTGTTGCCCGAGAAAGGACCATGCCGTGATATGGGCCATGCGTCGGGATCCGCTCCTACGGTCGGGCGGAGCAGACCGGGCGTTTCCGCCGTGACGCCGTCGTCACGTCCAGGCCCCGTCTTTTCGCATGTGCTTTCATCCCGCTTCGAAGTTCCCTCGCATCCGTTCCTTGAAAATCTGGTCGGAAGATACCTCATGGAGCTCACTGCATATCGACGACGCCGTACCGCACCGCAAACGTGACCCCGCATCGGCGACCGGGCATCGGGGCGCGCTGAAATATTTGTTCACGCTATTCGCAAATATACCATAAAACGGGATCCGCTTCCGCGGGCCCCGTTCATAAAGTTTAGAAGTTTGCCCTTCTTCCATAAAGGACGGCGACCACGACTATGACGATGGTAACTATCAGAGCTCCGGCCATCCATGGGGCCGTGCTCGTTCCCTCCGAAGTCTCCCAGACCGCGGTCAGCGTGACGTCCGACGTTCCCATCACGTATTCGTCGCCAGCTTCGTATACGTCCGTCCCGTCGGTCCATCCCCTAAATACATATCCGTCCTTTGTGCCGTCGTAATCGGCGATGATGAACGAACGCCCCTCGGACAGGGCCGACTGCACGGGCGCTGAAACGGACCCTCCGTCTACGCCATAAGTTACCGTGTGTCCGCCCCTCGCCATCTTTTCATTTGTTCCTGCAAAACTGTGGCCGCACAGATCCCCGACGGTATGTTCCAATACGGTCGTCCCGTCTTCC
>DAMX01000059.1:3524-8968 GCA_002497195.1 Methanomassiliicoccaceae archaeon UBA354 | reverse complement strand
CAATACGGTCGTCCCGTCTTCCGCGAAAAACGTCAGACCGTAGAACGCATTGTCGCCGATGGACATGACACTTACGGGTATCGTGACGGACGTCAGGCCTGTGCAATTGGAAAACGCCCAGTTGCCGATGGATGTCACATCATATGTCACCGAATCGTAAGTCACGGAGGATGGGGTCGTCAGGTCTGCAATCATGATGCCGACCGGGCCCGATACTTCCGCGGTGCCGCCGTCCGTGAATTAGGTGCCGGCCCCCTGCCCTTCAGTGGCTTGGGCTTCTGAAATAACGGCGAGCGATGAGAACGCGGCCATTATGACGATTGCGAACAAGGATGCTTTCAGAGCAGAAGATACAGACATTGTTTTTTACACCCCCACGACCACATCGGTATGGACAAGACCTCGGCGCTGCTGTACGGACCCTGCCATATATCCCGGCGGATGCGGTACCTCAATGTAGCGATAGGGCCAGAGATATAACTATCTGCAACTTTGAACTTCATAGAGTGAACCAACGGGTCAAGCAGACGGGTATTTCGCCGCCATATGACTTCCGATCGGAACGTGTCCGTTGTCAGGTAGGATGCCGATACCGGCCGAGGACACCTTTCCTGCATTTGTCCGGCCCGGCAGGTTTCGCCTGGTTATCTGAATAGACCAAGAATCTTTTTCTCTACTCCGTTCTCCCTCATCCAAGGATTGAATGCCTTCTTCGTTAAATATTCCTTTTCGGCCTCCTTGTAATCTCTGGGACTGCAAGAAAATTCAACGGAACATTCGTAGTGATATACTACGCACCCATCCTTTGTCACCTTGATGTACACTGGGTCCCCAACGTATTTTTTTATTATAACGCAGTCTGCTCCGTCGCGTTTTTCGATAATCTCTATGCATGCATTGGAGGGGATGACGTCGAATATGCGGTTATGCCCTTCTTTGAGAGGCAATTGTCTCCCTTCGCCCTCGATTGTTACCCTGCAGAGCGCCTGATTTCCCGTCTTCGGTATCATTTCCACAGCAAGGTCGCTTTCCGCGATATTGTAGTCGTTGTGGGTTATCAATTTGAAAAGCTGGACCTTGGGCTTGCTCTTGATGCTGATGTATACGAAGTGGTCCTTCCCAAGATTGTCATTGATGGCCCTCTTGTATTCTGTAGCTAAAAAGGAACGATAATCTTCCCTGTCGATGTATTCCAAAGACCTATTGTCGACATAGACTCTGACGGCATGTGGGGATTTTACCCGTATGGCATCGTCGATGAAACTATCGATGGACATCTCGTTGGTGCCCGGATCCACCCAGTTCTCGCCGTCGACGGAGAATTTCACCGATGGTACTTTGTGATTAACGATGATCGCACCATCTTCGAACGGCAAGTCCCAGGAGATCTCTTCTTTTTTCGTGTCAAATTCGATTGTCTTGCCGATCGGATAGTTGACAGATAGCCGACCAGAGGTCTCCTTGTGATAAACTTCGCTCTCGGCATCGAAGCTATATTCCAGGCCCAGCATTGTAACGAATTCGTCCTCTCCGACCTTCCTTTCACTGGAATATAGCTCTACCTTTACAATGTGCACTCCTTCTGGTATATTGTTTTGAGGTATCGAGAACACATTCGTGCCCCTTACTTTCCTGAAACTGACCGGGATATGGACATATGGGTTCGAATCTATCTTGATCCTTATAACAGGTTTTGAAATAGCTTCCGAGGCTGACGCCCTGTAAACTACCTGCATATCTTTGGCAATCTTGTACCGGATATTGTTGATTTCTGCGGATACCCCTTCATAACATTCGACGTTGAATCCAATCAGATCGTCCTCATCCTCTTCGGTGGCAATGAACCTCTCTCCCATCAGATTGATCGCCTCACCGTTTTTCAGCTTGGCTGTATACAATCCCTTCTGGACCTTGCTCATGTTATTATTGCCGTCGATGCGCGGGTCGTATCTTTCATCCTCGAATAGTACGAATGTTTCACCCGGAAAGGGGTTTTGAACCTCGTTCAGGTTTTTATTGAAGAACTTCCACTTCCACTTCGAATCGTTGCGGAATATGATCCTGCCGTCGAACCGAATAGTGAATTTTTCAAATACAGAACGATTGATGTCCTTGTCGAAGAAATATGCGACCTCCTGCCTAGTACGCGGAAATCTGAGACCGGGTATTTTGAGTACTTGCGGCTGTTTGGCCGGCGTAACTACTTTTGTTCCGAACAAGAACTCTACCTTGGCGTCCTCAGTGCATTGGCTAACCTCGGGGAAGATGAGCGCGACAGAGTAATCTGCAGATTCCCTGAGGACCAGACGAGGACGGCGAGCCCTCATCTCTTCACGGGCGGCCTTTTTCGACATACACCCTATGTTTTCTGCATACCATTGCTGGAACAGGGCCGCAAACCTCCTGATGCCCAGCGAGGGCGCCATTTTGCCTTTGTATCCCGCATCGATTATACGCAGGATCTTTTCGAGCAACCCTGCGAAAAGCGCAGGTTCCGTGAGCGCATACTGTGTGCACTTGTTGAGGAACGCAGGATTAGGATAACCGCCCTCCAATTCGCCGATCTCATCCGTCTGCGCACCTCCGGTATGGGATTGGATGAAATCGGCAAGCTCTTTGAAACGCGTGTCGAGGTCTTCCTGCAACTCGTAGCCGAGTACTTTCTTATAGTACTTTGAAATGAAATCAAAGAACGCGTACATGTATTCCTTGTTGTCTGGGACCAGAGTGTGGAGCAGTATCATCTCCAATTTGCGCTTTGTTTCTATATGGAGCGATTTCTTCATGCCCATGAGCTCCAGGCCTTCCCGGAACACATCGTGAAAATTACTTTGATCGGCAGGACCATAGGTGCTGCCTGCCTCCTCCGACACATATGGCCAGAAAGAACCATCATATCTTCTCATGGCTATGTCCATAAGCAGATAGGATGCGATGATCTTTATGTCGGGATTTCTGCCATACAGCGACCGGGCGAGAATTTCGCCAGCATTCGAACGTATCACCTCTAGGTCTTCGGCGTCCAGACATACCTCTGTCATGAACGATACGCCTTCGGCCTGTTCCCTGATCTTCCCTGCGACGGATGCCGCCCATCCGCTTTCGATCATTCTTTCTCCCCCAGGGACCTGAGTTGCTCCAGATATCTGAGGGCGACGCCCCTCCTCATAATGTCATGGTACTGCTGATTGTTGTAGTTGCATAGGCAGTTGTAACAGCATCCGTCCCCTTCCGGTCCGCCGCAGTCGCATTTTTCCAGGATAGATATGGAACTGGATATCAATTCCATCATATTGCCCTCGGTTATCGCCTTCACATATCCCGCCCCGCCCGGAGTGTTATCGAACAAGACAAAATCGATTGAATTTCCCCTGCGCCTAAGACATCCGGAGACCTCCGTGCGCTCTATGTTGAAATGTGTGCACAGCCCCTCGATCAGCGCGAAAAGCACAGAATAGTGATCGCCTATGAGACGGGACTCCGGACTGCGGTCCTCTTCCAAGGCCTTGGAGGCACCGGTTTCGGAGCCGGAGATTTGAGCGTCGAAGCTAATTATCAGAACGTCCGTCCTGAATATATGGCCCAGCTTGAACTTTTTCAGAGACTTGTTCTCGCATTTGGCCTTTCCGTAAGGCGGTTCGTGGACCTTGACGGAATGATTACATGTTCCGTAACCGCATTTCTCACAAACAAAGTATGAGTCCCGCGACAGCGTTATAAGCTCGTCATCGTCGTTGTGCTCCAGCGTCCCGGACAAACCGTTGATGCGGAACCGGACGGGATTGTTTGCTTCCTTCCCCTTGTATTCGAAGTACTTTCCTCTGGACCTGCGTACCTTGTTTATCGAAGCTTTGTCATCTTTCTTGAACTGGAACCCGAACCTTGGAACTATGAACTTGTTGTTCGCATCAATGGGAAGCTCCTCTTTGCAGTTGGGGCATTCCAGGACCTCCTCCTTGGCCTCTTCGTTCACATAATTTCCGAGTACGACGGTGCCGCACTTTTCGCACTTGGAGAACAATTTCTTCTCCCATGCCCTTCCCTCGACCACCTTGATATATCCGCTCTCCACAAGCCTGCCGTTAGCTATTATCTGACAGCCGGGAGCATATTCGGCGATGGCCTGGGATATATCCATCTGAAGATCGTAATCGTCATCTTTCCGGAACGCCCTTTCAAGCTTGACAGTGTCGGAAGGAAATCCGTATTTCGGTATTATGTTACCTCTCGAAAGGAACGCCAATATGTTTTCACTGAGCAGGGTATTTTTTGTCTTTTTGATCTCTTCTGCCGTTCGGAAGCCTTCTTTCTCTACACTTTTCTTCTGCATCTCGTCCAGGGTGCCCATGTCCTTCTGGTATTCCTCCAGCAGTACCCTTAGACGCCCGTCATCGCCTATGAAGGGATCGATCCAGCCGAAAGAGCCGGCATCGATGGTGGCGTCCCCGCCGGAATACTCGTTCAGTCCCTTCGGCAGAAATCCTGAAATGAATTTCCTGAGGTCCTCTGGTTTGCTTCTCACGTAATCCTCGATCTCCCTGAAGTACTCCTCCTCGGCGAATTCTCCGACGCTCTGGGGGGCTTCGCCCTTTGTTTTCCAGAAGTGCGCGATCGCGGACGCGAAAACGTGCCTGATGGCGACCTTTGGATTTTCGACCTTGACGATGGGAGTCTTCACCTTGCCGCTTATGATCTCTTCAGGCCTGTGGAAGTAATATGCGTCGTGGGATGCGTTCTTGCAGAACGTGAGCACGTATGCAGAGGATTCCTCGCTTCTTCCGGCGCGCCCGGCGCGCTGTATGTAGTTGGAAGGGGATGGCGGGACATTCCTCATGAACACCGTGCTCAGAGAACCGATGTCCACCCCCATCTCGAAAGTCGTAGAGCAGCTCAGGACGTTGATCGCCCTGTCCTTGAACCTGGTCTGATATTCCGCCAGCAGCTGCTTGTTCAGCTGGGCGGTGTGCTCCTTGACGATCATGGAGTTGAGGGGCATGTCGCGATACTGTGTTGTGAAATGGTCGTCTGACCCGTAGAAATCCGAAGGGGACTCCACAAGACTTTCCTCGAGGCATTTAGGACATATGCCCTTCACGGAGTATGGATATTTTTTCCTGCATTTGGGACAGTGATATTGTACCGCCTCGGGAGCCACGTACAATTTGGAAAGGTTGAAGGCATAACCGCCCTTTCCGATGTCGAAATACTCGGATTTGAAAAGCTCGTCCATGAACTTGGCTATATTTTCATCGCCGATCACCTTCGAGAGGTACGCCTTTACTTTTTTTGTGGCGTATACCCTCTGGTTTTTGCTCTTTTGGCTGTCGGCCGTCTTTGCGATCGTGCCGTAGCATTTGCAACTGTCCCGGAAGACATCGTCTTCGATCCCGTATGGTTTGGAAACGGAACCTCTCGACCTTATATGCCAGAGCGCCTGGTTGAAG
>DAMX01000059.1:1290-3321 GCA_002497195.1 Methanomassiliicoccaceae archaeon UBA354 | reverse complement strand
GAGCGCCTGGTTGAAGAGCGCCCTCGTTTCTTCGCCGGTCAGATCTCCGAACCTTTCCGGAACGTTCCTGACCTCGAATTTCAAAAGCCCCGCATATTCCAGCGATTTGTTGCTCTCTCCGCTGACGGCCTCGCGACAGACGTATTCCAATGCCTTGGAAGTGCTCAGGCCGCTGTCGCTGTTGCGGTCCCTGCCGTAGACCTCGGCGATAATTTTAGCGACTTCATCGACGAAGATTCCGAAGGGGACCCCTTTTTCGAACGATTCCTTCTTCGTGACCTCCCGGATGATGCGGTGCATGAGTATGTTCTCGTGCGTGTCGTTCAGGTTTATCGCGGCGTAAGAGGCGCTTCTGCGGCTGTCCGAGAACATAAGTATCTGCTTGGTCCGACGTTCGTCAGGCTCCTCGACGTGCGGAGATGGCATCTCGTTGAAAAGAGAGGACGCCAATACTGACGAGGCGGCCTCGGCGCCCAAGTAATAATCTCGTACTATCCCGAACTTGTTGTTCCTCTGACCGCACCGTGGGCATTCGCAGAGCTTGTCCTTGTACGCGTCATCGAGGGCTATCCTCACAAGGTTAGAATACTGTTCTCCGCAACCGCATTCCCTCTTGCCGTGCATGGGGCTAAGCGTACCGCACTTTGAACACAGGTGCATGAAGCTCTTTGCGTATCTTTCATCGGCCTCCGCCTGCAAGGGGTCGTAATCCGAGTCCCCGCATAGCATGAACAGATCGTTTTTTTCGATATCCTCCTCGCTTGCCGCATCTGCATCGGACAGCTGCTTCAATTTGTGATTTGTTAGGTCTTCATATCCTGGCAGGAATATCGCATCGCAGTTGTAGCAGGCGGACATCTGGAAACATCTGAACTCTTCACCTATCTCTTCGTCAAGCATCTTTTTCTGAGCAGTGAACGACAGTTTCTGCGAGGGTTTCAAAGTTATATGCACTCCGTTTATCGACCTGATGAACACATGATAACGGGATTCCATCACTTTCCTGCCCATCTGATCCTGGGCATTTCCGGATGCGTTCACTATTTGGACGACCTCCTCTTCGCCCAGGCCTGTTTCGAGAGAGATATCGGATACTGTCTTCACTGTCTCTTCCAGAGCTCTGCGGACCTTCCAAAGGTTCGGATCGTGAATGAGTACTTCCCCGAGATGTTTCAGGCTGCCGTCGTCGATGCTTGCGGAAACCGACCTTATAATCTCCGGGTCGTATCCGGAATCTAGCACCTTTCTATAGTATTCCGATGGAACCTCACGCATTTCTTCAGGCATGTTTATCGGGTCTGTCGCCGCTCTGATGATGTCCGAGGCCTCAATGTCATGGGAACCTGTCAGACTGTTCGCGAATTCGGCGATCTCCTCGTTCGAGCCCGGTCCGGAGCCCATCGTCGCACTGGTCAGTATGAACCTCAGCGACTTGTTCCCGAGGGTCTGACGTACGCGCCTAAGCAGCATGGAGACCTCGGCCCCCTTGGCGCCGCTGTATGTATGGGCCTCGTCCAGCACAACATATTTCCACAGATGCGCACGCTCGGGGCTGAAGATCTCCACTGAATTCTCGGGCCTTATCAATATGTGTTCCAGCATGGCATAGTTCGTGATCAGTATGTGGGGAGGTGCCTCTCGCATCTCCGATCTGAGGAAAATCTCGTTTGCGGACGGGTCGGTTTTGTATTTCCTTTTGTAATCGTCATCGCTCTTCATCCCGTGGGTGTCCCCGGTGAAAAAACCGAAAGTTATTTCGGTGTAATTGCACAGTAGGTCCTTCAAACGGGCGATCTGGTCGTTGACCAGCGCGTTCATAGGATAGATCAGCATCGCCCTGACGCCTTTCTCACGGATATTGCCCGACTCGACCTCCCTCATGAGGTGATCTAATATGGGTATCAGGAAGCTCTCGGTTTTTCCCGAGCCTGTCCCTGTTGATACCACGGTGCTCCTGTCCTTTTCGATTATGTTCCTGATAGCGTCGATCTGGTGTTCGTACAGTTTCATGTCCGTCGACAGTTTTTCCGA
>DAMX01000059.1:511-1051 GCA_002497195.1 Methanomassiliicoccaceae archaeon UBA354 | reverse complement strand
TTTTCCGATATCTGCAGATACGGTCCCTTGACAAGCTCGTACCCTCCGTTCAACAGTTTCTCGATCTGACTGTTATAGGCATCGTTTTCCGTGCGGAACGTGGACCTGATGTAATTGGAATAGGTTGCCTCGATATTCTTGGTGATCTTGATGGGCTCGAAGACGTCGGCCGTTTCGTTTTTTAAAATCTTCTCGACATTTCCAGTACTGGGCATAATGCATCTATTGAATTGGAGCGATATAAATCATATAACGTTATAAGTGTTATAACTGTTATAAAGATGCCGTCGGAGTACATGGTTACAGATTGTCTTTGCAGTTACGCTCTGTAGAAGGGCCGCCCCTGCTTATGCGGGGACCACGACCTTGAGTCCGGTCATGTCCTTGGCGACGAGGGATCACCCCCGCTTATGCGGGGACCACGTATCTCAACGTCACTATCCAGAAACTATCCAGGGATCACCCCCGCTTATGCGGGGACCACCAGATCTCCAGCTATAGGGACGAGCTGTCGGACGGATCACCCCCGCTTATGCGGGG
>DAMX01000059.1:0-270 GCA_002497195.1 Methanomassiliicoccaceae archaeon UBA354 | reverse complement strand
CCCCCGCTTATGCGGGGACCACGTTGCCGAGAGTTGGACCGCACATAAATTATAAGGATCACCCCCGCTTATGCGGGGACCACGCGCGGATATCGTAGACCTCGCCGCCTCTTATCGGATCACCCCCGCTTATGCGGGGACCACATCTCCAGCTCCTCACCCCGGACCACCGTGAGCGGATCACCCCCGCTTATGCGGGGACCACGCTGACGATATCATGGCACGGCGGAGCTCCACAGGATCACCCCCGCTTATGCGGGGACCACTCCA
>DAMX01000033.1:74654-76289 GCA_002497195.1 Methanomassiliicoccaceae archaeon UBA354 | reverse complement strand
CGATATGGTGAAAAACCACATGGTCGACCTAATAATAACCACCTGCGGTACCCTCGACCACGACATCTCAAGGACTTTCGCGGCCTACTACAAGGGAGACTTCATGATGGACGACGCCAGGCTCAGAAGGCACAGCGTCAGCAGGCTCGGGAACGTCCTTGTCCCCGATTCATGCTACGGGATCGTCCTCGAGGACAACCTCCTGCCCATGTTCGACGAGATCTTCAAGGACCGCAAGGACATGACCACCCACGAGATCATAGACGAGGTCGGCAAGAGGATGCCGGGCGAGGACAGCCTGCTGTACCAGTGCCATGCTAACAAGGTGCCCATCGTCGTACCCGGCATAACCGACGGGTCTTTCGGCTCCCAGCTCTGGACATATTATCAGATGCACCGCAACCTCAGAGTAGACCTCTTCGGCGACGAGCAGATGCTCGCCGAGATGACGAACGACGCCAAATACACCGGGGCGATAATCATAGGCGGCGGCATATCCAAACACCACGTGATCTGGTGGAACCAGTTCAGAGGAGGGCTCGATTTCTGCATATATCTCACCACCGCACAGGAATATGACGGCTCCCTCTCGGGCGCCGCGATCAGAGAAGCCGTTTCCTGGGGCAAGGTCAAGAGCAACGCCAAGAAGATGACCGTCGAAGGCGATGCCACGATCACTCTGCCCCTGATATACGCTGGCCTGGCGGACAGGCTGCTCTGAGGTGGAAACATGCCGAAGAAGGTCCTCATCCTTCCCGGCGACGGGGTCGGAAAGGAGATAACCGACGCCGCAACATCCGTATTGGAGGCCGTCACGGGAGAGGTGGAGATACTCCATGGTAAGATAGGCGCTTCGGCATACGAGAAAACAGGATATTTCCTTCCTCCCAAGACGATGGAGCTGGCCGCGAAATCCGACGCGATAATCGCGACCCCCGTGCTGAACCGTGCGATAGAGAAAAACTACAGGGACCCCCTGGCGACCCTCAGGAAACAGCTGGACATGTGTTCGGTCCTGAGGAAGTTCCAGCCCCTCGGCGACGGTATCGGCGTTTCCGGCCTGGACTGCATGCTTATAAACTGCAATCCTCAGACGGTGGGCACCTCAAAGGAAGTGGAAACCCTGAACGGAGTGAGCGTGGAATACTACATCGATGCCGGAGGATGCAGGAAGGTCTTCAGGATGGGAGAGCGCATCGCCACGGCGAAGCAGAGGCGCAAGATCACCTGCCTCAGGGACCTGGAGCTCAACCCGTATTCCGACGCCATGTTCGCAGACCTTTTCTACAAGGAGTTCGCGGCTTCCGAGTTCATAATCGACGACATGGACGTCGCCGATGCGACGTCCAAGCTCATCATGGACCCTTCGTTCGCCGATGTTATCGTCACGCCCGTGCCGTACAGCAACGCCGTTTCCGGGGCTCTCACGGGCATGTGCGGCGGAGCTTACCTGACCTGCGTGGGATATCTTAGCGAGACCGGCGGGATGTTCATGCCCCTGCACGGACCGGTCGAACACCTTGCAGGGACCGACACCGTGAATCCCACCGGCTGCATGCTGGCGGCGGCGATGGCGCTGGACGCTGTCGGTCTCAACCTGGAGGCAGACAAGATACGTAACGCCATACGTTCGGC
>DAMX01000033.1:67351-74238 GCA_002497195.1 Methanomassiliicoccaceae archaeon UBA354 | reverse complement strand
GGATACACGGTGACCCAGGCAAGGAACGACCCTCTCCTCTCGGCAAGGGTTTCGGTCGATTATGCGATGAAGACCCGCTCGGATTTCGTCAAACCGATATTGGACTCCCAGATACCTTTCGCAGATATGGGTGGAGAGGTCAGGTTCCCCGAGGACGACTATGGGATGGTTCCCAAGCCCATGATAAACGGGCCTGAGGAGCTCGAGGGGCTTGCGGTTTTCGATCCCTTCAAGGCTTCGGAATGCCCCCGTTTCACCAGCGTTTTCGTGGACAGCATCGAGGAGACCGCACGGATACTGCCCGAGGACCTGCACATATGCGGCCTCTCCTGGGGACCCCTCACTATGGCAGGATATGCGATGGGCACCGAGAACATGATGTTCCAGACGCTTCTGGAACCGGATTATGTCAAGGCGACGGTCAAAAAGGTCACAGGCCTGGTCGCTGCCATGGAGCAGAGGATGATAGAGGCCGGGGCCACCGTGCTTTGGATGGCCGACCCCACGTCCTCCGAGGATCTGATATCCAAGGACATGTTCCGGGAGTACTCTTACGATGCTATCAGGGAGGTCATAGCCGATACGAAAGCGTATTGCAATGTGCCAGCGTTCGTCCACATATGCGGCAACACTCTTAACACCATGTCTGTTCTCAAAGAGATTGGAACAGACTGTTTCAGTTTCGACCATGCCGTAGACCCGGCGGCAGCGAGAAAAAGCGCAGGGGACATGGCCATCATGGGCAACATCGACCCTGTCTCCGTCATGATGATGGGCACCCCCGAGATGGTGAAAAGAGAAAGCTACCGCATAATAGATGCGGCAGGTTCCGACGGCGGGCTGATACTCGCACCGGGATGCGAGATGCCGTTGAATACTCCCGACGAGAATGCGGTGATGATGGGGGAATCCGCCCGCAGCTACTGGCGGAGTTAAGCTAACTGTACGCCGGGGTGCCATTAATCCGGAAGGATAAGCTGTCCTTGCGTGATAACATGGATGCACACAATCTCAGGGGATGCTCTGAAAGCGAAGACAGCAGAGTTCTCAGGACCTACGTCCGGCTGAGGAACAGGGCCTTAACCAACATCGGCGCGGACTTCAGGACGATCAGGGCATTCGCCTTCATGATGATAGTCGCCGAAACCGGCCTAGGTCCCGAAGAAGTGAGAAAACTTGAGATAGAGAACCTGGACCCGGCCTCCAGCATCGGGATAGTGTCCTGTCGCACGAGAGGCGTAGACGGCGAGTCCTGCATCTCGGTGAACCTCCAAAAGGCCGGTTCAGACGTGCTGGGGGCATACATGGAGTCCCGCAGGGCGTTCTTGGAAGAGTATTCGTTCGATTCTAGGTACCTTTTTCCGTCAAGGATGACCATCAACGGGATCATGCCTCCGGAAGCGGTGAACGGTATAGTAGATACGGTTTCGGAATTGTGCGAGGAAAGGATCGATATGGAACTTCTGAGGGACACCTTCGGATCCCAGTGAACATGGTCCTGTTTCCGGCGGGGAAGCCATTTGCTTGCATCTTCTCCCGCCGGAATTGAAAAGGTTTGATAGTTCGGTATCAGCCGAGCATTTTCTTCATGTCCGCCTCTGGAGTGCTGATCGGAGCTATCCCGAAGTTCTCCACGAGGAATGAGACGATGTTGGGCGAAAGGAACGCCGGAACCGAAGGTCCCAGATATATGTTCTTGACGCCCAGGCTCAGAAGGGTCAACAGCACGGCGACCGCCTTCTGCTCGTACCAGGACAGCACGATCGAGAGAGGAAGGTCGTTGACCGTGCAGTTGAACACGTCCGCGAGTGCCAGAGCGACCTTTACGGCCCCATATGCATCATTGCACTGGCCGACGTCCAGTATCCTGGGTATTCCGCCTATGTCTCCGATGTCCAGGTCGTTGAACCTGTACTTGCCGCATGCGAGGGTCAGCACGAGGGTGTCCTTCGGAGTGTTCTTGACGAACTCCGTGAAATAGTTCCTTCCCGGTTTGGCGCCGTCGCATCCTCCCACGAGGAAAATGTGCTTTATCGCTCCTGCTTTGACGCCTTCGACGACCTTATCGGCCACCGACAGTATCGTTCCCGCCGAATATCCGGTGGTCACGGTCTTTCCTCCGTTGACCCCGGTCATCTGAACTTCTTCCTTGTATCCGCCCAGCTCCAGCGCCTTGGCGATGACCGGCGTGAAGTCTTTGTCCTCACCGATGTGCACCGCGTTGGGATATGCCACGGGGCCGGTGGTATATACGCGGTCGGCATAGCTGTCCTTTGGCCTCATTAGGCAGTTGGTTGTGTAGAGTATGGGTGCGGGGACGCCGTCGAATTCGTTGCGCTGATTCTGCCAGGCCGTTCCGTAGTTCCCCTTCAGGTGCGCGTACTTCCTCAGCTCGGGGTATCCGTGGGCAGGGAGCATCTCGCCGTGGGTGTAGATGGATATTCCCTTTCCTTCGGTCTGCTCCAGAAGCTTCTTGAGGTCCAGGAGGTCGTGTCCCGTGACGATGATGAACGGTCCCTTCGCGATCTTCATCGAGACTTTGTTGGGAGCGGGGACGCCGTATGTCTCGGTGTTTGCCTCGTCCAGGACCTTCATGCATTTCAGGTTGGCCTGCCCGGTCTCCATGACCATCGCCAGGAGCTCTTCCTGACTGGCGTTGGAGCCGATCGTCCTCAGGGCATTGTACATGTACGTACTGACTTCGGGGTCGGAATATCCGAGCGCCTTGGCGTGGAATGCGTAGGCGGCGACTCCCTTGAGTCCGAAGAGTATCAGAGATTTTAGTGACCTGATATCCTCGTCGTCCTTCCAGACCGATACAAGATTGAACTTGTTGGATCCGCAGCCGCATGACTTGCATCCGGACCCAACCCTGGAGCGCTCCTTCTTGACCGCATCGATCTGGGCCGATACCGACCTCGGGTCGAAGTCGACGTTGGTTATCGTACGGAACAGGGCCTCGGTGACGATGTCGTCCGTCTTGGCGTCTGCCTTTCCATGGGCGCTCTTGGCAAGGTCTATCAGGGCGGTGATTAGGTCGTCCTGAAGGTTCGCCACGTCCGATGGTTTTCCGCATACTCCTGCCTTTCCCGTGCAGCCGGTCCCGTTGGCCGTCTGCTCGCACTGAAAACAAAACATCTCCGACATTTTTTTAACTCCTATACTTTAGGTAGTTTGTATAATAAAGATACTGGGTTATATACGGCAGGTATCTTACGGGATATCATGAACGACAACTGTACCGTGTACAGGACCATGGGATTCCTTTCCAAGAAATGGACGCTGCTGATCATACTGGAGCTTTACAGGGGAGGGGATACATGGAAAAGGTTCTCCGAGATCAAGAGGTCTATGAAGGACATCACTCCCAAGATCCTCTCGGAAAGGCTCAGGAACCTTGAGGAGGAAGGCGTGATCGAAAGGAGGGTCGACACCGCAACCGTGCCGATAAGAAGCGAATACCGGCTCACCGAAATGGGAAGGGAGCTGACAGAAGTAGCGAAAGGCATAAAGACGTGGGCCCTCAAGTGGAAGATTAATAATCCCGTTTGTGCATCTCAGGACTGCATCGTCTGCGTGCTTTGAGGGGATTATGAAAAATAAGCCTAAAGTAGCCTTTCTATGCCTGCACAATTCGTACAGAAGCCGGGTCGCCGAAGCCCTCGCCAGGGAGTACGCTTCCGATGCCTTCGAGGCGTACTCGGCTGGCCCAGAATCATCTTTTGTGGTCGACGACAGGGTCGCCTGGATGCTTTTGGAGTATTGCAGCTGCGACATAACCGAAAATGACACCAGGCCCCTGTCCGAACTCCCCAAGGTAGATATAGTGATCACAATGGGAAAAGGAGATTCCTGTCCTGACATCCCGTGCTCTTACACCGAGAACTGGGGCCTTGATGACCCCGGAGGTCATGCCGACCCGGACTATCGTAAAATGATCGAGACCGTGCGCAGCAACGTAATGGACCTCCGCGACAGGATAAGAAGGGGGAAGATACGCCCTATTTACGAAACGGCGTGACTTCCGGATCGGTTGCATAATCATCTTCTGACCACATATTCCCGTTGGAGAGTGCTGATCTTGCCGATCGCGCTCCCGATGAATATTTAATATTCGCATGCTACGTGTGCGCTGACACCGACGTAAATCTGCATGCCCTGCGCGATTCGGTATTCTGATCTCCGGACCCGTTCACGGGCGATTACCTTCGCTTGATGCGGATCGGCCGACCCATGAGAAAGATTTCAACGTGATAGGCGGTCATGAATTATCGTTGGCGCCCCCTCCCGGTAAGAAAAAATCCTTTGAACGCTACAGTCCGCTGCATAACGTAACCTGAACGAAATACATTCAGACGCTTCAGGTCGTACCATATCGGCAACGGCGATCGTGTGCCAGAAAAAGAATCCTCTTACACGGGATGCCAAAGCAGGAATGAAAAGAAAAATGGTGCAGGGGACGTGATTTGAACACGCGGACCACTAAGGACTAGGCCCTCAACCTAGCGTCGTTGGCCATGCTTGACTACCCCTGCTCCATCCCGAGTAATAAGATTCAGTTAATAAGGTTTACCGTCCAAACGGACCTGGTGGATTAAAAAATAACGCGATTTTTGTATTAACACATGATTAAATAACGAAAAGTGCATGGTGTGGCATGGAACTAGCGATGGCCGTTGCGTTGCTGCTGATAATCGTCGGATTGGTACTTCTGATCGTGGAGGCCACGATGCCCGGTGTGTTCATGATCATACCTGCAGTCATATTCGTCATCATAGGAGGATTGGGTCTTTTCGAGCCCGAACTACTTTTCACATGGTACTCGGTCGCATTGGCAATCGTCGTGGCCATCCCCGTGACCCTGTTGACGATATATGCATACAGGTTCCTGGGAAAGCCCGAGCCGCCGTCTACGACCATCACAGATACGCTCGTCGGCGAGAAGGGCGTCGTCACCGTGGACACCGTACCCGGGACTCTGAAGGGAAAGGTGCGCATCGGGACGGACACATGGAGCGCCAATTCAGAGGTGCCCATCAAGGCCGGCACCAAGACCAGGGTCGTCAGAAGCGAAGGAGTACACGTCTTCATCGAGCCGGAAGAGTGAATGCAGATTATTGATTTATGAAGAATACGGAGGAAAAAACAAATGGACAGTGAAACAATCTTGATGACCATCGCCCTTCTGGTGATTTTCGTCATCGTTCTGATCGTGATAAGCGGGGTGAAGATCGTTCAGCCCTATGAACAGGGCATATATATGAGGCTCGGTAAATATGTAAGGATACTCAACCAAGGTCTCAATGTAGTGTTCCCTTTGATAAACCAGGTCGTCAAACTAGACCTGCGCACGGAAGTCCTGGACATCCCGAGACAGGAGGTCATAACCAAGGACAACTCGCCTGTCAACGTGGACGCCATCATTTACATCAAAGTTACGGACCCCAAAAAGGCCTACTTCGAAGTAACTCATTACAAGATCGCGACCGTCAGCCTGGCACAGACCACTCTGAGGGCCGTCATAGGAGAGATGGAGCTTGACCAGATCCTTTCCAACAGGGAGACCATAAACCTCCAGCTCAGGGACACCCTCGACGAGAGCACCGACAAGTGGGGAGTCAGGGTAGAAGCCGTCGAGATACGCGAAGTGGACCCTGCCGCGAAGGTCAAGGACTCCATGGAGGAGNNCCCAGGCAGGAGGTCATAACGAAGGATAACTCCCCTGTGAACGTTGATGCCATCATCTATGTCAAGGTAATCGACCCCAAGAAAGCGTACTTCGAGGTCACCAACTACAGGATCGCCACCATAAACCTGGCTCAGACCACCCTCAGATCTGTGATCGGAGAGATGGAGCTGGACCAGATCCTCTCGAGCAGAGAGAAGATCAATCTCCAGCTCAGGGACACCCTGGATGAGGCCACCGACAAGTGGGGAGTCAAGGTTGAGGCTGTCGAGATAAGAGAGGTTGACCCGGCTGCCAAGGTCAAGGACTCCATGGAGGAGCAGACCTCTGCGGAGAGAAAGAGGCGTGCCGCCATCCTCGAAGCGGACGGACTCAAGAGAGCGGCGATCCTGAAGGCAGAGGGAGAAAAGAAATCCCGCATCCTTCAGGCCGAGGGGCGCAGACAGGCCATGGTCCTCGAGGCTGAGGGCACCAGGGTGGCCACGATACTCGAGGGGCAGGGAGAGGCTCAGAGGCTGCGCATCCTCTCAGTGGGCGCGGCTACCATGGACTCCAAGGCCCTATCGGTGCTTTCGATGGACACCATGGTCAAGGTCGGACAGGGCGAATCCTCGAAGATATTCTTCCCAATGGAAGTGACCAGGCTGATGGAGGGGATTTCCGAGTATGTCGGATCCGCCGCCAAGTCACCCGACAGGGCGATATCCACCATCGAGGACATCGAGAAGGCCTTCGGCAACACCGACGACATCCTGGGCAACATCCCCAGGCCCGAAGAAATTCAGGCCGAAGCCGAAAGGATCGACGCCATGATGGACAAGGAGCTAAAGGAATCCACCGGAATGGTCGACAAGGATAGCAAGAACAGGGCCTGAAACTTTAACAAAACCTCTTACCCTTTTCATATTTCCGATTAAAACAAATATCCGTTCAGCGATGGACGGATGTCATGAGAGAGAGGGCGGCTGACGGTAGGACTTCGGTCCAGCTGAGGAAGTTCCCTCCTCCGAGGGCAAGATGAGCAGCGAAATGCTGCGGGGCGAGAGCCTCGGCAAGGGCCCAGAAACGACACAGCTCCGGTAAAAAGTATGATCTGAAGACAGTGACGTTCCCGGAGATCTGGTGAAACGGCGACACCTCATCGGAGCAAGCTCATACAGCCGGGATGATCTGCCCTGGACCGGCGGGTAGGGTGCATTAG
>DAMX01000033.1:50931-67150 GCA_002497195.1 Methanomassiliicoccaceae archaeon UBA354 | reverse complement strand
GAATGCCGCCTGAAACAGAAGGGGGGCTACTACTCTCACATGACTCTTTTTTATTTTTCTTGATTAACATTATTAACAACGTGGCACATTAACGTCCATGGCGTTGGATCCCCGTATCAAAGCTGTCGGTTTTGACATGGACGGCACTTTCATGAACACGAGGGTAGACTATCCCCGACTTCACAACATTGTCTCAGAGGTCCTGGAAGAGGAAGACATCCCCATTGGAAAGCACGATTGGAAGGGGGACGAACGCCTGATGAAGGTGCCGGTCTACCAATGGATATACGATGCCGGCAGATGGGACGATGCCGAGGACATAATACAAAAGATCAACGACAGGAGCACCGAGGTCGAAAAACAGTACTACCTGGAAGCTTCACCGTTCCCGCTGGCCGTTGAGACCATGGACGCTCTCAAGAAACAAGGCTACAAAGTGGGAATCCTCACGAGGGGCGGAAGAGACTATGCCGAGTCTGTCCTGGGTATCTGGAACATCTGTGGCCGCTTCGATGCCATAGTATGCAGGGATGATTATCCTTACGGCGATGCCAAGCCCTCGCCGATGGCCATGAGGCATCTGGCCGAAGAGATGGGAGTAGAGCCGGAGGAGATCCTGTACCTTGGCGATAATCTAGGCGACTGGCACACCGCACGGGATTCGGGAGCCTCCTTCATCGGGGTGCTTTCAGGAGGCTGCACCCTGAAAGACTGGGAGGATGCAGGTGTCACGGACGTGATCGGAGGGATCGGAGCTCTTCTCGACCGGATATGATCATTCCGCTTTCCCCTGCGCAATCTTTACGTAAGCCGTTTTTGCCGTTATGGCTATGATGAACAATACGCCCATCGTCACAGAAACGGTGGCTCCCGGCGGGATGTCTGCTCCGATGGCAATTATCAGACCGAAGAAAGCCATTATCAATGAAAGTATCACCGACACGATCATCATCTCTTTGAGGCTCTCAGTGAACATGTTGGACATGGCCGCGGGTATCGTTATCAGGGCTATGACCATCACTATGCCCACCACGTTCAGGGCCACGACGCAGGCGATGGCTATCAGCACGTAAAGGACGAGGTTCATCGCTGTGACGTTGATGCCGCTGAGCCTTGCATGGGTCTCGTCGAACGTCAGTACCTGCAGGTCTCTGAAGAACAGAGCGATTATGGCCAGCGACAATATCGTCACGACGGCTATCGCCTTGAGCTCGAAGCTTCCGACCAGCAATATGTCTCCGAAAAGTATGCTCTCGAAGGACCTGGGCGTAACGACGGACCTGTCCATGAGGCTCATGAAAATCACTCCCAGCGCCATTCCCACTGACCATAGTACTCCGATGACCGAGTCCTCTCTCAGCTTCTTGGATACCGCGGGAAGCGCCATTATGACCGCCGAAACGACCGCGAACAGTGCGGCGCCGATCATGGGGGTGAACCATGAGACCGCGACGACGGACATAACATAATATGCAAGACCCACACCTCCGAAAGTGGTGTGTGCTATGCCGCCCGTTACGAACACCATCCGTTTCACGACCACCAGGGTTCCCACGACTCCGCAAAGAACGCATGCTATGGCCGCGACCATGAACATGTTCTGAATCAGAGGCATCGAGAATGCCGCGACCCAATCAACCATCGTTGTGACCTCCGCAATCGCAGGGACCTATGTGCACTAGCTCGGGGATGCAGTGGAATCCCAATGCGATCATCTCCTGGGTTATCTCGGGCGCATCGTTGACTATCAGCCTGCGGTTCATGCATGCTACACGTTTGACATCATGAGAGATGCTGCTCATATCGTGGGTTATCACCATTATGGCTATCCCGTCCCTGTTCAGCTTCCTGAGTATGTCGTAGGTGCAGTCCTTCATCGACGGGTCCAGGCTCGCGGTGGGTTCGTCCAGCATGAGTATCTTCGGTTCCGGGGCAAGAGCCCTTGCGAGGTATACTCTCTGTCTCTGCCCTCCCGACAGGTTGCTTATTCGGCTGTCTGCGAAATCCGAGACCTCGGCGTACTCCATGGCCCTCTCTGCGGACTCCTTCTCCTCACTGGAATAGAACGGCCTAAGGCCCTTCTTGCACCTCATTCCCATAAGGACGACTTCCCTGGCACTTATTGGATATTCTGAGTCCAGATTCTCGTTCTGCGGAACGTATCCTATGCCCGGGGGCGAACCTGCCGGCTCCTTGCCGAACACTTTTACGGTCCCCCCCATGGGTTTTATTAGGCCCAGGATCGCCCTGAAGAGCGTTGTCTTCCCGCCGCCGTTGGGCCCTATGACCGCCAGGAAGTCTTTGTCCCTGAGCTCCAGGTCGACGTTGCTGAAAACGGCTCGGCCGTCATATCCAGCGGTAAGGTCCTTAATTTCTATTGGTATCATCAATTCATGTCCCCGCATCCGGAATATTAACTCCCAGTTCCACGATTACCTGGCCCAGATATTCGACCCAGTCCCCGGCGAGTATGTTAATCACTATTATGTTTACATATATTCCCATTTCACAAAGCCCCTGCTTGGTAAGACCGTTGATCTGTTCCGGTTCCGAAAGGAACACGTTGATAGGATTATCCGGCGTCCCTTTCTGCAGCATCGCGATCGATGAGGGCGTGGATGCCGCCTCGGCTGCTTCCATGAGCTCTGCCTCGGTCACATTATCCGGAAGAAGATACGCCCAGGAAGGGTGCCAGACGATGATCTCGGTAGTCGCCTTGCCTGTCAGATGTTCTTGTTCGAGCCCTATCAACACGTCTACTTTGGCCAGGTAGCTGGCGCATCCCGCTTCGAAGACGGCCGCGTTGTCCGGTTCGAGTTCGGTCATCATGTCCTTGACATACTCCGCAATAAGTGCCAGGCGCTCAGGCGATGCCCAGACGTGAGGATCGGTCGCATGGCCATGACCCTCTTCGGAACCCTCATGCTCCTCTCCTTCCAGAAGCGGGTCCATAACGCCCAGCTCGATGAGCTCTTCGCAGCACTCGAATGTGGTGATACCCTGCTGGTCCCTGATAATTTCGAGATTAGTTTCTTCCCACTCAACGCCCGATCCAACGGCGAAATACGCCACCGTGTTGCGGGACGCGATTATTCCCGGTGTTATTTCGGTCGCATGGGGGCTGGTGTTGGCCTCCAGGAAAGATACTACAGTATATTCATCACCGACTATCTCCTGGACCATTTCCTGTTGCCAGCTCATCGTCGTGTACACGTATTTCTTATCATCGCTGTCGTTGGTAAGGACGATCGCGACTGCGACGCCCGCCACTGCGAGTATCGCCACAAGCGATATTGCTATCGCGGCATTTTTCCTCATAGGCCGCTCTAGATCGATCGACTATTAAAGATTAGCTGGAATCTTAATAACATTCGATTTTCAACGATTGAATTGTTAATAAAATGGAAAGATGTTATGATAAGGGGTTTTCGGACGGTCGCTCACTGGTTTCCGTCGCCGAGTACGCGGAACCTTCCTTCTTCGACCTCGTGCTCCATGTCGCTGTACCTGAATCTCTTCATGTTGTCGCTGAAGGTCGTGTCTGCGGGCAGGAGTTTCTTGACTCCCTGTATGAGCTTGCTTCCGAATCCCATGAGCTGCTTGCTCATGTTGATGCCGAACCTGGTCTTTCCGCAGACGAGGTGTCCCGGGTTCATTACGTCGCGGGGGTCGAGGGCAGTCTTGAGGTCCCTCATGAAGTCGGCGGTCTCGCCGTCGTGGATGACGTCCATATTCCAGGCGAAGAACACTCCGAATCCCGTGGTCCTTCCTCCGTAAAGGGATGCCCTGTCTCCGAGGTAGAAGTTGAAAGAGAACGCCGTCATTCCGAGGAGCGACTCGTCGTCCTTGAAGTAATAGGGCATGAACAGCGCGGTGCTGCGGTCCACTATGACCCCGATGACCCCTCCGGGCTCCATCTTCATGACCTCGAATCCCTTGTAGCATTCATCTACGAACTCTCCCCAGTGTTTGGCGGGGACGATTACTTCGGCAGGGATCTCTCCGACACCGACCTTCCTGGCCCTGAACTCGTAGCATCTCTCGGACCACTCGTGGTCTGCGATCTCCCTGTCGAGCTTCTTGCCTCCGAACTCCGCCACTATAGCGTCGACTTCGCTTTCCTCCAGGTCGACGAACTTGGGGTCCCCCTGAAGGGCAACGAGGAGCACGTTCTTGACCTTGGGCGCATGTATCCCGGCCTTCCTCTGGTTGGCGAAGTGCATGTAGTCCGACCATGCGATGTGGAGAGGTTTGATGCTGGCGTGGGAGATGATCTTCTGGATGGGGCCGTGGAGGTCCTTCAGGTTCTCGAACTCGTAGGCGACGGGCCTGATCTCTCCCATGGGGTAGATCCTCATCGTCACCGTGGTGAGCACTCCCAGGGTGCCCTCTGCGCCGGCGAAGAACTGGTTAAGGTTGTAGCCTGACATGTAGGAGCCGATATGGTCGTATCCGGTCTCGATCAGGGTCCCGTCCGAAAGGACGACCTTCATGTTGAGGATGTTATCCTTGGAAGACCCGTACTTGTAGCTGCCCGTTCCCATTCCGTTGGTCGAGGTCCATGCCCCGATCGTGCCGGCGGGGAAGCTGGAGGGATAGGAGCCCACAATGAATCCGAGCTTCATGCACTCGTCAAGGGCCTCTTTCCATGTGCAGCCGGCCTGGACCTTCACGTACATGCCCTCTGTGTTGATCTCGAGGACCTTGTTCATCTTCGAGGACATGTCGATCACGATGCCGCCGTTCGTGGGCATGCATCCGCCGAGCCCCCAGGTAGCATTGCCTCTGGGAATGATCGGTATGCCGTCCCTGTAGGCGAGAGCGACCACTTTGGCCACCTGCTCGTCGGTCTCCGGCCTTACGACCACGTCAGGCAGGTTCTTGAACGCCATACCTGCCTCCTTGGGGAGGGGCGCCATGTCGTGGCTGTATAGAATCTTGTCCATGTCGCCCGTGTTGATGTTGTCTTTGCCTACGATACCCTCGAGTTTGGTAATCGTTTCGGGCGTCACTTTACGAGTTAGAATCACTTCACTGTTTGCCTTCATTTGTTCCCTCCACTTTATAGTGTGCGGATGATTATAGAGTCGAAAGACCCTGATACATTATAAGGATTCGCACTCGCGGACGCGCGCTCCAGAGGGCTGGACCCTGCTCATGCGCAGGTTGCCGACGAGCTTCATCTTTCCGCCTTCTGGCACTGATAGAAGGTGGGATAAACAGCCGCAGTCCGAAGAACCGAAACCCTTCACCGATGGCACGAATCCCATCGAAACGGCGACCTCGGCTATTGCGCATTCCGCCACCGAGCCGGGATATTCCGACCCATAAGCTTCCATGTCCGAAGCCACCATCGTCAGATTATCAATGTGCCAGCGTATCTTTTTTTCATGAGCGAGATGTCTGCGGATGCGTTGTTCCAGGCCGTTCATGGCGCTTCCGACATAGCAATATTCGCCTGCCCTGAGAAAGACCGTTCCCCGAGAGCCGATGCTGAGCCGCATGTCCTCGGGGAGGGTCATGAAGAGAACATACGTGCCCTTACGTCTTTCCGGCCGCTTTCCGGGCATCGTCATACTCTACCTCCGAGCCGGTCTTGATCTTTATCAGCATGCTGCTGCGGTCGAGTTTAGACTCGGTGATCTTGGCGATGTCACCAAGCTTGCGGTCGTATATCATTATGTCTTTGATAGCCTGAATATTCTCGTCATAGGGTATCTTGGCCCTGAGCCCGTCCAAATGCAGAACTATCGGGGAAGGTCTGAGGCACATATCGATCGGATGGTAATTCTCCAACACCTGCTTCACTTCCGAAGGATGGACGAAGAGAGGGTCCTCGGACATCCTCTTTCTCTTGTCCTTCAGCACCATCTCGGTCATTGACACGATCTCGTCTAGCTTGTTCCTCTCGTCTGGGGACCTCATCCTCTCCGACTTCCTCCCCACTCCTGGGACGATGCCCTCGCAGTAGTCCTCGAGCCCTTCCGGCCTCGGTCCGCATACCAGGATCAGCGGTATCTTGATATCCTTCATAAGCTCCGCCTTGGCCTCGATGCATGATTTAAAATTACCGAAGCAGAAGATCGCCGCGTCGTACTCGTTTATGATCGCAACCTCCGACCCGGATATCTGGGACGTTCCTTTGCCCCTTCCTCTCGCCAGTCCCATGACGATCGAGAGGGCCCCTTTCCTTCTGAGGGCCTCGGCTATGTCGCATATGGGGTGCGGCATGTGATGGCGCCCCAGTGTAGGGCCTACCACGGCGATCTCCGTACCTGCGAGGGGAACCTCCTTCACCTCTCCCCCTATCTCCCTGCAGAGGGCGACCACTGCCTCCTTGTCCTCGGTCGGGATGGACATGGTGACGGTGAGCATCTGGGAGCTCCTGATCTTCTGCAGGACCGCTCCTCCCACGTCTTCTATGAGCTCGAAAAGTTCGGCCGAACGGTAAACGCCGCCGTCGTACATTATGACCTCAAACATCCGCCGACCCTCCCATTTCAACGTGGACCCTGGCCCCTTCTTTCATGAATTCCGGTCTCATGATCTCCTCGGTCGCCACCACCGTGACCGCCGTCCCCGAGATGAAAACGTGGCGCACCTTTATCCCTTCGGGCATCGACCTCCAGACGGAGCCGATTATCTCCTTCAGGGCCTCCTCGCCGGATGCGATCACCGTCTTGCTGACCACTTCCAGGTCCGCGTCGGCGACCGACATGTCGAAACGGGTCTGCTGGTCGACGCTGTTCCTGCCGTACATGGACCACATCGCACCGAGTATGTCGGGCGCGTAGCGCTCGTCCGTGATGGTGATATGGACTCCCGAACCTTCCTCACGGAGACTGCTGACGTCTGCGATGGTCTTGCTTACGGGCTCGGCGCGCAACCTCACGGAGAATATGAACAGAGGAGCCTCCGGCCTGAGGACCAGCTCCGCCTTCTCAATGGCCAGGGCCTCGCCCAGATCGTTCATTATGTTCTCGAAGAGCACCCTGTAAGCTTCATTCCCGAAGGGGTCCGTTCCGTGAACCGTGATGTCCATTTCTTTACCTCACAGGATCCCCGAGCTCAGCAGAGCCCCTCCCACCGCCCCAATGTATTGGGAGTCGGGCGGGACGATCGGCATCTCTCCGAGTATTTCCCCTACGGCCTTCACGAGACCTGTGATCAGCGACGTGCCTCCGACCTGGATGATGGGATGCCTTACATCTATCTCCTGGAGCTGCTGCTCGTAGACCTGCTCCGCGACCGAGTGGCAGGCCGCCGCGGCAACGTCTTCGAAGGTCTTCCCTTCCCCGAGCTGGGTGACCAGGTCCTGGATCCCGAATATGGAACAGTACGAATTCATCTTGGCGTTCCTCCAGTCCCCTTTCATCGCGAGGGGGCCGAGGTCCTCGATGTCCACTTTCATCCTCTTGGCGGTCATTTCAAGGAAACGGCCGGATGCGCCGGCGCATATGCCCCCCATGGTGAAGTTGTCCGGGACTCCGTCGCGGACCGTGATCGCCTTGTTGTCCATTCCTCCTATGTCGAGGATCGTCGCCTCCCCTCTCTGACGGCCGGCCAACCATACGGCGCCTTTAGAATTGACCGTGAGCTCTTCCTGCACCAGCTTGGCTTTGTAGTGCTTGCCCAGAGTGTAACGTCCGTATCCCGTGGTACCGATGGCCTCAAGGTCCTTGAGTTCTATGCCTGCCTGCTTCATCGCCTCCTCGAGCACCTGCTCCGCGGATTTGACGACGTCCCCGGAACCGGTCCAAGCTTTTCCGATGATCTTATTGTCCTGCATTACGACCGCTTTGGTCGTGCTCGAGCCCGAGTCGAGGCCTGCGGTCAATCCCGTCTGCCTCTCCCTGGCAAGCAGCTCCTTCCTGGAAACTATCGTGACGAGGGCCTCCATCCTTGTGAGCATCTGGGACGCTTTGAGCCTCTCCGTGAACGAATAGGTTACGACCGGCAGGTTCGTGTTGTCCTGTATGAACCTCCTCAGTTCGTTCCTTACCAACGCGGCCTCGGCACACCTGAAGCATGTGCATATGAACACCGCGTCCGCATCGTACCTCCCGTCCGCCAAGGACGCCGCCCTTGCGATCATCAGCTTGAGCTGGTTGGAGCGGGGGTTGAAACCGAAGCGTTTGACCGCATCGTCGACGTCCGCCGCCCCCACATCCGGATAGACCATCTTGGCCCCTACCGACAGGGCTGCCTTCTCGATCTCGTGCTGCACGCTGCTGTATTCCGTTCCGCATGAGAGCTGCGCTATCTTTATCGTCATTTACCGAGCCCCTCCAGGAATTCCTTGGCGCTGACGACGAAGTTCTTGGCCTCCTCCTCGTTGGAGGGATAGGCCACATGCAGCTTCGGGATCCCGCGCTTCTTGATAAGATATTTCAGCATCTCGTTGGAGCGCTCGCATCCGACGCATCCGAAGCTGTAGGGCGCATTGTCCATGATGATCGCCGCATCGGCCTCCTCGATCATGGGCCCCCACATCGCCATCCTGCCCCTTATCCCCGAGGGGACTTCGACTCCGGCGTACTTCAGGCCCCTTACCACGTCGTCCAGGGTCACGTTCATCGGCGGCATGTCGATCTCCAGGTTGTCTATCTTCTCCTGGATCGCCGCCATGGCGCTGAGCGGCTCGTGGCCGAATCTTTCTACAATATCGAACAGTATCAGACTGTTCGGCGGGTCTATGAACACCTTCATCGTTACTCCTCACAAATTTTTTTGAATTCTCTTACGGGAAAAAGTCCTTTTTCCGGGACAGGTTCGACCTTCTCGCCCCTGTCGGCGCATTCGAGGCCGTGCTGCACGTTCGAAAGCAGCGCCCACTCGGCCTCCAGTTGACTGTATCCCGGCCTTGTGCCGTGCTGGGCGCGGCACCTTCTCGGGTCGCCTGCCGGGTACGCCCTGCGCTTGGAGAACACCTCGTTGCGGTATTTGCCGCGTATCTGGTCCAGCACTTCTTTGACGACTTCCCTTCTGCCCTCTACTAGACAGCCGTAGCATGTCTCCTTGACCTTCACGTCTTTGTTCATCGCATGGACCGAGCGGACGAGCTGGTCGGGCGTGAGCATGGAGCTGGGCGATATCATCAGCAGCCTGGTCTCTCTTTCGTCGCTCATATCTTATCCTCCGTGATATAGATCGTCTTGTCTTCCTCGGCCTCGGCGAGAAGCCTCTTGAGGTCGTCCGCGAACCTTCCCACTATGTTCGTGCCGTACGGCTCCTCGCCGGTGGGCCCGTATTCCTTGCTGTCCTGCAGCCTTATGCCCATCAGGCCGCAGTACGGGCGGGCCTGGTTCGTGATACCTATATCTCCGCGTTTCACCTTTTTGAACAGGGGCTGCGGATGTAGTAGCTTCCCCCTCATCTCGTCGCCATAGAAGGTTATCATCGATGCGCCCTCGAATGCGAACTGGACCTTCAGGGCCCCTATGGGCTTGTGGCTGAGCCCCGTGACCTTCCTGAAGTAATACGACGTTATCTTGTCCTCGGCGGTTATCTCGATCCTGTAGACCCTGTCCCGGGGGACCCCGAAGGTCTCCACCGTCCCGGACTTCAGGGCTTCGACGGTAAGCTCGGGGGTCTGTTCGACTATGACCGCTCCGTCGGAGGTGTCGCCCTTCCTTACCTGTTTCACGCCGGCCTTGGACAGGAACTCGCCCCCGGCTTTCTGGGTCATACCCACGGACAGGATCCTCGGAGGATCTGTCACGACCGATATCCTGTCGCCTTTCTTGGCCATGGATACGATCGCCAGCCCGCGCTCCACCTTGCCCGCGGAGCTGTGGGACTGGGCGACCTGCCTCTTATCCTTGTATATATATATCCTGCCTTTCCCGGCGCCTTCGTTCCTCACGGTCACGGAACCCGTGTCCCTGACCGCGGCCTTTTCCGGTTTTATGTCGGCGTCCAGGTCCTCGGAGCTTGCGATGTAGCTGCCCGTCGGGTCCGTGACTTCCAGGACCATGTCCGAAGCCGTGATCAATATGTGTTCGGCCGCTACGGGGGACCCGTGGTCTAACTTTATCAGGACGTTGGTGTCCACCGAATATCCTTCCTCCATGGGATAGGACATGTCGGAGGTTACGTCGACGTTCTCGGTGCTTACTTCGGACATGACCGGACGGATCTCGCTGATCCCTTCGCCCTCGCTCAGCCCTTCTATCAGATGTCTGCCTACGGTTATGCGGCCGATGCGGCCGGCGCCTGCCCCGTAGGACTCCCTGTGGTCGTTCTTCGCGACCATGATGTACGTTGTCTGGTTGTCGCCTCCTCCCAACGAGAAGAAGCAGTCGAACTTGCGGTAGAGGCGGTCCGCAGGGTCCGCCTTGATGTCTGAAGAGAACGAACCGAAAGCGACGATCTTGCGGGTGACCCATCTGGCGGTGACCCCTTCCACGGTACCGATGATGGACCTGAACTTCTCGGCATCGGGGCCGTCGTCGAGATGGAGCACCATGCTCCCATTCGGCGTTACTATCTCAAAATCATTGGTCTTCTTTGTGACCGTCTCCACCGAGAGGTGCACAGCGACCAGCGAGCCCTCGCGGTATTCCTCGCCGGCCACGGCGTCATCGAGCGTCGCCCCTTCCCGGAGCGTCTTCGGCCTTCCGTTGACGGTGATCTTCATCTAATACCTCCGCTGGGCATCATGGACTGCACCTTGGACACGATTTCGTCCAGCTTGTCCTGTGGGCAGGTCACGCCCCTGATGACGCCGGTGACGATATGCACGATCTCGCCCTGCGTCTGTATCTCGTCGTCCGGAGGCATAACGTGGGCCGTCTTCACGCCTATGGCCGCGAAATCTTCGAAATCCACAGGGCACTGCGCCACTATTATGGCGGGCAGGTCCACGTTCCTGAGTATCAACCTCGCTTTGTAGATGATATGCTTGCGCACGTTGCCCAGGTGTATAAGGACGACCTTGAACTGCCTGAGGCGGTCTACTTCGAGGGGGTCGAGGCCGAACCTCGATCCCGTAGTGACGTCCGGCGCGTCCGCAGGCACTCCCGAACCCGCATTGACCACGAGGACGCTGGTATCTATGCCCTCTTCTCTGAGGGCATATGTTATCTCGCATACCGGTTTGGTTATGTGCCTCTTGCCCGGGCCCATGGCCACCGCAACGACGTCCCTTCCGCTGTCAGAGATGGTCGCCCTCTGTGCCAGGGCACCGCCCACGCCGAGCCCCATGGCCTCTCTGCATTCAACGAAGCTGAGGTGGCGCCCGATCTGCTGCTTCATTCATTCACCCTCGGAGTCGTCATCCTGAAGCTCTTTCAGACCGAACCTCTGGATGACCGACTCGGGAGTTCCCATGTCTTCCACGACGCCGTTCCTTATGAACGCTACGCGGTCGCAGACGTTCTCGACAAAATCCATGTCGTGGCTCACCACGACGAAGGTCTCGCCCAGGGTCTCCCTCGCCCGGATGACGGATTTTGCTATGATGGTCTTTGTTATCGGGTCCATGGTCCCTGTAGGCTCATCCAGCACTATGATGCGGGGCTCCCTTATCAGGACCTGTGCGAAGGCTATCCTCTGGCACTCTCCGACGCTCAGTGTGTCGGGGTAAGAGTAGAGAAGACTCTCCATGTCCTTCTTGTCGAACCCTACGCTCTGAAGCACTTGTATGGCCTTGAACTTTGCAAGTTCCGCTGGCATCCTGGTGCCTATGCTGGTCGTAAGGTTGCTGAGTATGTTGTCGAAGGGATAGAGCGTGTATTCCTGATGGAGGAACCCGATATAGGGGGTGGCGCGGCCTTTCCCGCTCGGCCCCATCTCTGACATGTCAACCCAGTCGTCGCCGATCCTTATCTTCACGGACCCGCGGGTGGCGGGCGTCATGCCGGCGACCATTCTTGACGTCGTGGTCTTGCCGGCGCCCGACTTTCCCACAAGGCCGAACACCTCGCGCTCCATTATATCGAAGGTTACACCGTCCACTGCCTTGACGACTCCTCTGACGACAGAGAAAAAGTGCTTCTCCGCATCCTTGAGCGATATTATCGGCTCTCCCAGGTCGGCGGCCTTTGTCCTTTCGAACGAGTATCCTTCCATAAATTTATCGGCGATCTCCTTCGGGTCGCCCTGCATCAGCACGTTGCCGGAATCCAGCCATATGGCCTCGTCGGCCATCTTATCCACGGCCTCGGGCCAATGGGACGCGAAGACCATCGAGATCCCTCTCTTCCCGACGTAGTCCACAAGACGCTCGTGCATCAATTCCGCCGTGTACGGGTCAAGCGTTCCCGTCGGCTCGTCCGCCAAGAAGAAGAGAGGATCCCTGGCTATCTGCCTTGCGAGGACTATCCTCTGCTTCTCTCCTCCGGACAGGTCCCTGGCTATGTGTGTGGTCCTGTGGGTCATCCCCACGAATTCCAGCAGCTGGAGCGCCATGTCCGTCCTGGCCTTGCCCTCTGCACGGTCGCCTATGGCCTCGAAGATGTTCTCGATCACGGTCTTATCCCCGAAAAGGGCGAACGTCCTCTGCAGCATTATGGCGATGCGGCTCTTGAGCTGGCGTCTTAAAGGGTCGTCATCTTTCAAAGACCAGAAATCCACGGTGATCGTTCCTGTTTCACACCCGCATTTCGAGCAGGGCGTTCCTTCATGAGGGAGGTCGAGGTTTCCGCATCCGGAACACCTATTGACCCTGTACAGCACCCTTCCGGAGTCGGGTGCGTAATCTTCGCTTCCCCTCAGCATCATTATCAAAACGCTCTTGCCCGCGGCGCTCTTGCCTATCAGGCCCAGTATCTTACCGGTCTGTATAGTGGCGCTCACATTATTAAGGACCGTCTTGTTCCCGAACCTCTTGGAAACATTCTCAATAATAACAAAGTCCACCGACTTTTGAACCATGGATGTGAAGAGTTCCTTCGATATAAAAAACGCGCGAGCATTACGGATGGAAAGCGACGGCGGGCACTGGCTTAACAGCTATTGACGGCGTTAATACCGTATCTTGCGACAAGACAATCAATTACTTTATTTAATGGATGAATGATACATCCATATGTCCAATCAGCAGCACAGGGGTGCAGGCGGCCCGATACCGAAATTCAGCGATTATCATATCTGGAAAGCCTTGGACTATCTGAGCAAGAACAAGCCCGTTGGGCGTAAAAAGCTCGCTCAGCTCCTGAACATAGGGGAAGGCAGCACCAGGACCATACTCGGCATACTGCAGGAGCACGGACTGATAGATATCGACAAGAACGGCGTTTCCGTAAATAAAAAAGGCACCGGATGCTACAATTCCATGACCATGGACGTCAAGCACGTAGACATGGGGGGCCTCACCATCGGGGAATTCGACTGCGCCGTACGCATTCCGAAGATCGCACGCAGAGTGAAGTACGGATGCGAGGAGCGCGACATGGCCATCAAAGCCGGCGCCACCGGCGCCACCACCCTGATATGCAGCAACGACAGGCTCATCTTTCCCGGTTCCGGGTACGCCTTGGAGCCCCAGATCGGCGAAATCCTGAGGAAGAGCCTCGCCATACGTAACGAGGATGTCATCATCATCGGGACCGCCGACACTCCTGACATGGCGGAAGAAGGGGCGGTGATGTCCGGCCTGTCGCTTCTGGGAGGACTGCAGTTCGACAGGGACCTCAAGGACATCCTTTCTCACAGAAGCACCGGCAGCGAACTGATATCCCTCGCATTTGCGATACACGACCTTGTGGGAGGACTCCCGGTCTGCGCCAAGAGCCGCGACAATCTGGGGATAAGGATCGAGAACGGGGTCGTGATAGACAACGCCTACACCGGCCAAGTCCTGGAGGAGGTCATAACGGTGGGGACCACAATACGCAAGATAGCCACTTCCGGACCGTACAAAGGTATAAAGGTCATTGTTACACCTATTGACCTGGATAACCGCGTCATCGCCGCCATTGGCGTGGTGGACATACGATCCATGGCCGGCGTCGACAACCTGATTAGATTGAGTGGTGATGATAATGACTGACCAATGCAAAGTAACTGTGGATTCAGGCGTATGCAAGATGATCACGGTGATTGATGCCAAAGAGAACGACATGGGCCTTATCGAACTGTCGATAAAGAGCGATTGCCCCCATATACTGATGATGTCCTGGAACGTTCAGCCGATATGTGCGTACACCGAGGTGGAGGCGCCCATGTGCGAGACGGAAGTCTATAAGCTGGCCACCAAATATCTCCCCCATGCGGCCTGCCCCGTCCCCTGCGGTATGGTTAAGGCCATCGAGGTTGCCGGAAATCTGGGCCTGAAAAGGAACGTTTCCGTCAAGATCGAATGAAATGGCAGCGTGAAGGAACAAAGAGGGATCAAATGACCGTTAGCAACATTAATCCGGAGCTCCCGCTGAAAATAGTAAGCGGCCTAAGAGGAGTGGTCCACAGTTTTTACCTGGATGACATGATACTCGACCGGCTGAGGGCCGAAGAGGCCACCGTCAGGGCGGGAGGAGGGAACATCCAGGTGGACAACCAGGGATTTTCCCGGGCGCTCGAGAGACAGCATGTCATATGCATAATCAAGGACCCGCGATTCAGACCGCCGCCGGAGGCGACGGTGATATTGGTCGATTCTGACGGCAATCTTCTCGGGACCGAGGTCTTCCCGTTCAACTCGAAAGAGTACGAAGACCGCGGAGACGCCGTCTGGCTATCCGACGGGTTCATAGTGTTCCCGAATATCAAGGGTAACGGGACGGAGGCGTTCGTGATGCCCCCTGTGTCGTTCCCGGAGCTCAACGAGAGCAACGGATGCAAGGACGTCGTCTCATGCAGCCCCGCACCGACCTCGGACCTGATGATCAAGACGCACTACGGATACGAGGACGACCCCCGCCTAGCCTCGATACTCGTGGCCTTCAACGACTGCTGATCAATCCAGTGTGAAGTTCCCCCGCAGGTCCTCTACCCTGCGGGAGAGGTTCACCCCATCGGTGACGGAGCTGATGTGGCTTGTCAGAAGGCCCGAGACCGTCTTGTTGATGAGTCCCAGCTTGACATCCAGAGCTTCGGCGACGCCTTTTTCTATCTTCACTTTGAAAGAATTGATCCTCCAGGTGTCCAGATCTATGCCTATATCGGCTATCGTGCCGATGGTTATCAGGTCGGAGGTGACGACCTTCTTGCCTATCAGAACCGTCGCCTTCTCCGTCCCCCCGTTGTCGGCGACCAGCGCCTTTTGCAACTGGTCTCGGGCCTCCGGGATCAGGATGACGTCGTTTATATCGTATGTACCGATGTTCAGCGAGAACTGAGGCTTCCTGAACGAAGAGGCGCCCAGCACATCTCCGAGCCCCTTGGACCCCCGGACGCCTATGGAACGCACGGTCCACGATCCGGGCTCATAGTAAACGTCGACGACGTTGCCCACGATGAAGGCGTCGCTGCTTATTATCGACTTGTCCTTGAGGAAACTGTACAATCTCATCGCCATGTCCGACGGATAAACTACGATATAGAAAAAACCGCCGTTCGGACATAAAAAAGAAAGTTGGGGTAAGTGGTTTATCCGCCGCCCGAAGGCATGAATCCGGATATGTCGACTTCGCGTGCGGTGTTCGCAACTTCCTCGACCGTCTGCATCCTGCCTTCGAACTTCTTGTCGCGCTCCTTGTAGGAGATCGAGCTGTACTCCGATTCGTCCGCCGGGACCAGGAACGTCCGGTCATAGTAGAGTCCGGTATAGTCCAGCCTGAGCCAGACCTTGCCTCCGCTCTCCCTGACCTCGGTCACTTTCCCGACCGTCGATGTCGGAAGGTACTTCGCGAAATCTCCTACCTGCACGGGATCATCCCTTGATGACCGCGGTCCTCTCGCCTGCAGGGACGAACTCCCTGAGCCCGCCGCGTCCGATCTCCTTCGTCACGTTGGCGAAGTCGAACTGGAGCGATGGGTCGGCGAAGGCGACACGTATGAACGGGTTGGCTGTGAAAGCGTCTCCGCGTGCGACGTGTGCGGCCTTGGGTATTCCGGTGTATCCGGAGAGGTGACCGACGTTCATTGCGTAGTTGGGGTAGTTCGGTCCGCGGCCTTCCATCGGCAGACCCTCGTCGGATCTGTAGGCGAAGGAGTTGGCGGAACCGCACTGGTCCTGGAGGTCGAATCCGTAGAATCCGAGCCTTCCGGTCCTCTCCTTGTGCTCGAGCATGGAGTAGTACCAGCAGTTCAGACCGCAGTCTGCGACACCGGTGGCCAT
>DAMX01000033.1:5633-50646 GCA_002497195.1 Methanomassiliicoccaceae archaeon UBA354 | reverse complement strand
GCGAGGTTCATGAGCTCGTCGTAGTCGTTGGGGTCCAGCTTGCAGAATCCTCCATACCTCTTGTTGATCTGGTCGATACCGTAGTAAACGTAGTCCTCGAGGATGTTGTCGGTGTATGCCGCAGTAGCGTACTGGGTGAATCCGACTCCTCCGGACATGTATCCGCCGAGGTAGATCTGGTCGTAGACGATGGCACCGAGCGCAACGGACTCAAGTGCCGCGCGTCCGGGGTCGTCGGGGTACACACGGTCGGACTGGGTTATGTCAGCCATGAATCCGAACGGGATTCCTCCGGGTTCGTTGGGTCCCCTTGCACGCCTGGCGGGCATCATGGTTCCCATGTTGATCGACTGGTGCTTTGCGGAGTACGCGAAGTCTGCGATCGCCGCCTCTCCTGCCGCCAGCTTGTAGGAGGAGATGAAGGCCATCGAGATCTGCATCGCTGCGTGCCTGGATGTGGTGGCTCCGTCCATGACCCTTCCTACTATGGAGGGTACGCGGACCGCCTGCATCAGGGTCTTTCCTACGGCTGCCTTCAGCTGCTTCGCCTGCTCGGCGGGGAAGAGCTTGTTGATGTCGATGACGAATCTCTTGTCGAGCTCGTCCACCAGTTCGTCGTCTCCGGAGAACACTTTGACGTACGAGTCGTACACCAGCGCGGGGTTGACCTCCGCCATGTGCTCCTGAACGACTGCTCCTCCGGGCATGGTGTGGTTGACCGTCTCGAGGTATGCGTTGATGGTCTCGGGCGTGACCTCTTTACCAAGCCTTCTCTCGATGGTCTGGTGAGGAGAGTCGAGACCGACAAGGATCGTCCTCCTTATGTCGTCCCACGCCTGCTGGATCGCAGGGTTGTTTATGCAGTGGAGGTCGTCGGGCTCGACGAAGATGTCCGTGTGCGAGAGCTGGTAGGGCATCCACGACCTCTGTCCGAGGGGGACTCCTATGTCCTCGTTCATCATGGGGAATCCGCGGTCTTTAGCGATCTTTTCAGCCGCCGCCTGGAACTCCACTTTGCTCTTAGACTGTTTCCAGCCGCCGTACTTGTAGTAGCTGGTCGATGTGTCGGTAGGCTCCTCTTTGAATTTCTTCTTGACGGCCTCCATGAACATTTTCTCTTTTGTTGCCATTGATTCACACCCCCTTCACTTTGAAAGGCTGGTATCCGCCCAGTGTCCTGAGCTTGTGGATCCTGTGCTGGTATTTCGAGACCTCTTTGTCGTCCCTCATGTCGACTCCGTCGGCCCTGAAGATAGTGGTCCTCTTCCTGAGGTCCTCCATCGATGCGGGGGCTCCGACGAAGATCTCCTTGTCGAGGGGCAGCGCGACCTGGTCCTTCACGTACTTGACCTCTTTCTTCTTGGGGTCCCACAGGTACCTCTGCCATGCGTCGAACATGAGTCCGTTCTCGTCGAGACGGCAGGCGTGTCCGTGAACGGTTGCACCCCTGATTCCCGTCAGTGCGGCGTCGAAGGTCTCGTTCTCGATGAACTCTTTCGCCATTTTCTCAAGGTCCCTCTCCCTTACTTCGATGATCTGCCTTCCGGACAGGGTACCGGTGTCGATACCTCTGTACCTGGAAAGGTACATCCATGCCCTCTGGTAGGGGGACACGGGCGCGAAGTAGACGGAGTCAGAGAACTGGATATACCTTATCCTGTCTCCGTGCTTGGCACCGTCTATGGGGGTGACCAGTTTCCTTATGGGGCAGTCCGGCTCGGAGCCCTCCTCGATGGGGGGGTGGATGGATTTGTAGTCCTCTCCGGGGTTGCGGTGTCCCATGAGCTTGACGACGTCCTCGATGGGGACCTCGCGAAGTTTCTGCAGTTTTACTTTGGGGTCCATCAATCTGCGCCTTGCGACGGCAGGGCTTGTGGTTCCGGGGTAGAACTGTCTTTTGTATGCCATATTTAAACACCTCTGTAATCATTAAGAGTAGGTCTGTATTTCGAGTATCTTCCAATCTCAAGGTTGAATCCGTGCGCGATGTGCGCATCGCATACGGCCTTGATCTTTCCAACGGTCTCGTCAAGCACTTTGTCGTCCTCGACTTCGAGCTCGATGAAGAAATAGCCGACCAGTTTGGTCAGCTCCACATCCTTTCCGCCGATCTTTACGAAACGGCGTTGCGTGTGGTTGTTATCGAGCCCTTTGTTGGGTCCGCTGTTGATCTTGCTAGGCAGGCTCTCGCCCGACATGGTGATCTGTCTGATGTGCTCGATCTCCTCGAACCCGTTTATGACCTTTTCGGTCGTCTCCGCGCTCAGGAGGCGGTTCGTGGTTATCCTCACTTCAGGGAGGGGCACGCCCGCATATTCCGCTGGGGGATTGCTCGACATTTATGCTCAGACCTTCTTCTTTATTTTCTTTGCCTCAGCCGCTACGACCTGAATGGGGTGGCGGAATTCGTCCATGTCTCCGAAGACCTCTTTGAAGGTTCCGGACGTGGCCTCTGCGGAGAAGGTCTGCGTTCCACCGTCAAGGCAGTTTCCTGCTGTAACGGCGGGGATCAGAACACCCTTGGAGTGCCTGGTGACAACGTGGTTTCCGTGGAACAGTCCGGGTCCGCCTCCACCGTAGATGGAGTGGGAGAAGAACGACATTCCGACGCAAACACCCATCGACCTTCCGTAGTCGACACCGGGGAGTCCGGTCTCGTGCTCGAGCAGGTCGTTGTAGTACAGGATCGTTGAGGGAACACCCTGGGCGGCCCTTGCCGCTCCGACGTTCACCATGACCGCTGCGACCTGTCCGACTGCCGCATATGCGTTCCAGAGGGGGAGGTCGTCGGTCGTGTAGACCTTGTATCCGGACGGAAGGGTCTCTTTCACGCGGATGACCTTGTCGTCGATGGCCCTCTCCATGAGGGATTCGATGACGGTTCCGACGGTTCCGGTCTTTCCGTTCTTCTTAACTATGGAGTACAGCATGTTGTTGGCGTTGAGTCCCTCATATGCGAGTCCGAGGAGGTGTCCTCTCTCGAAGGGTCCCACAGCGTCGCCCATCTCAAATGCGGCGGTCTGCTCGAAGATCGCGGACAGAGCTGTGCCCTGCATTGCGTTCCTGCCGACCAGTGCGACGACGTGGTTGGACATGATGTTCCTGAGAGCGTATCCGGCACCTTCGTTGTTCTGAGGAACTTCGAGGATGGATTTTATGTTGGAACCTAAAAAGTTGACGGTCTGAGGGTATCTCCCCCATACTGCCCCTTTCACCATGTTCGCCTTGTACATGGGGATCTTGAACTCGTCAATGATCGCCTCGGTTACCGCGGCGGCGGTAGAAGTGAATCCCGTGGTGTACTCGATACCGACGTTCGCTCTCTCGTTGGGGAGAACGACGATCATGCTCTTTCCTCCGGATTTCACTTTGACGATTGTGTCGTCGTCGGGGGTTACCTGAATCATTTCCTTGACAGCGGCTGCGATCTTCTCAGCGTTTGCGACCAGGGGGATGTCGATCTCTTTTCCCTTGATGGTCATGCCCATCATCGAACCGGTCTTGAGAGCTTTCTCGATACCGGCTAGATTGACGGCGCACGTCCTCTTGGTGAGGTCTCCGATCTTCTGGATCGCTTTGTTGCGCAACGGACTGATGGCTTCCAACGGAATATCTTTGGCGATGCGTTTTCCGTTGTCGTCATACAAGTCAATTACGTCCTCGTATTTTGGCATTTTTTACCTCCGTTCAATTTTTGCAGGATTGGGTCCTGCTCCCCTTGCAGTTCGCGTAATCTGTTATCCTAATATAAAGCCAACCCTTAAACACTGTTTAAACGACAAAAAAATGCAAAATGCGCGTACCTGGCGCTGTTTTAGTGTTACCTGATATTTAAATGGAATAATTTGGCCGGCGTTCCGGCCCGATATTTCGGGTTTTAATCGCGTTTAGCCTTCGCCATCATGCCCGTCTCGTATTTCCCCAGACGGGCTGCGAACCCGGGGACCATCCCGTAAGGTATTCCGGCTGCCAGCTCGTCGGCGGCCATATCGGTCTTCTTGCGGCAACCGAAGCAGCCCAGGGACAGGTTGGGCTTCCGGGTGACGAACGGATAGGCCGTTACGTCCTCGCATACGCACTGGAACGCCGATGTGCTGAATTCGACCCTTCCTCCTTCTTCGGCGGTGGCCAGCGGTACGATCCAGTACAGCCTCTCCGGCATATCGATCAGAATGACCGCGTCTGGCTCGAAGTCTGCGTCCTTGAGGGGGCAGACGATCTCGCCCGCCATTCGGACTTCCGGGACCTTTCTGTCTGCTATCATCTTCGCCGCCGCCTCGGGAGAATCGAAGGCCCCTATGTTGAAATGTAACGTTCCGTCTGCGACCTTCTCGGGCGTCTCCGACATGCCGAGGGCCGAAGCGCCCACGTGACAGCTGTGGTCCTCGAGCCTCATCGTGATGCACTCCCCTTTCCTGGCACGCATGACCGCCTGGCAATGGGACATCTGGCCTTCCGGCTTCCTGTATCCTCCCGGAAATTCCTCTCCCTCGGGCACCAGCTTCAAGGCCACAGGCTCGTACCTCAGTTTCAAGACGGATTTTATCTTCGACGCATATACTGAGTTGTCGACAAGAAGATGAGACATGGTTCAGGTAGCGGAACCCGACGTAATAAACGTTGTGTGAGCGAAAAAGAAGTGAAAAGAAAGTAAGTGGTTTTGATAGTCAGGTTACGGGCGGGCTCATCCCTTGACCGCTTTGACCATGGCCGCCATGTTTTCGTCGGGGGTCGCGGTTGCGATACCGCATCCGGAAGAGATGACGTTGAATCCCGCCTTGACGGAAGCCTGGGTTCCCTTGATGACCTCTTCGGGGGTTCCCTGGAAGAGGGGCTTGACGGACCCGACGTTTCCGACGAGTACGGTCTTTCCGCCGACGTGCTCGACGGCTTTGAAGGGGTCGACCTTCTCCTCGATGGATAGTCCGGTGACTCCGGTCTTGACCATCATCTCAAGGATGGGCAGGGTGTCTCCGCATATGTGGAGAACGGAGTATCCGCCCTTTATCGCTGCGAGGGACTCGGAGACGAACTTTCCGGATGCGTCGTGGAACATGTCAGGAGCGATCATGTCGGTGGACGCGGTGGGCTCGGACATCTGAATGATGTCTGCTCCTCCGTCGATGAGCGCCTGGCAGTATGCCTTGCACACGGGGGTGACCCCGTTGACCCAGTTGGATACCTGCTCGGGGTCCATCATCATTCCGAAGACGAGGTTCTCGGTGCTGACCATGTGGCCTGCCAGGGAGAAGGGTCCGGTGTTTCCGGCAACAATGCAGTAGTCTTCGCCGTGGGTCTTCTTCATGATGCCCATGGCTTTGATGACTTCGGCGGGCCTTCCGCCGGCGATGAACTCCTCAGGGGACATTAGTCCGTCGGGGCTGTCGTATTCGCCGGTCATTGGGTCGAAGTGGTAGGGGTGTTTTTTGATCATCGGTGCGGCGTCCCTCTTCTCGACGGCGACGTTGCATCCGAGCCTCTCGGCCTCTGCGGTCAGGCAGAAGGGGGCCCTGCAGCACTCGAAACCGAAAACATCGGCCTGCGCAGATCCCAGTTTTGCCATAAGCTCAGCGGACTTGTGGGCCTCGGGCCATGCGGCTCCGACCTTGTCCATCTGTCCGAGCGTGGCGGACTGTGTGAAGATCGCTACCGGAGGCCTGTCGAGGTCTTCCTGTTTCATCGCTGCAAGCACTCTTTCTCTTGGAGTCATTGACATAGATTATTTCTCCTGCGGTAAGAATAACCTACTATTATTTAACGTTCAGGGGAAATGAGTTTGGGAGACCGAAACCTCATCCCAGTTCCATATCTTCCAGTCCGGAAAGCTTGCCCAGCTCCATTATCCCGAGATCCGACACTCCGTAGATCTCCGCATTGCCTATATCACATCCGCGCAATGCGGGAGCCATGGACGAACCCTCGGACAGCAGGTCGCTGCCCATCGAGAAAGGGCTGAAAGGAGGCAGGACGAGAACCCCTTCTTTCCTGGCCAGGACGAAACAGTGTATCTTGGTCCCTCCCGACCCCGAACCCGGGATCCTGACCGAAGGGTGCTCGTGACCGATTATCACCGGGCGTGCCCCGGAATCGACGTGTCCGTGCTCCAGCCTGTAGCCTGCGACCTCAATGCCGTCTTCGGCGACCATGTTCCTGCTCGCCAGTATGTTTTGTATGTAGTTGTCGTGGTTGCCTTTTATGACCAGCGTCTCCACGGCCTCGCTGAGAAGATCGAGTATATCCAGGACTTCGGACGACGCCCCGCGCTCAGAACGCTTGAAATCATGTTTTATATCTCCGAGGAGCACCACCCTTTCGGGCTCGTAACGTCCGATTATGCGGTTAAGGGAGTCCCTTATCGTGCCGGTGTTTATGCGGGGGAGGTAGATCCCTTCCTCTTCGAGGGCCTTCTCGTAACCCAGGTGCAGGTCCCCTATGACCGCGGTACGGCCCTTGTCCAGGAGCACGCACCTGTCGCTGGTGATCTTAACGTCGGGAAGGACCTCGAGCGTCCGCATGGATGTCTCGATGCCTTCCCGGCGTATTAATTGAACGCATGCAAGGTTTTTTTGAGTGGTTCCGATATAGACCGGCGATGATAAGGCACACCTTCCGGATCGCCCCTTCCGTCGGAACAAAGAAGGAGAGATACATATGGGAATCGGGGGTCCGCGACTGGGACGATTTCCTGGCCTCCCGAAGCGTATGCGCTGTGCCTGACTACAGGAAGAAAGAATGCGACCTGGCCATTTCGAAAGCGAGCGAGCTCTTGGATGACGGCGACGCGGCCGGACTGAACGGCCTCCTCCCGAAATCCGAACAGTGGCGCCTTTTCGGAGAGTTCGGGGACAGGGCCGCATACCTCGACATAGAGACTGACGGGCTGGAGAGGGATTCGCTCGTTACCGTGGTGACGGTGCATACCGTCAAAGACACCGTCACGCTGGTCCGCGGCAGGGGCCTCGATGACGGCGCCATATCCGATGCGTTGGACGGCGCGTCGATGCTCGTGACCTTCAACGGCAGCTGCTTCGACCTCCCGGTGCTGAGGGAAAGCTTTCCGGCACTGGACCTGACACTGCCGCACCTGGACCTTAGGTTCGCCTCCCGGAAGGTCGGATACAGGGGAGGGCTGAAGAACCTGGAGGCCGAGATCGGAATATCCAGGGACGAGGGCATACAGGGCGTGGACGGTTTCGAAGCGGTACGTCTCTGGAAGCGCTGGTGCGGCCGCGGTGACGCCGATTCCCTGGAAAGGCTCACCGAATACAACAGGGCCGACACCGTCAATCTCAAAAGGGTGGCGGATGCCGTGTATCCCAGATTGGTGAGGGAATATGCCGGTTACATCTGGTGACCTTCGTTCTTTCGAGTATGCGGCCGGGCGGGCGGCCGAGGCCATCGCGTCTGCGAAGAGCGCTCTCGTGATATCGCACATAGACGCCGACGGGATCGCCGCCGGTTCGATAGCCTCCCTCGCGCTGGGGCGTTTGGGAATCGGGCACAGCGTGATCTTTGAAAAGAAGATCACCGAAGAAGTTGTGAACAAAATAAACTCCAGCACCGAGGACATAGTCTGGGTATGCGACCTGGGAAGCGGTTATCTTTCCGAGTTCAGAAAGGACGGCCTCGTAATCACGGATCATCATGTACCGGACACGAGGAGTAAGCGAAGACAGGCGACCCTGGACGATTTTTCTGCCGTGTACCACGTGAATCCTCACTGCTTCGGAATGGACGGGTCGATAGAGATAAGCGGCTCAGGTTCGACGTACATGGTGGCTAAAAAACTGGACCCCCGAAACATCGACATGGCATATCTGGCACTTATCGGTGCGGTGGGAGATTTCCAGGACAGCAGGGAATCCGGCATGATCAGCCTTAACCGCACAATAGTGGACGAAGCCGTGAGGGCCGGAGATATTGTTACGGAGAAGGATCTGAGGCTTTTCGGGAGGGAGACCAGGAATCTGGTGCAGTTCCTGCAGTACAGCAGCGACCCGGAGCTCCCAGGATTATCGAATTCGGGGCAGTCGTGCGTCAAGTTCTTCTCCCAACTGGGGATAGATCTGAACTTCGGGGGGAGGCCCAGGTCATGGAACGACCTAACGCCGCCCGAGAAAAAGAGGGCTACCGAAAAACTCCTGAAAATGCTCGGTAACCCGACCGACGCGAAGCATCTGTACGGAGAAGTATATACTCTTCCGCGTTTCGAACCCGGCTCCGGGCTCAGGGACGCGAAGGAGTTCGCCACGATCCTGAACTCATGCGGAAGGTATGAAGATGCGGAGACGGGCATGAGGATCTGTTGCGGCGACCGCACCGCGCTGGAAGATGCGGAACGCAACCGTACCGAGCACAGGCGGAACATCTCCGCCGCCATAAGCTACGTCAAGGATAACCATCTGATACGCGAAAGTCGGTTCGTCCAGTACTTCGACGCGGGGGGCCAGATCAAGGAGACCGTGGTCGGCATCGTCGCAGGCATGATGCTCAACTCGGACGGGTGCAAAAAGTGGCTCCCGATAATCGCCTTCGCCGATGCGGAGGACGGAGTGAAGGTTTCGGCACGCGCCGACCGTGCGCTGGTGGACAGGGGGCTGAACCTCTCGGCCGTCATGAAGAAGGCGGCGGAGCTGGTAGGCGGTTTCGGAGGCGGTCACAGCGTGGCCGCCGGTGCCACAATCCCGCCCGAGAAGAAGGAGGAATTCCTCGAGATAGTCGAGGACCTTGTTTCCTGCCAGGTCATTTGAGCAGCATGTAGAGCACCGCCTTCTGAGCGTGCAGCCTGTTCTCGGCCTGGTCGAATATGACGCTGTGTTCGCCGTCTATCACTTCGGAGGCTATCTCCTGTCCCCTGTGAGCGGGCAGGCAGTGCATCACGATGCAGTCGGGCTTGGCGATATCCAGGAGCTCTCTGTTTATCTGGTACATCTTGAATATCCTGAACGCCTCCTCCACAGGCGTCTCGTCACCCATGGATATCCATGTGTCCGTGTAGAGGATGTCGGCGTCCACGCACGCCTCTTTCGGGTCGTGGGACGCGATAATCTTGCTTCCGTTCTCGTCCGCTATGCGTGAGGCCTTCAACATTATCTCGGCGTTGGGCATCCTGACGGCGGGGCAGCATGCTACCATGTCCAGTCCGAGTATCGCCGAGGCGTAGAGCAGGGAGTTGCACACATTGTTTCCGTCTCCGAGGTAGACGAGCTTCTTTCCGCGGAATCCGCCTTTCCTCTCTTTGATCGTGACCATGTCCGCAAGGGCCTGGCACGGGTGCTCGAGGTTGTCCAGCCCGCTTATGACGGGCACGGAAGCGAACTCGCCGAACTTGTCCATGGTCTTGTAGTCCTTTGCACGGTACATTATCCCGTGGACGAATCTGCTCATGACCTTTGCCGTATCTTCGACCGTCTCTCCGTGGTCCATCTGCATCTTGGATTCGTCGATGTAAAGCGCGTGCCCTCCGAGCTCCGTGATAGCCACATCAAAAGATATTCGCGTCCGGGTACTGGGTTTTTCGAATATCATTGCGAGGGTCTTTCCTGTCAGCGGGTCCCCGTGGTTTCCGCGCTCCTGCTTCATCTGTATCGCCAGATCGACAAGCTCGGGCCATTTGTCCTGCATGTCCACTACTGAAATTAGATCCCTCTTGGCCATGGGCTCAGATGATTTTGTTCCTATAATAAGGGTGGTGCCTGAAGCTGCGATCGGTGAATGACCGACGTCCCCAAGCAAGAATCTTTATGTACATTCAATCTATCAAGCGCTCAGTACATGGCCGGGATAGGGTAGCTTGGTTATCCTGGGGGACTGTGGATCCCCCGACTCGGGTTCAAATCTCGGTCCCGGCCCCTACTTTTTAAGGAGTTAAACTATGGCATGGAACGGCACCCTCGAAAAGATCGACGATTACAGGTGGCGCATACCCAAGGGCGAAGTCGCCTGCATGCGCACGGATGCCGTGATATATGCCAGCAGCGAAATGATCCCTCAGATACGTTCCGACAACGCTCCGGCACAGGCCGCCAACGTCGCATGCCTCCCCGGCATAGTCGGTAATTCCCTGGCAATGCCCGACATACACTGGGGATATGGCTTCCCCATCGGAGGCGTCGCCGCAGTGGACGCGGACGAGGGGAGCATATCTCCCGGAGGCATAGGTTTCGACATAAACTGCGGAGTGCGTCTTATAAAGACCGACCTCACGGTAGAGGACATAGGCGGGAACAGGAAACGCCTTATGGAGGAGCTCTACGCGAACGTCCCCTCCGGCCTGGGTTCCAAAGGCCTCACCAGACTCGGCAGCAGAGAATTGGACGAGGTCCTCCTCTGCGGTTCGGAATGGGCGGTCGAGAACGGCTACGGATGGGAGAGCGACCTGGAGACAACGGAAGAGGGAGGATGCATGAAGGATGCCGACCCTTCGCTGGTCAGCGACAGGGCCAGGAAGAGGGGGCTTCCCCAGCTGGGCTCCCTCGGGTCCGGCAACCACTTCCTCGAACTGGACGTTGTCGACGAGATCTTCGACGAGAAGGCCGCCAAGGCCTTCGGACTCGAGAAGGGGGCCGTCACGATAACGGTGCATTGCGGGTCCAGAGGGTGCGGTCACCAGATCGCCACGGATTATCTGCAGGAGATGGAACGCTACATCTCGGATAACAAGATCGGCCTTCCCGACAGGCAGCTTGCGTGCGCCCCTCTGAAATCGAAGGCAGGCGACGATTACTACAAGGCCATGTGCTGCGGCGCCAACTACGCCTGGGCCAACCGGCAGATGATAATGCATTGGGTCAGAGAGTCTTTCGAAAAGGTGATGGACCGGTCTGCGGAGGATATGGGGATGGGGCTCGTCTACGACGTGGCCCACAACATCGCGAAAAAAGAGACCCATGCCGTGGAGGGGAGCAACAGGGAAGTGGTCGTCCACAGGAAGGGCGCCACCAGAGCTTTCGCGGCAGGACGGAAAGAGATCACCCAGAAGTACAGGGACGTGGGCCAGCCCGTGATAATACCCGGAGATATGAGCTCCGGTACGTACGTACTTCTCGGACAGAAGGGCGCAATGGAGCAGACTTTCGGTTCGACATGCCACGGCGCCGGAAGGAAGATGTCGAGGAAGTCCGCATCCCATGGCAACACGGCCGCGAACATAAAGAGGGACCTGGCCGACATGGACATCGTGCTTCTCAGCGGGTCCGACGAGGGCCTCACCGAAGAGGCTCCGGAAGCCTACAAGGATATAGACATGGTAATACAGGTCGTGTGCGGAGCGGGGATCTCCTCCAAGGTGGCCAAGCTGTCGCCCATCGGCGTAGTAAAAGGATGAACTTCCCGATCACGGGCCAATCTGCCCTTCGATGACCGTGTATGCTCCGATCGCAATGAAAAGCACCGGGACGAGCCAGCGCTCGGCCCTGTCCAGTATGCTCTTCACGGAAGGGACGTTGCTGATATGCTTTCCCGCCAGAGCGATGCCGAAAATGCATACTATCGCAACGATGATCATTATCATAGCCTCGCCCAGTTCCATGCCTGTAAGGAGCGGTATATAAACCCCGAAATCATCGAAGCTTAGAATCAGCGCAAGAACGGCGAACTGCGTGGCCGGTCCGAATCCTTTGGTGTGGGCGGCGACCGTGCCGGCGACTTCGAGCTCCTCTTTCGCGCCCTTCGGGCGGACAAGCGCATATATCCCCATTGCCAGGGGTATCAGGCCTATCCATGACAGCATCCGGTCGTTGGGAATATGCACCAGTCCCAACGCCACCGTTGCGGATATCATCACCGCCAGGATGCTTCCTGCAATGTAGCCCGTCCCGATCGCACGCCTCCTCTCGCTACCGGCTTTTCCCGCGGGCGCCGTGCCGTAGAACATGGCCAACAATACTACCTCATCAAGGCTGGTCGCCACTACGGTCAACAGTGCCAGGATCAAAGTTCCGATAATATCCATGTCGGTTAGGTCCCCGGGTGATTTTGATTTGATTTTTCACATATTATGCCGGTGATGATCCGACCCCTCAGGTTCCGTTAGAACGCGGGACGTTTGCATGCTATTTTTGCGGCCCGGATTTTGTGCCGGAGGCCCGTATCTTCCGATACAGGCCGACCTCACGGACGAAGGAGCATTCCAGTAAAGCAAGAACTGCTCTTTTCTTATCGGTACCCGGTGCCCATTACTGCAGATTGTGAATATGACGTCACATCCCCAGTATCTTTTTTGCCGCATGCCCGACCGCATCGCGCTTGTCCTTGGGAGAGGACACGAGGACCGCCCATCTGAAGGTATCGCGTGACTGCAGGGCCTTTGCGATCGTCGACAGCTTTGTTATGCTGCGCACCCTGTTACCATCCAGTATCGAAACGTCCGTCTTCCCGATACTGATCTTCGAAAGGAGGGCCGACTCGGAAGGTATGTCCACGGCCACATCCGAGATGTCCGTTCCTGCCAAGTCCGCTATCTCCTGTTCCAGCATCTTGCGGTCTTCATAAGACGCATATTGTGCCAGATCGCGGGATTGGTCCGGGGAGAGGTCTGCCACGTATCCTACCATTGCCTTTTTGTAAAGCCTGCGGTTCATAAGATTCCTTACGATGCTCCTTGCGCTGCCCCCGTGGACCTCAAGAGACGATATCAGGTCGGAGTCCGTCATCAGATACATGTCCCGGAGGTCCAGGTCCGAAGCTTCGACGGCCTTGTTGAGCATCGCACCCGCGATGCGCACCGTCTCGTGGTAATAGACGGAGGTATACATCAGTGACCTGGAGACCATAAGCCCCTCTGCGGCAGTGACTCCTCCCCTGTTCAGGACGATGCGGTCGTTGAAGACGCGCATCATGGAGATTATGCGATCGGTATCCACGGCGCCGTGGGTGACCCCGGTGTAATGGGCATCCCTGACCAGATAGTCCATCTGGTCCGAGTCGACCGGGCCGTGGATTATCTGATGCAGATAATCTCCCGAAGTAAAATAGGACTGGCCGTTCTCCTGGGAGAAGGCTTCTAGACACATGGCGGGAGATTCCGGGTACGCTATCAGGTCGCAGACCTTCCGCGGGGATATCCCGGCTGCCCCCAGCATCTCCGCTATGGGCACTTCCGCGCCGAACAGTTCCTCGTCTTTTTCGCTGTATGTTCTGAGCCTTCCTTCGATCAGCATCCTGGCCGCTTGCATGTGGTCAAGACCGAAGCGCATCTCCCCTATCTCGCTCAGAGTGTGCGAATAGGGCATGTGGCATATGTCATGGAGCATTCCTGCCGCCCTCACAGCATCGGACTCTTCTTTCGAAAGTTCCAGAGAGGACGCCATACGGCCCGATAGGTGGTACACTCCCAAAGAATGCTCGAATCTTGTGTGGTTCGCGCCCGGAAAAACCAGGCTGCCCATGCCCAGCTGTTTTATCGATCGCAGCCTCTGCATCTCATGCCTGTCGGCCAGGCCCAGGAATACGCCGTCCAGCACAATGCTTCCGTGAAGAGGGTCTTGGACGGTCTTAAAATCCATTATCACATCCCCCTTCGGGTGATGCGGCATTTGTCGATGCCTATGCCGGGCGGCGTCAGGACCATCACCCGGTCGGAAATCTCCGATGAGAGCCCTCCCCTGTCGTCCGCCATAGCCCTTATGGCTTCGACAGCGTCTCTGCGGCGTTCCTCGCCGTCGGAGAACAGAGACATCTCGATTATCAGTATGTTGTCCTGGAACACCATGTCCGTCACGGCCTTCAGGTCCGTGAAATGCCTGAGCTCCACCGCCTTGACGCAGGTCCCCTGTTCATATCCGGGTTCGCCGTAGCCTTCCAGATCCACGAACACTTTCTTCCTCTCGGTGTTTCTGCGCTTGTTCCCGAACAATTCGATCACTCGCCGGACTTCCATAGCTTGTCGCCGATATAATGTATGGTCCTGACGGCCTTTCCGGGCATCTTCGCCGACAGTTCCGACGCCGGGCGGAGGGCGACGCCCACTCCGAGGGGGGCGCCGTTTTTAACGTCGCGTATCCAGACCATGTCCCCTTCCCCGATCTCCGGGTCGGCATCGGTGATGCCGGGCCCCATGACGTCTGCGCCGTTGGAAATGAACGGGACCGCGCCCATGTCCACCGTGACATAGCGCTTCGCGGGCTTGTATCTGAGTATCCCCCGTATGGTCAGGAACGGCTTCTCTTCGAATACGAGACCGATTATGTCCCCTCCCACGAATATCAGGCCGTAATCTGTGCTCTCGGCGGTGTCGACCGGATCGCTTTCGCCGAATACCGGTGCGCCCGCCGCCTCTTCGAGAACGGACGAAAGATTTTTCGCATCCTTCTCTCTCATCCTCTTCCTCTTCTTTATCCTTATATCAGACATCTGACGCCCTAATCGGCGGTCAAGTTATCATATTTTCCTATCGCAAAGGCCGTATGATTTAAAGCATCAACACGATATACGAGCGTGAAGGCCTTCAGCGTCATTATGCACGCCGTCTATGCCCTGGCAATCGCCGGACTCATACTTTTTGTAGCACTCGGATTCATACCGCAGAACACGGGCGAGATGCCTTTGGATATCAAGCTCGAAGCGGAAAGCACATACGAAGTATCGGAATCCAACGGGATATTGGAGTACAATTTCTCTGATGCCGTGGATAATCACGAGGGTCCCGCCGACGCGTACACGGAAGCCGGCGTGAAGATACCAGGTACCACGATCTATCCGGATGACGATGCCAGCGTGACCGCGGCTGTGACAGCTGTCAAGGCCTACGCCGTTTTGCATCCCGGCGTTACCACTGTGACCCTCAAAGACAACGACGGCACGGTTCTGACCCAGATGATGATAATGAAGGAAAGCAACGAGATCACCACTAACATGTACACCGAGATCTCGATAACCAACCGCCTCAGGTACGACCTGATGGACATAGCGATCGGAGTAGACCAGCTCAACGACACCGGTACTGTGAGCTACAGGGTGGCAGAGAGCGAACCCACCACGATAAAGACCGGAGAGACCTGTTCCCTGCCCGTCGACATAAGCATCAACAGCCTTAACAGCGCGCTCATAATGCTCACCGGATCGGGCGACACCATGAGCATCTACATGGGATTTGACATTTCCGGAAATTACCTTTACGGGCTTGCGGGGGCCAGCGTATATGCGACCGCCGTGTTCGAGTCCACCACCGATGCCCCCGACGTGGACATCGCCGCCACTCAGATATCAATCACTTCGACCGAGCCGATAGAGCAGCTCCCGTCAGACCTTAACGTCACGGCGACCATTGGCGCCATAAATGTCACCATAGTGAACGGGCCCGGCGGATTCTCCGTAGAGATGGGCGACGGAACGGTGAACATCGTAGACGAGCTCCAGGACCAATATGACGAGGGAGATTACACCATCGAGATCGGCGTATCGCCCGACACCGAGGTGATCGAGCTTACGCAGGAGGAGTATGCGCAGATGCTCGACCTTATCAAGCAGGTGATGGAAGCGGGAGGTGTGTGACCATGACCGAAGATACGACGCTCAAGCAGGACATGAGGCACGGCTCCTGGGGGAAGGGGATACTGGCCGGCGTGCTGAGCTTCCTTTCCATCGTCGTGGTTCCGCTGGCGATAATCTGGTTCCTGCAAGGCCTGGTTGCATCGATGGGCGCGGGCGACGAGATGGAGGGGATATTCAACACCGTGACGGAGACGGTCTGGAGGTTCATGATCTACGGCATTCCCGTGATCGTGCTGGCATTCCTGACGTCTTTCTACGTCAAGGGCAACAAGGCGAAGGTCCTTTTCACGGTCATAGCTTTGTCATACTCGATCGTTTGGCTCTTCCTGGTGTTCCCGGGAGGCGCCTTTCCCGTATCGCTCGACACTTCCGAGTTGTTCTCGGATAGCGAATTCGGTCTTGAAAGTATAGATCTCACCCTAAACTTTTTGGGGATAATGCTAATATTGGTGATAATCATGTTGCTGAGAATGGTACTTTCTTATGCGGTCTACAAGAGCAACCGCGAAAAGTATCTTGAAAAGCTCAGCGAATAAGGTGGATCCGAGATGGGAATCAATATTGCGATCAGGGAGACGGAGTGCCAAAGCGCCCTCTGCAGGGAAATGAAGCTGAAGACGGTAAGGGTGCTCGTGGGGAACCCCGAGGAGTTCGGGGAGGCCGCGGAAATATATCGAACAGTCTCGAAGCAGTGCGCCGTAGATGCAGTTGGCGACTGGACAGCGTTCCTCAAGAGGAACAAGCTCAGCAAGGACACGGACATCGTACATATCGACCTCCTTACCGACGGCGGAGACCTGGCCGCCCTGGAACCCCTCTCGGAGAGACGCTTCTCCGGATGGGTGGACTTCGAGGGGCTCGGCGAGGATTCCCGGAAAGAAGCTTTGAAGAATTCCCTGCCCGAGAATCGGACCACGGAATGGGAGCTGATCTCTTTCGATGAGATGAGAGATACATGTGCCAGGTGTCCGGTCTCATGGGACAAGGGGAGAGGATGCATAGGTTCTTTCGGACCTGACGACAGCCTTCTGCCGGGCATTGCCGCCAAGCATGGATGCGCGATCACGGCTTCGGTGCCCGAGGGTGCGGCCTCCCACAGGATATACGCCCCCGAAGAGGCCGCCGAGCTGCTGAAAGAGGTCGAGACCCTAAGGAAGGCGCTGCCCGAAGAGGGAAAGATGATGGTCCGCAGGTACTCCGGCCCGGTCGACAGGATGGAGGCCGTAGCCAAGATCTGCGTCGAAGAAGGATGCGGACTTTACTTCTTCTGACCGAGACGCTCCATCGCCCAGACCATTTCTCCCGCTAATATCGAGACGGCTTTGACTGCATCCTTGTCCGCGGAGAACTGTGGCGGGTTCAAGGCCCTGAACGTGGTGTGCGGGGTGGACCCGCAGACCACCATCTGGTTACGCAGCATGAAGTTGACCATCTGGGAATATGCGGCGGACGCTCCGTCGTGTGCGGCCACCGCGATGGCGCCTCCGACCTTGCGCCTCAGGCCCATGTCGCCCGTTTCGAGCGAAAGCCCCGCCCTTTCCATGAATATCTTCATCTGTCCCGTCACGCCGCCATAGTACGACGGGCTGGCGAAAACGATCCCGTCGGCCTCCCTCAGCTTGTCCAGCAGTTCGTTGAAGCCGTCTTCTTCGTTGATGCATCTCCCATCGCCCCTCATCTCGCATGACCTGCAGTCATTGCACGGGATGAAATTGTAAGCGTACAGCTGGATGTGCTCCGTCTCGATGCCCTCCCTGGAGAAGATGTCGAGCATGTCCATGATGATGTTGGACGTGTTCCCTATAAGGCGAGGGCTGCCGTTGATCGCAATGAGCTTCATAATATCGGAAGTATCCCGCGCCAGTATAATCTCTTTGCCTGACCCCTGCGTCCAAAAACGTAATACAGACAAGTATTTAGCAATCGATGACCTTCGTGCTCAAGGTGCGAATATGCTCGAAATAAAGAACCTTCACGCCGTGGCCGGGGAGAGGGAGATACTCAGAGGAGTGGACCTTTCCGTAAAGGAGGGGGAGACCTGTATCCTTTTCGGACCCAACGGATCGGGTAAATCGACCCTGCTGTCAGCCATCATGGGATACAGCACCAGTACCATCACTGAGGGGCAGATAATCTTCAAAGGCGTCGATATCACGCATCTTCCCGTCGATGAACGTGCAAAGATGGGCATAGGCATGATGATGCAGAGGCCGCCAAACGTCACCGGCGTGAAACTCGGTGACCTTATTAGGACGACCGCCGACGAGGAATGCGCCGAGGAAGTTCTGTCCGAGGCGAGCGATTTCAGAATGAGCGGTTTCCTGGACAGGGACATAAACGTTGGTTTTTCCGGAGGAGAGATCAAAAGGTCCGAACTTCTCCAGCTGACCGCACAGAGGCCCGACTTCCTGATGCTTGACGAACCCGAGTCGGGCGTAGACCTTCAGAGCATCGACCTTATCGGCAACAAAGTCCACGACCTTCTTTACGACCAGACCAAATGCCGCAGCGGGGGGCCCAAACACGTCTCCGCGCTTGTCATCACGCACACCGGCCAGATCTTGGATTACATCGGTGCGGACAAGGCCTATGTCATGGGCGAGGGGAAGATCAAATGCACTGGGAGGCCCACCGACCTGCTCAACACCATCAGGAAGAACGGATACGGAGAATGCGATTCATGTCAGCAGATAGTGACGATAGAGTAAAGAAGGCCCTCGGAAAGAAGGCCGCCTACGGCGAAGATGTGGACCTCACGAAATATGCGGTAGGCGCCCGCGACGGCCCCGTGATCGAGGACCTCGAAAGTTCCGGGAACGAGTTTAAAGGCACTATGCAGAGCGTCGGCGTTACCACTGACGAGGACGCCCGTTCCGGGACCATAATGTTCATCGACAATTCCCTGAGCCACTGCTCCTCCTGCAATCCGGAGGGAGTGGAGATAATCACCACGCAGCAGGCCCTGAAGAAATACGACTGGGTCAGAGAGCGCATTTGGACCGCGGTGGCGCCCGACAAGGACAAGTTCACGGCCCACACATATCTTGAGCAGTCGGACGGGTACTTCATAAGGGTCAAGTCCGGATACCACATCAAGACGCCGATACAGTCCTGCATGCTCCTGAACGCCGACAAGGTGATCCAGAACGTACACAACATGATCATCGTCGAAGACGATGCGTCGGCGGACGTGATAACCGGGTGCGCGACCAGCCCCCACGCCAACGAGTCCGTTCATGTAGGCGTTTCAGAGATGTTCATCGGAGAGAACGCCGCTCTTTCGTATTCGATGATCCATAACTGGGGAGACAAGACGTCGGTTAGGCCCAGGACCGGCATCACCGTCGGCAAGAATTCACATTTCACCAACAATTACGTGATACTCGACAAAGTGGGTACGCTACAGAGCAACCCCGTGGCGAACCTCAACGGGCCCGGCGCCACCGCCAAGTTCAACTCCATGTGTATCGCGCACGAGGGGTCCGACATCGACAGCGGCTCCATCGTATCTCTTAACAGCAAGGATACATCGGCCGAGATAATCAGCAGGAGCATCACCGTCGGCGGCAGGATGGTCGCCCGCGGAAGGCTCGTTGGTAACGCGCCCGGAGTAAAAGCCCACCTGGAATGCAAGAGCATCATCCTCAAGGACGGCGGCACGACCCTCGCGATACCCGAACTGGAAGCTAACATCTCAGACCTGGAGATGACGCACGAGGCCGCCGTGGGAAAGATCGCCAGAGACCAAATAGAGTATCTGATGTCCAGAGGCCTTTCCGAGGACGAAGCGGTGAGCATGATCGTCAGAGGTTTCCTCTCCGGAGGGATATCCGGGCTCCCGCCTCAGCTTGAAGCCAAGATCAAAGAGGCCACGAGCATGGCCGACCTCGGGAACTGATCAGAAGAACGAGCCCACGGCGTGCTTGTCGACGGCTCTGATCACGTTTCCGTCCGTGTCGCGGAACGAGGTGTACACTCCGATAGGGCCCATCTCCGGGTCCATCATGAACACCACGCCCTCGTCGATCAGGCGTCTGTGGAGGGCATATGGGTCGTCCACCCCGATATAGAAGCCCGTGTCGATCCCGGTGGAGGACGATACGATCAGAAGTATCACCGCATCCTCGCGCCTGAGAACGGCATGGGTGTCCTTCCTGGTCAAGACCTCCATGCCCAGCAGGTCGGAGTAGAAGCCGATGCTGTCGTCGAGGTCGCGGGTCGGGATCCTGACGGCCGTTATGTTCTTGGGAAGCCCCTCATCTGTATATTCGAAGTCTCCTCCGTGCGGATCACCTAAAGGCATAGCCCTCCATGCCCTCATATGGATAAATCCGTTGCGCCGGCTTCGAGCTTGGCAATAGTTCTTAAAACACTGAGACACTGACGGGGCGATAGAAATGGCAGGAGTAATCAGCGCTGATAAAATAGAAGAAGATACCAGACTCAAAGAGAGCCTCGGAAAGATCAAACATGTCATAATAGTCCTTAGCGGAAAGGGAGGCGTCGGAAAGAGCACCGTTTCCTCAAACCTCGCCTGCGCCCTGTCCAACATGGGATACGAGACTGGGATCATGGATGTGGACATCACCGGCCCCAATATACCTAAGATGTTCGGCATAGAGGACGAGAAGCTGGATGTTCAGAACAACAAGCTTGTACCGGTCATCGTCCCCCCCTCCCTCAAAGTGATGTCGATGGCGTTCCTGCTTCCGACCAAGGACACGCCGGTACTGTGGAGGGGGCCCGTGAAGATGACGGCCATAAGGCAGTTCATCGAAGACGTCGAATGGGGGGACCTGGACTACCTGGTCATCGATATGCCTCCGGGTACCGGCGACGAGGCGCTTTCCATAATGCAGCTCATCCCCAAGCCGGACGGCGCCGTGATCGTCACCACGCCTCAGGACGTTTCTCTGATGGACAGCCGCAAGACGATAACATTCTCTGCCGAAGCTAAGATACCTGTGATCGGGCTTGTGGAGAACATGAGCGGTTTCATCTGCCCCCACTGCGGCGAGGAGACGGACATCTTCAAGAGCGGCGGAGGAGAGACCGTCGCAAAAGAGTTCGGCGTCCAGTTTCTGGGAAAGGTCCCGATCGAGCCTTCCGTGGTCTTGTCAGGGGACGATGGCATGCCCGCTGTCCTGAGCGAGCCCGATTCCGCGTCCGCCCAGGCTTTCGGATCGATCATCAAAAAAATAATAGCGACGGTCGAGGCGAAATGAAGATAGGAGTGCTTGCAGAGGGAGATACGCTGGATTCGTATGTGGCCGATGACTTCGGCCGTGCGCCCTTCTTCCTCATCGTGGACATGGAGACGATGGACTTCACCGTAGTTGAGAACGAGCACAAGGATGCGGCCTCAGGGGCCGGGATGCTTGTGGCCGATGCCATAGTCGGCATCGGGGTGGACGCCGTGATCGTGGGCGGCATAGGCCACCACGGCTACGACAAGCTCACTGCCGCCGGCATAACCGTGTCCACCGACGAGGAAGGAACGGTGGAGGAGAGCGTAACCGACTTCAGGAGACGTTACGAGCGCAGGAAGAAGTTCGAATCCCTGAAGGGATCAGACTGAGCGTCTGTCCCCCCATATGATCTTGTGAAGCTGCGGCAGGACCCGGACCTCGAGCTTTCTCCTGAGGACTTCCTCGGCGAGAGGCCTTAGGTCCATCCCGCCCACCGGCGAGAAGATCACGTTGGTCCCGGGCATGTACGTCCTCAGGACGTCGGTTGCGAATTCGAAGTCGGAATCGTCGCCGATGATAAATTTGAGCTGGTCCTTTTCTCCGAGGACGGCGATATTGGAGGCGAGCATTCTTTCCGACATCCCGGACGAGGGGCATTTGATGTCCATGCTTATCATCAGATTCCTATCCTTCGGCAGTCTGCTCACGTCCATCGACCCGTTGGTCTCCAGTACAACGTGCTTGCCTTCGGATATGAGGGCTTCCAGCAGCTCGGGCAGCTCTTCCTGCAACATGGGCTCCCCTCCCGTTACGCACACATGCGATATCCCGGCGGCCATCTCCACCAGCTGGGCGACGTCCGTTTCTCTGCCGTCGCCGAAGGCGTATTTGGTGTCGCACCAAGAGCAATCCAGGTTGCATCCCGAGGTGCGGATGAATAGCGTGGGGGCACCCATCATCAGGCCCTCGCCCTGGATCGATACAAATGTTTCGCATATCTTCATTGTATCACTCGTAATCGATCTCGTCCTTGAATCCGGCCTCTTCGAAGCCTTTGAGCCTCAGCCTGCAGGAATCGCAGTGGCCGCAGGCCTTCTCTCCTCCCCCGTAGCATGACCATGTGAGGTGAAGAGGAGCGCCGAGCTCCTTGCCCAGACGGACGATGTCCGCCTTCGACATGTGCAGTATCGGCGCCATGATCTTGATAGGACTTCCCTCGACACCTGCTTTCGTCCCCTTTTCCAACATGCCCTCGAAGGATCTGAAGAACTCCGGGCGGCAGTCGGGGTAACCTGAATAATCGACGACGTTAGCGCCGATGTAGATCCTGTCCGCATCCACCGACTCGCAGAGTCCGGCGGCAATGCTGAGGAAAATTATGTTCCTTGCAGGGACGTAAGTTATGGGGATCTCCTTGTCCAGGCTCCCTTCGCGGTCCATGGGGACATCGATGTCCTCCTTTGTAAGAGCAGATCTGAAAGACGAGAGGTTTATGTCGATTATCGTGTGCATCACGCCGTATTGCCTGCAGACCTCCGTGGCAGAGACCAGCTCCCTGCTGTGCCTCTGACCGTAGCGGAAGCTGACCGCGAACACCTCGCATCCGTCGCTTATTGCCTGTGCCAGCGTCGTTGTAGAATCTAGTCCTCCGGAGAGAAGGACGACGGCCCTCGTCATCTGAGCTCCACCGTGTACCATGCAGTCTGTCCGCGCTCCTCGTCCAGGCCTATTGAGACGGACCTCACGTTCTCCGGGAAGGCCACATCGTTGATCATCTTATGGACCATAAGCTTGGACATCTCCTCCCCCGTGGTATTGGGAATGTCCAATATCACCACGTCCTCCGCGGGGAACACGTACCTCTTACCGCATGCGACGGCCTCTACCGAGGTATCGGTCAGCTCGATAAGCACGTCCTCTGAATCCGAAGGAAGCAACGTCGTGTGGTCCAAGAGCGCTATCATCTGGCGGAGCTCCTTCTTCAGGACCACGAAGTCCATTAGCATCCCGTTCTCTCCGATCTCCCCTTCCAGCTTCAGACGGACCACATATGAGTGGCCATGAAGCCTGGAGCACTTGTCATGCCTCGGAATAAAATGGCAGGCCGAGAACCTTAAGCCCAAATACTCTCCGTCGATCTCCAATTGCATTTTCATCTCTCCGTAAGCCTAAGGGCCAGAGCTATCGAGTCGCGATAGTCCGTTTTCGCCCTGGACGTGTCCACGAACACTTTTTCGATGTTGACTATCGGCGCCCCGAGCGCCATGGTGTTGCCGACCAGGTGCATCGCCCTGAACAGCAGATTGCCGGATATGCCCTCGGGCGCGATAACTATATCGGCGTCCCTCACCGCATTCTCTATCAGTATCTGGGAATGATATGCGTCGTAACCCTTTTCGGTAAGCATCTTCACAAGCGAACGGGCATCGTCGATGCTGCTGTTCACAGCCCTGCATCTTCCGTAGTCCTCGCACCTTCCTCCCGACATGACGGCGATCCTGGTCCCGAGGCCTATCTTGCGCGCAAGCCCCACGGAGCTCACGGCCAGTCCGAACCTCTGCTGGACGGTCCACCCCTCGTCGATCCCCACGGGGGAAAGCAGGAATAGCTTCCCGCCGGGAGGCCCCATTAGGACCACCCTTTCGAGCGCTTTTATGCCCAGCACCTGCTTGAGCATCGGCAACAGGACGGAGGACGACATGTCGCCGCGCACGGCGGCATCTATCTTCCCGGACATCAGGTCTTCGACGAGTTCGGCGGGGTTTCCGTATATAGTTACGCATCCGCGTTCGAAGGCTTCGGCGCTCCTCTCCACATTCCCCATGTCCGACCCACGGCCGATGCCGACCCGGGCATCGGGCAACGGTCCGGAAAGGAACTCTTCCGACGTTACCATGGGTGACCATTACTTCGGGATTATTTTAAGGTGAGTCAGCCACCGGAGCCGAAAAGTTCAGCGGCGTATGGCATCGAACTCATAATCTTCCCAGTCGCGAAGTCCCAGGGCTATCTCGGCCTCAGGGATCGTCAGGACCGGCTTGCTGAATCTCGCTGACTCGTCCATGGCGATACGGGGGCATGCCGTGTTCACAAAGGCATCGACACGGTAATGTGCCAGTGTATCGGGGTTTATCTCGTCCAGAAGTATTGTGTACGCCTTTTTTCCCGCGCCTCTGATCTTCTCCGCGATCATCTCCGCTTCCTAAGAACGATTCTGCCCCGCCTTGCTGCATATGATTATCATGAATCTTTCTGCCTCGGAGGCGATGGCTATCGATCCGAAACGCCTCCTTAGAATGCGGTCCTTGATGCTCTCGACGCTCCTCATATCGCCGGTTACGGGATTGAGAACGAAAAGCTCCTTTTCCGTGCCGAAAGCGGCCGCCAGCGGGTGGAAATCACCCTCTCCCAGAAAAAGGAATGCGTCCACGGAATCCGAGACCGCTTCCGCGGCGCTGCAGTCGCAGCCGAGGACCTGGCCCGGATACATTATGCGCTTATCCCCGGCGGAGACGAAGGCTTTCCTTCCCGACGATTCTATGATCCCCACGGCCTCGGGGATCAGGTCGATGTACTGGACGGACGCAAGCACTCCTACGTTCCGGGGAAGCATTCCTACACATTCCCCGAGTGGCCCGGCGATGGAACAATCGGCGCGGGCCTCGATGAAAAGGACGTCGGGGTCGCTGCCCAGCGACGGCATGGCGGAATGGCCGTAATGGACCAGCGCATCCGCGACCCTCCTGAAATCTGAATAATAGTCGCAGGCGCCATAGCAAGGGCGCCCGACGATTATCACCTCGGCGCCTGCAGAGCCCAGGGCGTCGGAGATCTCCGATGCTCTGAGCTTGAGTCCCTCCGGGAGCTGAACAGCCACTCTGGAATAGCCGTTAGACCTTATCCACCGAGCGGTCCGTTCGAGCTCCAGGTCGAACATCACTTGGCGTATTCCTTACCCTCTTCCACATCAATGTAGCAGGGAGAGGGCATTTTCATGGATGCTCTCCAAAGAGCGTCTTTGGCGGAGTTGAATACGGCAGGGGTGCAACGGATCGTGTACACGGCCTGTCCGCGCTCGAGCCTGGCGGCCGTTCCGACGTTCTTTCCGAAACCGTTGCGCATTCCGCTGGAAACACGGTCTGCACCTGCTCCCGTAGCCATCTTGTTCTCTCTGAGTACCATGTGAGGGTACGTCCTGACCGTGAAGTGGTAGTTGCTGACTCCGAGCTTGCCCAGCACTCTGTTGGCGGCTATACGTCCGGACTCCAGCGCGGTGTGCCTTATCTGGACCCTGTTCTCCACTCTGAGCGTGATCTTGATCGGGAAGTCTGCCTTGAGGTCTCCCATCTCAAACTGGCTGAGCCTGCTTGCGGGCACTCCTCCCATGTATTCGCGGCGAGTATACGCCTGTCCTTTAATTTCTCTGTACATCGATGCGGGCTTTCTTACCATTTGCACCACCTAGTGATTGCGACGGGCACACATTCCTGATTTTGTATTTAAGGGCTACTGTCTTTTTCTATAATAAAAAGGCAGACCTGGTAATGTGACTCCCGGTACGACTCCATGGACAGGTATGCTAAATAATTTGCCTCCGGACGATGTCCCCGATACATTCGGGAATATGTTAAAAACAAGGAATGCATTGCGCTTTCGCCGGTATGGATACTCTGACTTTCAAAGTGGTCCCCGATGTAGGGAACGAAGTTACCGCAGAACAGGCGGACCTCGTCATAAAGGATATCCAGAGCATGCTTTCTCACATTGGGATGTTCATCGTGACCGCAGAGATGGGATTGCAGGGCAAGGCTCCCGAGGGATTCGGGTCCAAGTTCGATCTGGGCATCGAACCCAGGGAGCGCAGGCCCGACGAGAACTCCCTGCTCAACGTCGCCCTGGTGAAGCTCGAAGAGACCCTCGACGTGGCGGGAAGCGACATAATCAACCGCTGGCTTTCGGAGAATTACACCGACCCCCGATACAGGGCGGCCGTCGCCAAAGACCTTATGAAGCTCTGCGTCGACCTGGAGGGCTGCAGGCTCAGCTATGGGCGCGGAAGAAGGATGAGGGAGCTCTTCAACGCCCGTCCGGAACGCTTCGGCGAAAGCGCCGGCGCCGAAACGAGGACTTTCACCTGTGCTCTTGCCGGGGCCGTCTGCAGGAAGAGCGACATGAAGGGCCGCAACGCATACTATCTCGATTCCGGAGACCGTACGTCGAAGATAACCACCGGAAAGGATTTTCCCGAAAGGACCGCAGACTCGTATTCCCGTGCGGGACCGTGTCTGGTGTCCGGAATGGCGGTTCTTGACGATGAAGAGAACATCGTAGAGGTCAGGGACGTTTGCGGAGTGGGCGATTTCCCGGGAATAGTCTTCAAACGCATCATAACTCCCGATTCAGACCTGGCACTTCTAAATCCGATGGCCGCTGACGTTTCTTTCGACAGAAATACCCGCAAATGGACCCTGACCAACGACCTGGTGGGAATTTCCGCTTCGAAGCCCAACTGGAACGAGGCCGTTGCGGCGTTCCATGACTATTTCATGTTCCTCTGGGAAACCTACGTGGAACAATCAAAGGGTGGTCTGAGCGAAGAAGAGAAAGAAATACGCGACTATCTTCTGTCGCTCGTGCCTTTCTAAATTTTTCTCCCTAATATTTATATTACCCGCGCATTGTGACCAAACGATGTCAAAGAGACGCGTCTCCTCCAGGCAGGCATCGGACCTGGGCTCGCACCGAATAAAAGTGCTGACGTCCATGGCCGCTGAGGCCGTGAAGGAGGGGAGGGCGGACAGGGCGAGGCGTTATGTCGAACTCTCGAGGCGCATAGGCATGAAGACCCGGACCGGGATCCCCAAGGATTTCAGGTACTGCGAGGACTGCCTCATACCTCTGCTGCCGGGAGTCAACTGCACCGTAAGGCTGAACTGCGGCCGGGTCAGCATCACGTGCGCCGAATGCGGCGCCGTCAAACGTCTTCCGTATACGAGGGAACAGAGAGATGACCGAGAAAGAAGCCAGAAAAGAGCTGATGAGACGCGCCAACGAGCTTGATCCGACAGTTCACGTCGGAAAGGAAGGTACGGACGAAGGTCTCATGGAAGAGATCGTGAAACAGCTGAAGAAGAACAGGCTGATCAAGGTAAAGGTGCTCCCCAACTCCGAGAGCGATACCTCCGACATAGCGGCAGAGATAGCCGAGGCGACGGAATCCGTAGCCATAGATGTCCGCGGAGGAGTTATAGTTCTCACAGACAAGCGTACATGGAATTCGTTGTGCCAGAAAAAATTCTGAGATGATAGGATGCTTGATGTCAACATCATTAGGTCTGAACCCGATATGATAAGGGCCATGCTCTTGAGCAGGAACAAGGACGTCGTGGTCCTGGACAGGTTCCTGGAGGCCGATTCCGAATGGAGGGCCCTCACAAATGAGAACAACGAGCTCAGGAAGGTCCGCAACGAAGTTTCCGCGGAGATTGCAAAAATGCAGAAGGGCGCGGACAAAGATGCCAAGATCTCCGAGATGAGGGGGATCGGCGACAGGATCAAGTCCAACGATGCAAGGATGTCCGAACTCGAAGAGGTCAGGAACGAGTGCGTGCTGAACATCCCCAACATACCTCACAGCAGCGTCCCGCTCGGAAAGGACAGCTCGGAAAACGTGGTCGTCTACGAGTGGGGGGAGAAGAGGAAATTCGATTTCAAGCCGAAAGAGCACTGGGAGATCGGAGAGGACCTGGACATCATCGATTTCGAGAGGGGGACGAAGGTAGCCGGAAGCGGATTCTACTGCCTCAAGGGCGACGGCGCAAGGCTCGAGAGGGCACTGATCAACTACTTCCTGGACGTGCACGGGAAACAGGGGTACAAGGAGGTTTTCCCTCCTGTCGTCGTCAACAGGGCGGCCGTCACCGGCACAGGCCAGTACCCCAACCTGAAAGACGACATGTATTATATGGAGAAGGACGACCTCTACCTGAACCCGACCGCGGAAGTGCCTCTCACCAACATGCTCCAGGACGAGATACTGGCAAAAGATGAACTGCCGATATTGTTCACTGCATATCTGCCGTCTTTCCGCAGAGAGGTCGGAAAGCATGCTGACACAAGAGGGATAATCAGGGTCCACGAGTTCAATAAGGTGGAGATGGTGAGGTTCGTCCTGCCGGAGACCTCATACGACGTGCTCGAGGAGCTGAGAGGGAACGCAGAGGAGCTCATCAGGGGCCTTGGGCTGCCGTACCGGGTCCTGCTGCTATGCACGGGGGACATGAGCTTCTCGTGCAGCAAGTGCTACGACCTGGAGATATTCGCACCTGCCAAGGAAGCCTGGCTCGAGGCGTCCTCCTGTTCCAACTTCACCGACTTCCAGGCCCGCAGGACCAGGATCAAGTACCGCCCCGAACCTCACCTGAAGAGCGAGTTCGTACACACGCTGAACGGCTCCGGCCTGGCTCTGCCCAGGACCATGGTGGCCATATTGGAGAACTACCAGAACGGGGACGGCACCGTCACGATACCGGAAGTCCTGAGGCCCTATATGGGCGGCAGGGAGACCATCGGGAATTAAATTTTGATGCGTCCTAGCCTGACCACCAGTTCTCTGGCCCCTATCCCGTCGCCCGTGTTCACCAGGCGGGTCAGCAGCTCCTCCTTGCCTTCGGTGAGGGACTGGGAGCTGATCCCGTAGCTTGCGGACACGTGAGCTTCGATGTACGCTGCCAGAAGGTCGCAGGATTTGATGTCGCGCCCTGCGCGCATACCGTAACCAGTATCGTCCGAATCGGAGAAGGGTTCGTAAGTAAGGAATTCCATCTCCCCGCGCCAGGACTCGGGGATGAGGGGCATCAGTTTTGACTCGATCTGCTCCCTCTCGTATCCCTCCAGCATCTGGGCGAGACCGCTCACATTGTTTTTCACGGGCGATATCACGTCTTTGGTCAGCACTTCCGGTAGGTCGTGGAACAGGCCGGCGTAATAATCGTTGTAGATCTGCTTATCGGCGGCCCCGGCATCCAGGTCGTGCAGGAAGATAGAGTTTGCCACCATGAGAGAATGACCCAGCACAGTGGTTTTAGGTATCCTCGGGGTCCTTGCCCATCTCTGTTGGAACCTAAGCTGTCCTATGAGGTCCACGAAGCCCTTTATCCCTCCGCCGGCCATTATCATTCTCACACCGGCAAGGTTTTCATGTCTGGCTATCTGTCCGTCGATGGCTTTTTTCGTGTTATCCGCATCGAACATCCCTTTGTTCATTTCATATATGAGGTCGAACTCCCATTTGGTTGCAAGATAATGGGCCGCATCTATTATCCGGTCCTCCGGGGAGTCCCTTTTCGATTTCAGGTAATAGGAAAGGCGTTTCCGGAACTCCGGATCGGTATCGGGTACGTTCCTGTCGAATTCCTTGATCACGTACTCGTTGACCTGGTCGAACTTCTCGTCGACTATGCGGTGGTAAAACTGTGGCTTCAGGTCCGTAAGGACCAGGCGGCTTATAAGCTCGAATAGGTTGTGCTCGATGAGCGCGCGCCAATCTATATCCCTGCCTTCATCCTCCTCGAATTTGGCTATCACCCATGCAATGGCAGCCTTGTGCGACTGCTTGTCCTGTTCTGTGAGGTCCAGCGGCCTCAGGTGGTCGTTCCACCTGTGCATGTTCGCGGACTCGAACATGAAGTAGAGCATTTCCGCGTTCAGGGCCTTACTCATCCTTTCCGTCCCCGTCATTCCTTTTATCCTCGGGATCGCATTTTTCGGTGTTGCAGCATACTTGCTCTTTCAAAATGCCCATCTTATGGGCGTCGTAGAGAACGATCGCCGCGGATATCGCGATGAGCAGCATGCCCGATAAGAAAAGGAACATCGAACCTGCAAGCTCGATCATACCGATGATCCCGAACATTCCCAGGACCGTTGCGAAGATCCCTACGGTGTTGAATATGGGCCATAAAAACCTTAAACGCTTATCCATCGGTTCCCCAACGGCATGACAATATAAAACTGGTGCTAGTGGCTAAAATAATATAGGAAGCGCACACGATTACGGCGTATGGATCCATCGAAAAGACTGTCTTCGATCCCCATGTCAGGGATCAGAAAGATGTTCGATCTGGCAGGGCCGGACTCGATCAACCTCGGACTCGGAGAGCCGGACATTCAGCCCCCCGGGGAGGCGGTCGAGGGCATGAACAGGGCGGCATCGGAGGGAAAGAACAAATACGGTCCGACCGCCGGCATCCCGGACCTCAGGAGGGCGGTCGCAGAAAGATACCGGATGTACGGAGAGATGGACGAGGAGAACATCATGATAACTCCCAGCGGGTCCACTGCACTGCTGGAGATATCGCAGTCTTTCATAGATCCCGGAGACGAGGTGCTTGTGCCCAGCCCCGGATTCGTTATATACGGGCCGCATTCCGTTCTCGCCGGAGGGACGTATTCGGAATACAAGCTCACCGAGGGAGAATTCCAGCCCGACATCGATGATATCCAGAGCAGGATCACCGACCGCACAAAGATGATCGTGGTCAACAATCCCTCGAACCCGACGGGTGGAGTGCTATCGCAGGAATCTTACAATGCGCTGCTTGACGTCGCCGACGACAGCGGCATATTCATCCTGGCGGACGAGGTCTACGATTCCTTCGTCTACGAGGGGAAGCACCTCTCGTTCATGAACAGGCTGGACCGAGCCATGGTCGTCAACGGATTCTCGAAGATGATGGCCGTGACCGGCTGGAGACTCGGGTTCATCTGCGCCGAAAAAGAGCATATCGCAGACCTTGTCAAGATGCAGTACCATGTATGTGCAAGCCCCGCGATGCCTTCTCAGTACGGCGTGCTTGCCGCGCTTCCGGGGATCGACGCTTACCTGGAAGGAGCAAGAAAGACCTTCAGGTCCAGGCGCGACCTCGTAACCGAAAGGATCAATGATATAGACGGCATGAGCATGGTCCCGCCCAGGGGGGCGTTCTATGCCTTTCCGTCTTTCGACATGAAGATAAGCTCCCAGGAGCTCGCCAACACACTGGCCGCCAAAGGGCTCATATGCACCCCGGGATCGGCGTTCGGAAGATACGGCGAGGGACATCTCAGATTCTCTTATGCCGCGGACGAGAAGAAACTATCAGCAGGAATGGACATACTGGAGAAAACCGTCAAGGAGCTTAGAAGATGAACAACGACAATTACGACCCGAATGCGGGACTGTTCGGCAACGATGAGCAAGAATCCGAAGAAGAAATTCTGGCAAAACAGCTCTTCGGCAAAAACCCCAACAGAGTTTCGGCGCTTCGCGACCTGATATTCGATGACATGATGGAATCCGTCGATACCGAGAAGATGCCCGAAGAGGCGAAGCGCGAGCTGATATTCAAAATGGCCATAAACTCGGTTCTGGACATGGTCATGGAGTGCACTCCGGACGAGCTGTCCGAAGAGATGACCTACGCATTCGACAGCTACATCGGCGTGGCCATTACGAACAAGAAGTACGGCGTCGACCTCTTCAAAGAACAGAGCAAAGCTCTCCTGAGCATCGATTCGAAGCAATTCGAAGACGACGAGCGGTACGAGAGCGCACTTAGGGAGTTCGAGGAGCAGTGGTGGTCGATCCCCCAGCCTTTGCTGGGACAGAGGAACCCCAACGATGCGATCACCGAAAGCATGAAGAAATACGGGCTGCTGGAATGAGATCGGCGTCCGCATCGGCACCTGGGAAATTCGTGGTCCTGGGAGAGCACGCCGTGGTCTACGGCAAACCCGCGGTCGCACTGGCGATCGACAGACGCTTCCGTTGCACCGTGAGCGACAGCGACAGGCTTCTTCTCAACGGGATGCCGGAGGACCTTTCGCTCCATCCCCACATGCGCCACGTACTGAAAGCGAACGGCGTAGACAGTATCAGCATCGTGACCGAGAGCGACCTGCCTTCCGGGTCAGGTCTAGGTTCCTCCGCCGCCCTTTCGGCCGCCCTGTCGTGCGCGGTGCGCACAATGCTGGGAAGGCCCGCCGATGAAAAGGATATAATCAACGAAGCCTACGAGGCCGAGTTCGGAGCCCAGGGCATCGGAAGCCCTATGGACACTTCCGCCTCCGTCCACGGAGGGGGCATCGGAGTGAACATACCATGCGAAGGCGAACCCCTGTGGACGATAGAACGCAACGGGAACAGGTGGAACGTCTGCGACGTCCATGCTCCCGAGATGACGTTCGTTGTCGGATATACGGGGATCAAGGCCCTTACGGGCCCCCTGGTGGAAAAGGTCCGCAGATACAAGGACCGCAACAGTTTCGCCAAAGATATCGTAGAAGAGATAGGCTCGGTGACCCTGGAGGGTGCCGATGCGCTCCGGAGGAACGACCGTGTGAAACTGGGGAGGCTAATGACGGCAGACCACAAACTGCTGTCCATCCTTGGGGTGTCGAGCCCAGAGCTCAACCGTCTGGTCGATGCGGCGGCCGAATACTCCTACGGCTCCAAGCTGACGGGCGCAGGAGGGGGAGGGAGCATGATCGCCCTTACCGACAGGCCCGAAAAGGTATGCGAGACGATCCGCCTCCACGGAGGAAACCCCATGATCGTGAAGACCGGCGTGCCCGGGGTGACGGCGGGAGACAAAATATAAAAATAATCTTTCCGGCCGTGAGGCCGGTAAGTTGTTTTCAGATCAGATCTTCGAAACCTTCGACGACCTTGGGATACTTCTCCTTGATGACCTTCAGGAGGTTGTACACATTGACCTCTCCGATATCGGAGGTGCTTATGATCTTGATGAGATCGTCTATGGTATCGTCGTCAAGCTCGTTGAGCCTCTCCTTGGCTATCCAGTTCCTGTAGATCTTATCCTCCATCCTGTCGCGCCACATCTTCTCATATGGCTTGAGGGCCGCTTTGGAGAAGTCTTTCTTATTGGCGCAGTCGGCGAGCACCTTGCCTGCGTACATCCCCGTCCTGCATGCGTGGCATATGCCTCCGCCGGTGATCGGGTCGATTATCCTCGCCGCATCTCCGACTATTATTAGGTTGTCGTCCGTTGCCGAGTCGAGTCCGGGGCAGGTGGAGACCATGCCTCCGACCACTTCGAGGATCTGCCCGTTCTTGAGGCGCTCATCGCCTGCAATGAATTTGTCCAGGTAATATTTGGGGTCGCCGGGGTTCTTGCAGCGTTTGGCCATCACGCCGATCCCTACGTTGGCGGAGCGGTTCCCCTTGGGGAACAGCCAGAGGTATCCTCCGGGCGCTATGTCGTTCCCGATGACGAACTCGCAGTACTGCTGGTCGATATCGATGTTGGACATCCTGTACTGGATGCACGTGTCGATGTCGTTCATCTTGGGCACCGTCTCGATGCCTGCCCACCTGGCCACCTGTGACTCGTATCCGTCGGCGGCGACCACGCAGTCGGCGTATATCTCGATGGGTTCCCCCATGCTCTTGGCCTTGATTCCGACGAGCTTGCCGTCCTTCCTTATGACGTCTGTGCAAGAGGTGCGCATCATTATTTTGGCGCCCGCGTCCGCGGCGTCCCTCGCCAGGGCCTTGTCGAACAGGTGCCTCTCCAGTACGTATCCGACCTCGGACCCGGCCTTGCTCTCGTCAAGCTGGAAGGTGTATCCGCTGGGCGATCTTATTACGGCTCCAGCCATGTCGGCGCATATCCATGCGGGGTCGGGGGCGATGCCGACCTCCTCTAGCCATTTCTTAGATACGCCTTCGGCGCATCTGAGGGGCGCGCCTATCTCGGCCTTCTTTTCGATGATGATGGTGTCCAATCCCGCCTGGGCGCAGAATTTGGCGGCCATGCTGCCTCCGGGTCCCGCGCCGACAATCACTATGTCGCAGTTATAGGTCTTCATAGTATCATTCCATCCTGAGCGCCGCGACCGGACATATCTTGACGCACCTTCCGCAGGAGTTGCATTTGTCGTTGAATTCGAGAACGAAGTCATTCAGGTATATCGCGTTCTTCGGGCAGGACCCGACGCATCCACCGCAGTGGAGGCATTTGTAAAAATCAACCAATATCGTCATGTTATCTTACCTCAAGCTCTCTGGTCCTCGGGGACCACCAATGCTTCTTCCAGCGCCTTCGCCTCTTCCTTGTTCCGCTGTTTCCACTCCGCGAGCGGGATCGAGAAGCGGGCTTCGACCTCTGCACGATATTCCGGCCCGCCGTTGTATGCGCAGAAGGGTATTACCTTCAGGTCCGGTGTTATGTAGTGAATTGCGCAGCGCTCGACCCTCGAGACGTCGTAGTTGAACGAATCCTGGAAATGCATGGCTCCGACGTACATCATCTTCCACGAGAAATTGGCGAGGGTCTTCTTGGATTTGCTACCCATTATGCTCGTTATGGCATCGATGAACTTCTTCTTGGTCATGCCGGGAGGCATCTTGCTGCTGTCTACGCATTTGTTCAGAAGCCTCAGCACGCCGATCGCCCTGATCTTCCTGAATTTGGAATCCTCCATCTTCATGGCTATGCTGCTCAGGCCGTCGGAGAACATCTTTATGTCGACGAACCTGGGGAGCGGCGTTACCTTTCCGTCCTCGGACTGGAACAGGTATGTCGCCAGGCCGCAGTGGGGGTGGGCGGTGAACGTTACCTTGTTCTGAGACAGGAACTCCGAGGCGAAGTTGGATATCGGAGCCACGACAGGGACAGGGTACCAGTCCTCCGGCACCGTGTATCCGGTCTGCTCGCCGAACCTGTCTACCAGGTCCGTGAGGGTTATCCTGCCCTTGGAAACCTCTTCCCTGGTTATCCTGCCCGTGAAGGCCACAGGCTGGAAGTTGATTCCGCGGATCACATCGGCGTGATCGAAGGCGAATTTGGTTATGGCTCCTACCTGGTGGTCGTTGACCCCTCTGACCAGCGTGGGCACGAGGACGATGGACGGCGAGTGGCCGATTTCCGCCTTGAGCCTTCTGCAGTTCTCGATCACCTTCAGCTTTATGTCGAACATCTTCCTGTCCCTGGCCTGAAGGTAGACGTCGTCGCTTACACCGTCGAAGGAGAGATATATCGTGTTCAGGCCCGCCTCTTTGCATGCCTTCAGTTTCTCATAGTCCTTTGCGAATACGATGCCGTTGGTGGCCACCTGGACCTGTGCGAATTTCAGCTCCTTGGACTTTCTGATTATGTCCGCCAGCCTCGGGTGGACGGTGGGCTCTCCTCCGGAGAACTGGACAGCGGTACACTTGATGGGCTCCTCCGCGCGGAGTGCCTCCATCATCGCCACCACCTCATCGTAAGAGGGTTCGTAAACATATCCGGCCTGGTTAGCGTTGGCGAAGCATATCGGGCAGTTCATGTTACATCTGTTCGTCAGATCGATAAGGGCCAGGGCCGTACAGGACAGAAGGTTGTATTTCTTTCCGTCCACAAGGAAGTTTACGTTCTCCCCTGCCGCGAGCGATTTGTCATGTGGATTCCTGAGGCCGACCCCGTCGTATGCAAAGTGCTCGGCCCGGAGGTACGCCTGGGCATTGGACCAATATATATCGGAGAACTGTCCGTGTTCGGGGCAATCTTTGTCCATGAACACTTTGCCGTCCTTCTCATAGACGTTCGCTTCAATAATCTTTCCACATTCTGGACAGACCGATTCCGTCTTCTTGGGAAGTCCCTTCTTGAGTGCGCTAGGTTGTGTTGTTGAAGACATGGTTATCCTCTTCGAATTAATGCACACGTAATATTCTTTCTATTAATAATACTCCGTGTCGGTTTCATTCCGTTTCGGATGCTCTGCGTATGCTAACTGCTGTTGTGGCCATTAAGTCTGCCTGCGGCGGATCGCACTGTCATGAGAGGGGGCGCATACGCGGGGGACAGACGGGGGAACATGCCGTTCGCAATCATCGCGGTTACCATCCTGGCGATAAGCCTGGCATATACCGTTGCGGCCGCACAGGCCGAAAAGGCCGGAGATAACGCAGAGGACGTCGACGAGGAGATAAATTCGATAGGAATATCGGTACGCGATACCGAAATATTCGTCAACAGAGGAATGGGCGAGATTATCGCCTCGATAGGGAACGATGCAAGTGCTGGCACATTGTCTTCAAGGGCCGATAAATTCGTGGTTTCAGCAGAAAAATGGATGAATTCGCAGTTCCCTTCCAAAGACGGATGCGTCAGTGTCGCCGTATTGGATTTCTCAGTTAGGATGACCTCCGAGAACATGAACTTGGAAGGCGACGGCTATAAGCCCACCTATCTGAAGGCGACCGGCCATTTCACCGCAAGGTTCGAAAGCGATTCCGGGTCCGCGGAAAGGACCGTCCCAATATCTTCTGACGGGAGCTGCGCGTTGCCTCTGGTGGCCGAACAGGGCTCCCTTTTCGAGATCTGCCTAGGAGGAGAGGGTTCCGTGCTTTCGCAGATGATGACATATCAATTGACGGCACTGGCACAGCAAAGGGTGATCTCCGGATATGGTTCGGCCGCGACTTTTGGAAGTATGGGGACCGACCGGATAATCACCTCCGAAGATGTGGAAGCATCGTACATAAGCTGTGTTTCCGCGATTGGAACGATCAACTTCAGGACCCCACTTGATGAAAAGAACCGCCTGACCGGGAATCTGGACCTGGCCGATTGCCTGGCTGCGGAGGACGGAATGATAAGGATCGACCTGGGGGCCATCTACGCCCAGGCGCTGATTTCGGTGCTTGACGATATAGTTCTTCAGTGGGCAGATTATTTCTGCGGAAACCTGGTGGTGGATTTTTTGGACGGGGCATCTGACCGTATCAGGAACGCCTGGGACTCCGTAGTTAATTTCTTCACCGGCAAGGACACGATGTCCGCTTCGCCTTACATACGGGAGATAATGGAGTCCAAAGGACACACCGAGAACGAATACAGATATCTCTGGAACGGAAGGGCGGCAGACTGTTATATTCCCGAGTTCACGGTTACCAAGGAGATCGACGGAGAACAGAGGACGTTCAGCGTCGGAGGTTACAATGCACTTGTGAAATACCCGGACGTGGACATCCTGAAGTGGGGGGGACTCAGCAATTTCAAGAGCGAATACAGGCTCCAGAACAACGAGGTCAGAGAGTGGATAAGAGGCGTCCTGAACACTGCCGCCATCAACATCGGTGCGGACCGCTCCGTGGGACAGATCGCCGTATCGGTGGACAGAGGGGACCAGGAGCCGTTCTCTGAGGGCATAAGGAGGGCCGTCAACGGCTCCCTTTCCAAACTTGACTCGGATGTTGAAAGGGTCGTGAACAGCTCGATAAGGAGTCAGACGATATACGATCCGTTCTATGCTGCGATCTGCGGCCAGCTTACGAACAACTTTGAAAGCGCATTCGGCGTGGACGTTCTGAAAAATAGGATCGCGGACGCCATAGATTTCGAAAGCGTAGGGAGGTCACTTGACACAGATCTATTGACAGACGAGGAGAAGGCATACCTTATGGACTCGCTTTGGTCTGCATCCGTGGAAGGGAAGACGGTGACCGATTACGAGGCGGCGGCACGGGAGATGCTGAAGAAGTTCGACGCTTTGATGACGGTCCCCGACGGTCAATGCGGGCTGATGAAAAAGTTCCTGACAATGATATGCGAAAAGGCCATGCCCATGCTTGCGGCCGTCAACGACATCCCCGAAAGGATGATCAACCTCTGCGATGAGATGTGCCGGAACATGTACATGAACCCATACTGCGGAGTTATAAATGTGCCAGCAGAGGATTGTTTTGTTCTTGAAGGCGAGGACGGGAGGTCAAGAGAGACGATCTCAGCCGATTATGTCCAGTCTCCCGACATAAGGATGTACGGCCCTAACGAGAACCTTTCCGAATGCGTACATTATGTGGGGTTCAACGAGAACAGGGGTGCATCGTACTGCACGGTTTTCAGGGCGAGCGTTCATGATACGATACGTTATACCGCGGAAGGATCTGGTCCCGTATCTTCGTTGATGGGCGTCAAAGACTCTTCGTTCTCCGGGGAAGTGCCCGTCGACATCGACTTGAAGATAGCGGTTTTCAGCGGATGGGGGCTTTCGGGCATCTCCTCTTATAGGGCTAGCAACACTCTTTTCAGCGACGGCTGGACGCTTCTGACCAAGGCGCTGGAGCCCCTTTTGGGACCTCTGGTCGAGATATTCTCCATGGTGAGGGAGGTCATCGCCGTTATCAACTCGGCGCTGCTGGAGGTTTCGAAGTATGTCGCCAGGGTCATAGAGAGGCTTTACGAGTCGGTAATGGGTCCGATAACGGAGCTCCGAGAATTCATAGACCAGCATCTGGAAGGTCTTTTGAACAGGTCTATCGGAGGTTTTGCGAATATGACCGAGTTCATATTCAGCGCCACGATGAAGAAACAGACCGTAGGAATGTCGTTCATGGGCCTCACTCTGACGTTCTCCACCGACGTGGTCTCTTTCGTCAAGAGCGTGAGGAACCTTCTGACCGTCAGGCTGTCTGGGGAGATCGGCGGGCTCGAAATCGATTGCGGTATGACCGTTAAGGAAAAGGACTCGGCCGGAGGAGGAGAATATTTCATAACGGGAGGCGCCGAGGTTTCAGGGGAGGACTGGGACCTGGATCTCGATCTGGATCCGTTGATGAAGTCCTCCGACCATCTGGTGACCGTAAGCGGGAAGGTCCGCGGAACTTCCTTCGACGTAGTCATGCCCGATCTGGTGCAGTACAGGGAAGCGGGAGTCCGCCTTTCAGACATAGAGGGGATAGGTACGGCCCTTTCTAACATCCCCTTGCCCGCCCTCGGGCTGAAGGGGAGCCTTGATGCCGGGCTGGAGCTTAAATACAACATTCCTTTCGAAGCCGGCGTTGTCGTGAACGAATTCGAATCGAATCCCGCCGGAGAAGATTCCGGAGAGGAGTGGGTGGAACTTTACAACTCGTCGAACCGCACTGCCGACATATCCGGATTCATGATATGCGCGGGGTCGAACGAGAAGACCAAGGTGATGGTGCTGGGAGACTACGAGATGGTGCCCCATGAGAGACTGCTCGTGGTGCTGGAGAAACACGTCAGGCTGCTGAACGATAAAAACGAATCTCTGTCGGGAGACTGCGTTGTTCTGAAAAACCGTGAGGGCATGGAAATAGACAGGACACCTGTAGAAAAAGACACCCATAACAGCAGCTACACCTGGCAGAGGGTCGCTGACGGGGCCGTGGACTGGACGTTCGCAAAGGGCACCCCTCTCGCGGGAAACTGCGGAGGACTGGTCAAAGGCGACATGATCAAAGGACATATGCTGGATATCTTCAAGGAATCCGCTGTGAGGACGCTCGAGGACATGGACGGCGTCCTGAAGGGCACCGAGGATCTGAGCCTGTTCATCCAGAGGGCCGTTCAGGACGCCATAGACGCTACCATCGACAGGATAGCCGGGTGTCTCGTGGAAGCTTCGATCTTCATCTCTTTCGAAGTTTCCGATGTAGCGGGAACGACTGCCACGGGTATCAGAATAGCCCTGTCGATCGATTCGAAGACCGTAGGAGATGCCATCAAATATCTCGTGGGAGAGATCGAGGCCCTGCTTTTCAACATGGAGAACCCCTACGGCATCGACGCAGGGACCATGCTCTATGAAAACATAGACCTGGCCGTTACGGCGTATACAGGGATGAAGGCTCCGAAGTTCCTCGACGGAGACAGCCTTGTGCCAGACGTCAAACTCGGAGTCTATATCTCCAGCAACATCTCCGGTCTATGCGCCGCCTTCGGAAAGGATGCAGGCAGGTGGTCGGTCAACGCCGGAGTCCTGATAGAGGACTGCCCCTCTGCCCTCCTGCCCCGCAAGATGGATGCAGACCCTGAACTGAAGTCCGACCTCTGGCTTATAAGGGCCGTCATAGGGGAGGCATGACGCGGGGGTTGTTTATTATACGCGATGCACATCACTATTTTATGGCTTCCCTGGAGCGCAAAATACCGACCGTCCTTACTTCCGAGGAGCTGATGGACAAGGCCTACAGCAGAGCCGCTAAGATCTCGAAGCGCGGCACCAACGCCCTCGACGGGAAGAAAAAGACCGCTTTGGCCAAGGTCACCGCCTCCGGCGACATAGTGGTCACCACTCTCAATGGTTACGTGGAACGGTTTCCCAGGATGGACAAGGAGGACGATTTCTTCCCTCAGCTTGTGGACCTGATAATCGGCATAGACCGATACAAAAAAGCCCTGGGGGCCCTCAACTGGGCGGCCGGACGGACGGATAAGCTCAAGAACGAAAGCCTTCGCGAGATAAGGCGCAGCAAGGACGTCTCGTACATCGACTCTACGAGGAACAGCTTCTACGGCAGGATGTCTTCATACATCCGCCAGATATCCTCGGACCTGCTGTTCCTCCAGGAGGCCAAGAACAAATTCAGGCACCTGCCCGCGATACATGCGGACGTTCCGACGGTCGTTATAGCGGGATTTCCCAACGTGGGCAAGAGCAGTCTCGTCACTGCAATGAGCACAGCCACTCCCGAGATAGCGCCATACCCTTTCACAACCAAGGGCATAATCGTGGGGCACATCGAAGATGACTGGAGGAAGTATCAGATAATCGATACTCCTGGCCTTCTCGACAGAAGCTTCGAAGAGCGCAACGACATCGAGAAGCAGGCCGTCCTCGCACTGAGATACCTCACCAACATCATGATATTCGTCCTCGACCCGTCGGAGACCTGCGGTTATTCGATGGAAAAACAGACCGCGCTCCTTGAGTCCGTGCAGGAGGGCTTCAGCGGCGTGGAGATAATCGTGGCCGAAGGAAAATCCGACATTATGAAGACCGGCGGCGATAACCTTTTCTTCTCCGCGCAGACCGGAGAGAACATGGAGACGATCAGAAGCCTCATTATCGACAAGCTGAGAGCTCTGGTGGTGGCAGAGGATGAGTGAGGGTCCGGCCGCGAGCAAGGAGATGTACGATTACTTCTCCGAACTTTCGAGGCAGAAGGACATCTGCTACGCGGTAGCGAATCAGGCCAGGATACTGGGGGTCGACCCCGAACCTTATGTGGAAGTGCCCCAGGCGGAGGACCTCGCGTCCCGCGTGGAGAAACTTCTCCACGAATTCGACGTCGAAGGCGTCGCCGAGGACATCAGGCGCCTCACCTCCGAGTACAAGAACAGGGAGCTGGTTTCCCTTATGGTGGCCAAGGAGATGGCCCACCGTCCGGCGGAAAGCACCGAGAAATCGCTCGAAAGGGCCATCAGAGTGGGATTGGCCGTTCTGACCGAAGGGATACTCGTCGCCCCTCTGGAAGGGATCGCCGACGTGAAGATCAAAAGGAATGAAAACGGGACCGAGTTCGTGGACGTTCTGTTCGCAGGGCCCATAAGGGCGGCCGGCGGAACCGCTCAGGCGATGAGCGTGCTGATAGCCGATGTGGTGAGGAGGGAGCTTAACCTGGGGAGGTACATCCCCACGGACCAGGAGATAGCCCGTTTCGATGAGGAGATCCCGCTTTACAAACAGTCCCAGCACCTTCAGTACTCCCCCACATCACAAGAGATAGACCTCATAGTGAGGAACTGTCCGATCATGATAGACGGCGAAGGGACCGAGGATATAGAGATATCCGGATTCCGGGACCTTCCCCGGATCGAGACTAACAACGTGCGCGGAGGCGCATGCCTCGTAATAGCGGAAGGCCTGTGCCAAAAGGCCGCGAAACTGAAGAAGCACGTAGATACGCTCAAGATCGACGGCTGGGACTTTATCGGGAAGTACCTGGAGGCCCACGCCCCCGCAAAGGCTGCGGACGAAGAGGATATGGTCAAGACCGTTCAGCCGAAGGACACCTATCTGCTTGACATCGTGGCAGGAAGGCCGATATTCGGCCATCCCATCAGGGCCGGCGGATTCAGGCTGAGATACGGCAGGGCTAGGACGGCGGGGCTCGCCGCCCTTGCCTTCAGCCCGGCCAGCATGTACGCGATGGAAGAGTTCATGGCCATAGGCACCCAGCTTAAGATAGAGAGGCCGGGGAAGGCATGCGTGGTCACTCCGTGCGACCAGCTGGACGGTCCGATCGTGCTGCTTGACAACGGAGACCTGGTCTACTGCGCCACCAGAGAAGAGGTCCAGGAGATCAGGAAACGTATCGTGACCATAGTGGACAGCGGGGAAGTCCTGGTCCCTTTCGGCGAATTCTGCGAGAACAATCAGAAATTGGTCCCCCCTGGATACTGCATCGAATGGCACAGGCAGGAACTCAGGTCCAAGGGGGAGCTGCCCGAAGACTGGAAGGAGCCCACGTATGCCCGGGCGAAGGAAATGTGCTCGGACCTAGGCGTTCCCCTGCACCCTCGCTACAACCTCTTCTGGTCGGACTTCGACGTTCAGACGCTGAACGGACTTAGGGATTACATCGCGGAGAACGGCTCCTTCGATACCGGGAACATCTCGGTCCCCCTTGACAAAGATATAAAGAAGATCCTGGAGAACCTGGGCGCCCTTCACAGGCTACGCAACGGACGAATAGCCGTTTCAGACAGGTACGGGGAGCCGATGATCGACTGCTTGGGTCTTTCAGTAAGCGAGGGCAGGATCGTGAAAAGAGGCGAATTCGCCGGAGACGCTCCGCTCGAGGCCGTAAGCTCCGCGGCCGGATTCGAGGTCAGAGGCCGCGGTGGCACCAGAGTGGGCATGAGGATGGGGCGTCCCGAGAAGGCGGACGCCAGGGAGATGACCCCCAGCGTGCACAGCCTGTTCCCGGTGGGAATGGACATGGACGCAAACCGGGAGCTGATATCGGCGATTGCGTCTTCGAGGAAATCTGCCAGCGGCTCCAGGTCTTCCAATACAGATATACAGCTGGAAGTGGGCGCGAGAAGGTGCACGAAATGCGGAAAGGTCACCTGGAGGTCCTGGTGCAGGGATTGCGAGGCGCATGCCATCTACGATCCCAAGCACAAGTCGTTCAACCAGATAGGCGGCGCGCATACCATGCCCGTGAATTTGGACGAGGAGCTTGCGGCCGCCTGTTCGCTAATCGGAGAGAACCGGCCCAAGTCGCTGAAATGCGTGAAGGGGCTCACCTCCAAGAAGAAAGTGCCAGAGGCACTGGAAAAAGGGATCCTGAGAGCAAAGAACGATGTCACCGTATACAAAGACGGGACCGTTCGTTACGATATGACGGACATCCCGCTCACCCACTTCAAACCCAAAGAGATCGAGCTCACGGTCGAGAAGGCCATCGAGCTTGGATATACCCACGACTGGAACGGCGTTCCCCTTACTGACCCGGACCAGATATGCGAACTTAAGGTCCAGGACATCGTCCCGCCGAGGGAGTGCGGCGACTTCATGGTGAAAATCGCCGCTTTCGTGGACGATGAACTGGAACGGCTCTACAAGCTGCGCCGCTACTACAACGTCACTGGCAGGGAGCAGCTGATAGGGCACATCGTGTTCGGGCTGGCCCCCCATACCTCCGGCGGGATCTTATGCCGCATCATCGGATACTCGACCGCCAGGGGATGTTTCGGACACCCGTTCTTCCATGCCGCCAAGAGAAGAAACTGCGACGGGGACGAGGACTGCATCATCCTCGCCATGGACGCCTTGCTGAACTTCTCGTTCAGCTTCCTGCCCGACAGGCGCGGGGGACTTATGGATGCGCCTCTTGTCCTTACCACGAGATTGGACCCCAACGAGATCGACAAAGAGGCGCACAACGTCGACTGCCTCAGAGAGTATCCCCTCGAGCTTTACAACGCAGCGATGAACATGGCGGACCCGAAGACCATCGACAAAATCATGGACCTGGTCGCCGGGCGCATAGGCACGGCCGCCCAGTATGAAGGGGTGGGATTCACCAACGATACCGACAACATATCTGAGGGGCCCAGATTCTCGGCCTACATCACGCTCCAATCGATGACCGACAAGATGGACGCACAGCTCTCGCTGGCCAAGAAGATAAGGGCCGTCGACGAAAGAGATGTGGCCACGAGGGTGATCAACAAGCACTTCCTGCCGGACATGGCCGGAAATCTGAGAAGTTTTTCCGCCCAGAAGTTCAGGTGCGTCAAGTGCGGAGAGAAATATAGGCGCATACCCATCACTGGGAAGTGCTATAAATGCGGGAACGGCCTCACGATGACCGTCTACAAGGGCAGCGTGATGAAGTATCTCGAGGTATCGAAAAGGATAGGAGAGGAGTACGGCCTTGACGACTATACCCGCGAGAGGATCGACATCCTGGAGATGAGCATGAACTCCGTGTTCAACAACGATAAGGTTAAAAAATGCACACTGTCGGATTTCTTCTGATAGGTTGAAAAATAGTAAAGGGGGCTTGCGCCCCTTGAGATGTTTATTCCAGCTGTGCGATCTCTTCGGACATGGCGGAGGCTTTCTTCGAAAGGATCTCTGCCGCCTTGCCGAGGGTCTGCTCTGCCGTGAGCGAACCGTCCGTCTCGAACGTGAACAGGAAATTCCTGTCATCGCCCTCGACGATTATGGAACCGTCATTGTCCACAGAGTCCATGCACGATTTACATATGGTGCAGTCCCTCGGACGTACCACCACAAGTTTGCCGTCTGTCACCTCGAACACGTTCTTGGGACAGACCTTCATGCAGTTCAGTGCACCTTCGGAGGATGCCTTCGCGGGATTCACGGTGATCTTGGGCAGATATTTGTAACCAACACCGTTGGCGACCTGCCATTTCACGTGCTTGTTCGCGGTTCCCATAACTGCCGTGGCATATATCAGGACCGCCTGTCCGTCCGTCAGCTCGACGATCGGGATGAACTCGTCCTTGACCTTCAGGTCCGGGTTCCCGAGCGGCATCAGGTTGCCCGAAAGCACCGTGCCGGGTCCGATCTTGTTCAGACTGTACATGATGGTGCAGTTGGGGCATCCCTCTCCTCCGCAGACGCACATGTCCTGCGGTGTGAAGAGCTCCAAGTCCGTGGGGACCGGGACCATTCCGAGCCTGTGGGCAACGATCTCGTCGAACAGGGGCGTAACGCTCTCATACTCTTTGTCGTCGGACATGATGGGGCCGAGGTGAAACTCGACCTTGTCTATAGCCATCTTGGGTATGTCGGACAGCATGGTCCTTCTCAGCGCGTTTGCCATGGCAGGCGAGGAATTCTTCAGTATGAACTTGGCCTTCCTCTCAGCCATTTCGATGATTTCAATTTCCATGTCCGTCCCTCAGACCCTGCGTCCTCTGCGTCCGCCCTTCTTCTTGGTACCGTCGTGGGGTATTGGTGTAACGTCCTCGATGCGTCCGATCTTTATTCCGGCCCTTGCGAGAGCACGGATCGCAGATTGTGCGCCGGGCCCGGGGGAGGTTGCTTTGTTTCCTCCG
>DAMX01000033.1:0-5425 GCA_002497195.1 Methanomassiliicoccaceae archaeon UBA354 | reverse complement strand
GCGCACGTACTTTAACATGGATGCCGGCGATGTCCCTCTCTCTTGCGATCTCGGCGATCTTCTCGGCGGCCTTCTGGGCCGCGTAAGGCGAGGATTGGTCCTTCGCCTGCTTGACCACCATTCCGCCCGTGACCTTTCCGATCGTTTCCGCACCGGTGATGTCAGTGAGCGTGATCATGATGTTGTTGTAGCTGGCGAATATGTTTGCTATTGCCCATTTGGATGCCATCAGATCTCACCGTCCTTTGCTGTGATTCCCGCCGCTTCGGCGTCTTCCTTGGCCGCTTTGGCCTTCTTCTCGAAGTGCTTCTCCGTCACTGCCGCCTTGGCCTCGGTCTTGGCTACTATCGCGTCCGGAGTGGCCCTCATTGGGTGCATCTCGTCAGTGAACGCAGATGTGGGCGCGTACTCGACAGTGGGCTCCTCGCTCCTGAGAACGATGTATCCGGGCACGGTGACCCTGTGGCCGTTGAGGAATATGTGGCCGTGGTTGATCATCTGCCTGGCCTGCTTGATCGTGCTGGCGAGGCCTTTCTCGAATACGATGGTCTGAAGGCGCCTGGAGAGCAGATCCCTCTCATTGAGCACCAGGACATCATTGAGGTCCCCTCCCGATATGGGAAGTATCCCCATGCGGCTGCACTTCGATATCAGGTTGTCGGCCTCGATCCTCGCCTGGGCGTCGTTACCCCTGAGGCGTGACTGAAGCTCCCTGGACTGTTTCCTGTAGTTCCTCAGTATGGACTGGGCCTTCCAGACCTCGTTCTTGTTCTTAAGGCCGAACTCAACTACGACTTCGTGCTCTGCTTTGATCCTCTCTCCCTGCCAGGGGTGAGAGGGCGTGTCGTAGGTCTTACGTGAAAATTTAGGGTCTCCCATTTAAAACACCTCACTTCTTCTTGACTCCGAGAGTCAGTCCCTTCCTTCCGTTGGACCTTGTCCTCTGACCTCTGACCTTGTGGTGGGTCTCGTGCCTGATTCCGCGGTAGCAGCGTATCATCTTCATCCTGTTGACATCGTCCTTCTGAACCATGTCCAGGTCGTTCCCGAAGAGGTGCATGTCGGCGCCGGACTCATAGTCCATCTGCCTGTTGACCGCCCAAGAGGGAGCGTATTCGACGTACTTCAGTACCATGCTCTCGAGCTCTTTGACCTTCTCGTCGCTGAGGGTACCGATCTTTACGGATTGTTCGATGCCTGCTTTGTGCACAACGGTCTGGGCTACTCTGGCCCCTACCCCTTTGATGCTCTGGAGACCTATGACGGTCCTCTTCTGGCCGTCGATATCGCTGCTCGCGATACGGACGATGAAGTTGAAGCTCTCGTCCTCGGCCTTTGGTGCCTCTTTCTTTGCTTTCGCCATTTAGTTACCTCCGCAAATGTTCCGTAAGGAATTGATCAAGCGAGGCCATGGTTGGCCTGCTCTCAGTGTTCGCCGTGGGCGGGTCCTGAGTCTGCGCAATGGGTCGATGGGCTCCTTATTTAAAATGATTTGTACGCGCTATTATTGCGCGGGTCAGGTCGACGGCAGAGATGACACCAACCGCTCATAGAACGCCTCCGTGGAGGGGCCGGAGTCCAGGTTGAAGACCAGCGTTCCCCGGGAATGCTCAACCACTATCTTCTGGACGACCCCTCTGTATGCGGCGTAGGTGACTTCCCCGAGTTCCGAATTATGGAACCGGCCGCTGCCGATATCTCTTCCCCCGTACCCCCACGTCCTTTCGAAATCGAGGTCGTCTCGGACCTCCGCCTTGGTTATTTCAGAAAACGGCACGTCCTCTTCCACGAAGGGGGCTTCGACGCTCAGGCTGTCCCCGTCGATCTCCGCGGAAATGCCCATTCCCGGCAAGAATACGACTGATATCAAGGAAAAGGCTACGACTACGGCGCAGGAGGGCAACATAAATCCCAGCACGGCCTTCCCCATATCGTCCCGCGGCAGGTGCCTTCTAATGTGCCAGATCAGATAAAATACCATCACGGCCGTCGGAATTAGGAACGCGGACATCGATGCGGCGATAGAGGCCGTACCGGCCTCGATGTCACATAGGAGGATCGACATCGGGATGATTATTGAGAGTACCAGCGATACCGATAACGCCGATAATCTGACCTTTCGGTCCCTGTCCGTCATCTTCTCAGCACGCCTCGGTGCCCCTTTGACGATCAGGGCACGTCTCGCTGCGACCTTGGACGTTATGGCCCTGAAGGCCGCCTCGGTCTCCGCCTCGGATTTCAGATTGAAAACGACGGGCCTGGCGTTGGAAAGCGCCAGCATGATGAATTTGGTCCCCGCGCCATTATAGTGGCCCACGATGTAGTAGGTCCCTATCTCGGGAGATCTGAACATCCCTCCCAGGGGACCTTTGGACATTGTGCTGTATCCCATGACCCTGCTGCCCGGATCAAAGACCCTGTATTCGATTGCTGAAACATCTGAATAGCGTATTTCCTTCCCGAAATACGGCCCCCTTATTCTGAATGATGATATGTCAGCGGAAAAGACCGCCCGAAGGGGGAACAGCAGCAGCATCAGAAGCACTGTCGTCAGCAGGATCGCGACGAGCGATGCGTTGAAAATATCCATGCTCCGTCCGGCCGCTGAAAACGATGCCATCATGATTATGAACTCGACGACCAGCATCGCCAGCGCGAATAAGGTTATCTTCTGGGGCTCCATCACGGACGGCTTATCGGTTCGAATTAGTTAATTATTAGTGCCGAAGGCCGGATTTGAACCGGCGAACCCCTGCGGGAACAGATCTTGAGTCTGCCGCCTTTGACCTGGCTTGGCAACTTCGGCTTGGGTGATGTAGAATACGGTTGTAAATAAACCTCACGGAAGGGTTGTGACCTCCGCCCGGTCTCCCGACACATAGAATGTGTACTCGTGCTGGGACACTATCCCCTTCTTGGCCTCGACGAGCTGAGCGTATGTTGACAGCACGCCGCGGCGTACGAGGGCCTTTACATGCTTCTCGGAGTTGGGGAAATCGCAACTCCTGGCACAGAAGGGGAATGATTTGAACTCCCCCTTGGCGTACTCGAAGAACTCCTTCGTTGCCGGATCCTCGATCTCCCTTTCCCGAAGTATGCGCACAATGTTCCCGGGAGGGCCGTTCAATACCTCTCCCGCACCGTTGGTGGCGAAGGGTTCGACCGCTATTATGGTGCCGATCTTGATTTCGGTCGTGTCGCCGTTGTCGTAACTCGGTACCGACAGGCCTGCATGGAGATTGTACTGGCATATCTGATGGCCGCAGAGGTTCCTGATGGGACGGAAACCGTCCTGCATCATGCTTATCTCCACTGCACCTCCGATCTCCCTCAGAGGGCACCCGCTGCCGATGAATTCCGCCACTGTGTTCCTGGCGCGTTTGGAGGACTGTATCAGCTTGGTGTATCTTCCGGTTCCCGCTTCCGCGGTGCCTGCCGTGTCTCCGACCCATCCGTCGATCTCGGCCCCGCAGTCCACCTTGACGACGTCCCCCAGCTCGAAGACCCTCTTGTCGGCGACACTGGGCGTGTAATGCGCGGCGACCTCGTTTATGCTGATGTTGCACGGGAAGGCAAGCCCGCAGCCGTGTTCGCGGATGTAACCTTCGACCTCCTGGGCCACATCGTATAGTTTAACACCGGGCCTGATCATGCCTAGCCCGATCTCCCTTGCCTCGGCCGAAACCTTGCCCGCCCTCCTGAGTTTTGCAAGTTCGTCCTCTGTCAGCAATGCAACACCTCTTGGATCTGCTCCCTGGATATTGCGCCCTGGCGGACGATCTCGACCTCGCCTTTGTACAGCCAGACGATGGTGGAAGGTTTTCCCAGGGTGCATTCGCCGGAATCAAGGTATGTGGCTACCTTGTCGCCCAGGTCCTTTACCGCTGAATCGACGACCACCGAATCGGGATGGGAGTGTGTGTTCGCAGATGTGGCGACTATCGGGCCGCAACGCCTGATGAGCTCGAGCGCTATAGGGTTGTCGGGGATGCGGACGCCCACTTTCTCTGACCCGGATGTGACCATATCCGAGATCTGGGCATTCTTCTTTATGATTATCGTGAGAGGGCCTGGAAGGAACGCGTCGATCAGCCTGTCGGCGTTCTCGTTGATGACGGCGACCTGCTCCATCATCTTCTTGTCGGTGACGGCGACGGACAGAGGCATGTCGAAAGGCCTGTTCTTGGCCATGAAGACCTTTTTTACAGCCTTCTGGTTGAAAACGTCGGCGCCGATGCCGTAAACCGTTTCAGTGGGATACACCACGAGATCGCCGGCGGCGATTTCCTCGGCCGCATGAACGATGGCGGACATGGTGTTTTCGTCCAGCTCGTTTCCCGAATTACATCTTAGGATTTTCATCTTATTCACCCGTGTATCTGAATCCGTTGATAATAGCTTCCTTTCCTCCGTGTTCTAGACACGGCCCGTGGCCGGGATAAAGGCTGTCTATTTCAAGTTCTTTTAGTTTGTGAAGCGAAGCCCTGAGCTCCGCCATGTTTCCTCCCTCGAAATCCGTGCGTCCTACGCCTTCGGCAAAGACCGTGTCACCGGAGAACAATGCACGGGTTTCGAGATCGTACAAGCAGACGCAACCTTCGGTGTGCCCTGGGGTCTCGATCGCCTTCATGAGATGGCCCCCCAGATCGATCACGTTCCCCTCCGAAAGCTCATGGACCTCCGCGGGGCACGGAGCAAGGTCTAATCTAGAGATCTTGTCCTTGCCTCCCATGCGTATCGCTTCGGCGTCCCTTCTGCCTGCGAACACGGTAGGGCGGAACGCCGGGACCATGTCCCTGAGTCCCCCGATATGGTCGTAGTGGCGGTGTGTAAGGACGATGGCGTCCAGTTTTCTCCCGCCTAGAAGATTGGCGATATATTCGATGATCGGACCCGTGACCGCTCCGGAACCTGTATCGATGAGCATCGTGCGCTCTCCGATTATCAGGAACATGTTCGAATCATAAGGAACAAAAGATCCTATCCGGTATATCGTCATCGATAGAGCCAGTTAATAATCATATTTAACGTTTAACGTAAAATGGAAAAATTGGCAAATGACATGGATGAGAATTTCATACGCAACCTGTTTAACTGCTAGATCACACCCCAGCGGCGTCGAAGAACGTTAGTAAGCCAGGACTGAATACCTCGGAAACCCTCGGTACTTACATCCGGCTTCTATCAAACTCATCATTTATGAGCGTTCTATGGGTGCCTCTTTTTCAAGGCGGCTTCGAGCTTAGATGCATTCAGCTCTTATCCGCTATCGCGTGGCTACTCAGCATGCCTTGTCAGACAACTGATAAACTAGAGGCGACGAATCCCTGTTCCTCTCGTACTAAAGGATCCTTCTCGTCAGGCACCTACACCTCCATCAAAAAGCAACAAAACTGTCTCGCGACGTTTTAAACCCAGCTCACGA
>DAMX01000061.1:0-4549 GCA_002497195.1 Methanomassiliicoccaceae archaeon UBA354 | reverse complement strand
CTGGTCAAGCTCCAGCATGTTTTCGATGCCTGGATCGTCAAAAGATTCGCCGAGAGGCTGGTGCGCAGGGCCTACGTAAGCAAGCGCTCCCTTGACGATCCAGGCATCGAAAACATGCTGGAGCTTGACCAGGCGACCTCCGAGGCGGTGATGGAATATCTGTCCGATATATCTGAATACGGAGAGATAATACCCGGAACGCCGGAGTTCGTAAGGATGGAGGAACTCTCGCACAGCGCGGTCATAAGGGCAGAGCTCACGGACATCGATATCGAACCCATAATTACGATACCTTCCGCCTTCGTGGCGGGCGGCGCCAGGGATGCAGACGAGGCCAAGATGCTGGTCTCATACATCTACTCCGCGCTCAACGGGGAAATGAGCATGGAGATGCTCTCCGATGACGTCAAAGATCTGGCATCCAAGGTCGGAAAAGATATGTCGGTGTTCGACATAATGAAGGAGCACGAACTCGGAGTATACAGCGCCAGAGCGGTGAAGCTGCTCAGTAGTTGAGCATCTGGGACTTCATGAATTCGCGCATCAGCGTCGTAGCATAGTTTCCTTTCGGGAGTGAGAATTCCACGTCGTAAAAATCCTGTCCCATCGTATATCCTATTTCTTTCACGGGGCACATTATCTCGCGCCTGCTGCCTTTGGAACTGCACCTGGGGAGCCCGGGTATGATGAAATCCGAAGCCTTCAGCTCTTCAGCCTCTAAAACCGAGGACTCTATCTCTCCCATCTCTCCCTCCTGCGTGACGCTGTCGCTTCCGAAAAGGGTTATCGACACGAATGCGCGTCCGGACCTCACCTGTGCGGACACAAGGTCAAGGTTCTTGGACGTGGCACATACGGGATGATCGTGGTCCGGCGTACCATCTGCCGAAACAGGGATCACCACATCGCCGGCCGCCGGCAAGTTGAGCGGCAGCCCAGCCTCCATCCTTTTGCTCAGCATCATGTTGAAGAGGTATGACTGGTAGGCGTGGACGAGCATCATCTGCAGATTGTTCGGTAAGGTCTCTATCGCGCCCGTCCAATCTCCGGGGGACTCTATCAGGTGGCCCACCATAGACTTCTCGAATCCCATGGATTCCGGCATGATCCTTATCAGAGAGTTCCAGTCATTGCGATGTGCCAGCTCTTCCCTTGCGGCAGAAACTTCTTCGTTCTCGAACTCGGAGGGTGCAGAAAGGTACATTCTAACGGCGCCTTCTGTGTCTCCGCGCACCAGGCGCTCTCCCACCAGGTGGGTCACGGGCCGGACCACGCCGAAGCGCTGTACCCCGAAATAGTTTGGAAATCCGCCCGCATCCCGGACGTCGGAGATCACCGAGTCCAATGTTCCAGGTATTTCTTCTATCTGCATCTCCGGTTCTCTGACCCTTATAGAGAAGCGGTTTCCGGTAAGGTCCCCTATCTTGATGGGGCGCTTCGAACGGTATATGTCGGATATCTCGAGGTCCTTAAGGCCCACTGACCTGAGGCCGTCGGGAGTGCATTCGAAAGACATAAGCTGCGATGTCACGGCACGTTTGTCCTTCGTTCCCGCGAAACTGATCTTCTCGCGCGAGATCCCAAGGCTCCTCGACAGCAGGCGGACCATGCGGTTGGTCTCCCAGTTCGTGCTTGTTACCTTTGCGATGGTAAATTTTCCTTCCGGGTCTTCGGGAGGCCCCCGTGATATCTCCGCGACGCTGAAATCTTCGGGGAATACCTTTATTCTTCCCCCGGTGCCCTCGGCGCCGCTCAGATAATAGAGCATACCGATCTTCGTCTCGTCGGTACGGCAGGGCCTGTAGCTCATTTAAGAGATGATCTCCGAGAAGTATCCGGCGACGTCGTCGGCCGCCTTCTTGACGGCGGCCAGAGCATCGCCGCTCTTGACCTGTACGTAAAGCATCGTGTCGTCAAGTTCCGGGTGCTGTTCCTCGTACCTCACTATGAGAACATCCTTGTTGTCGTACAGTGCATCCATGATCGGCTGTAGAAGTGTCACGTCTGCGTCTTTGAGTCCGAGGGTGACTGAATCGTCGGTCTTCTCGGCAACATAGGTCTTCATGCGCTCCCCAACCCTCACTCATATCTTAAACTTTGTGTGCCGGGCACATCGGTCACGCCAACCCGTCCGAGTCGTGCTCCTGCAGGGCGTAAATGTCCGCAAGCTCCGAATACGTCGTGCATTCGGTCGGGTCTTTGTCGTCCCGCACCCTCCCGGTGAACCGGGGGAACCTTATGCCCAGTCCGGAATCTTCCTTCGCATAACCGGCGGCCGCGGTATGGATGGGACTGACGCTTATCTCTGCGCCGGTCACCTCGAGGACGACGTAAGGGTCGAACCAAACGTCGGGTATCATCTGCGCGTCCACAGACGGAGGCTTTTCTTGTCTCAAGTGGGGTTCAAGCATCTCCGGCAGCCTGTCCAAAAACTCGTCGTCGAAGCCGGTTCCCAGCTTGCATGCCGTTCCGAAGCGGTCGGCATCCTGGTCGTAGGCGGCCATGAGCAGCGCGCCGTATTTCCCCGCCCTCTTCCCCATGCCATAGAATGCGCCCACCACCGCAAGGTCGAACGAATCTACCAGCGCCTGCTGGTAGTCCTTCTTGTATTTTATCCACAGGAATCCTCTGGAACCTGCCCTGTAAACGGAATCTTCTGAGATGGACTTGGCCATTATCCCCTCGCATCTCGCCGAGATGGCCTCGTCGAAGAACTTTTGCCCTTCCTCGGCCGAAGAGACGATATTCATTGCGGTCATCTGGACATTGTCGGATATTTTGAAACCCGACTCTATTGCCGAGCGTCTTTCCAGGTATGGTTCCGATGTCATGTCCTTCCCGTCGGCGTAGAGCAAGTCGAACAGGAAAATACGGACGGGATAGTCTTTGACGGCATCTGAAATGCCGTGCTTCTTCCTGCGGTGGGTGACTTCCTGGAACGGCAGCATGTTGCCCGTTTCCGTGTCCACCGCTACGCATTCGCCCTCGACTATGGCCTCTCCGAAGCCGCAACGTTCCCCCAGTGAAAGCGCTACGTCCGGGAAGTTCGGCGTAAGGTCCTCCAATCTTCTCGAATATAGCTTCACCGTCCCCTTCGTTATATGCGCCTGGACTCTGATACCGTCGTACTTGTATTCCATAGCGCATTTCCCGCCCAGCCTTTCCACGACCTCCGGTATGGACCGAAGCCTCTCCGCAAGCATGACCTTAAGTGGGCTTCCCACGCTTACTTTGATCTTCCGTACTGCCTCCATGCCCCCTTCGTCAATGGTCTTGGCCACGAGGCCCAGGTCGCAGGTTATGTTGAACGCCCTCTCTATCTCGGGTCTGTCCTCCTTGCTGGCGAAAGCCTCGGCCAGAGCATCGAGTATCGTCATCGTGCCGGCCCCGACCCTCATCCTGCCGGTGACGATCCTGCAAAGATATCTGGCCTCTACCGGGTTGGAATCATGGAGCATGTTGGAAAGGATCTTCGTCTTCTTGTCCTGCGAATCCTTCCCCTCGGCATCCTCTATGGCGGTCAGGCTCTTCACGACCCTGTCAAGGGTTAGCGGGTCGGAGAACAACGTCATCTGCTTTTTGCCTTTGATCAGTTTTTCGGCCGCGGTACCGGGATCCCCCTCTCTGACGGCCATCTCCACCACGTTCTGCTCCCTCATGCCCACCGTCGCGGCTATTGCCCTGATGACAAGTTTGTCCGACATTCCCAGGACCATCGGGTGGAAATCCGGGTGCAGCTTCCCCTGTGAAAGGTAGATCACATAGGGCATGTCTTCCGCATCTACATTCCTCAGGAACCCGGCCAGTATCGACGTCATCTCAAGGCGGCTCGGCTCAGCCTCTATGCTGTCGAATGTTTCGGCGAGCTCCGAGAAAAGCATATCTCCTCCATATCGGGGAAACTATTAATCGTTTTCAAAAATCTACGAGTCGCATCTGTCCCCGCTCCTTCTTCGGAGGGGCCCGGTCCTTGAGTGTCCTGCCGAGGCCTTCGAGCCGGGACCGCATGAGTTCCTCCTTCTTTTTGCTCGACTTCTCGAACACCTCGTCCACCGTCCCGCGGGCCACAAGCACGTAGACCTCCCCGTCCCTGCTCCTTCCGGTGCGCCCTCTTCTCTGGATAGTCCTTATCTCCGAAGGCACGGGCTCGTAGAATATCACCGCGTCCGTGCTGGCCACATCCAGCCCCTCCTCCCCCACGGATGTGGAGACCACGACGTTGCAGACCCCCGAATGGAAGTCGCTGAGAACGTTCATCTGCTCTTTTTGTTTCAGGCCCCCTCTCGACTGCCCTATGAGCTTACCTACTCTTGCGCCCGGTATCGTTGAAAGTTTCTCCACCAACATGTCGCATGTGTCCCTGTATTGTGAGAAGATGATGATCTTGGAGTCCGCGGAAGAGATCAGTACGCGGCTTACGATGCTCATGACCCTCGAGATCTTGGGGTGCTCGACCGGCGAGGTCAGAACAATGTGTGCCATATCTTTGAACCCTTTGAGGTCCACAAGCTCTTTCGTACCCTTGCTGGCACTTGCTTTTTTAGCTTCG
>DAMX01000031.1:0-7665 GCA_002497195.1 Methanomassiliicoccaceae archaeon UBA354 | reverse complement strand
AATTTGGCCTTCTCTTCCTTGATGGCGATCTCCACCTCGGCTTCGGGACGCGGATCGTTCTTTCTGCCCGTCTCGATAGCCAGTTTATAGGCCTCGTAAATCTTCATGAGGTCCCGAATGTAAAACAAACGTATAATCTATTCTTACCTCTTAAAAACCGATTTATACGGCAAATGAAAAAACGGGATAGATTTATCATAGAATAAACATATAGGCAGTTGATAAAATGAATGAGATCTGGACGGAGAAGTACAGGCCGAAGGTCCTGAAGGATGTTGTAGGTCAGAGTAACGTCACCGAGAGGCTTTCGTCCTATGTCACGTCCAGGAACATGCCTCATCTTATGTTCACCGGCCCAGCGGGAACCGGCAAGACCACTTGTGCATTGGCTCTCGCGAGAGAGATGTTCGGCGACCAATGGAAAGGCAACTTCATTGAGCTCAACGCCTCGGACGAGAGAGGTATAGACGTTGTGAGGGGTAAGATCAAAGAATTCGCAAGGACCGCCCCTCTCGGAGGAGCGGATTTCAAGATCATATTCATGGATGAAGCCGATGCCCTCACAAACGACGCCCAGTCCGCCCTGAGAAGGACAATGGAGAGATACTCTAGGATCTGCCGTTTCGTACTTTCGTGCAACTACTCTTCGAAGATAATCGACCCTATCCAGTCCAGATGTGCAGTGTTCCGTTTCAGGCCGCTGACCAAAGAGGATCTGGAAGATTACCTGAAGATGATCGTCGATAAGGAAGGCATAAAAATCCAGGAAGATGCGCTTCAGGGGCTCGTTCATGTGGCCAGGGGGGACATGAGGCGTGCGGTAAACTCGCTTCAGGTCGCAGCATCCCTGGGAAGGCCGATCGACATAGACACGATATATCAGACGACCGGCATAGCCAATCCGGACGAGGTCAAAAAGATACTTGAGACCGCGCTTGCCGGCAACTTCGTACTCGCCAGGGATATGCTTGACCAGACCATGATAAACTTCGGACTTTCCGGACAGGACATAGTACGCCAGATCCATTCGATGTTCTTCGAGCTGAGCATCTCCGACTCGGAAAAGGTCCGTCTCGTCGACAAGACCGGAGAGATAGAATTCCGCATCGTCGAAGGAAGCAACGAGAGGATACAGCTGGAGGCGTTGCTCGCATACCTTGTGATGATTGGCGGCTCTAAGCGTTAATTTTGACGACTGGCACTTCTCAGTACCTGTTATCGAATATACGGCTTGTCTTCTTCTCGCTGCGCGGTAGGTCCCCCATGTTGACCGCCTTCGGTTTGATGGTTGCACCCACTTTAGCCTTGAAACGTTCCTGGACCTCCTTCTCCAGCTCCTCCCATTCTGAATCGGGGACCATCGTTTCGAAGTAAAGGGTGAGGATGTCCTTGCCATCCAGATGATCTATCATGACCTGATACTCCGACTCGGGCCCATCGGTCTCGCTGAGGACTTCTTCAAACTGGGCAGGGAACATGTTCACTCCCTTCACTTTAACCATGTCGTCGGTGCGTCCCGTGATAATATCGATACGGGGGAACCTGGAACCGCAGGGGCAATTGCCCGGTATGATACGAGTGAGATCGTGGGTCCTATATCTTATCAGGGGCGCGCCCTCCTTGAGCAGAGTGGTTATCACAAGTTCGCCTACCTCTCCGTCAGGAAGATTCTTTCCCGTCTTGGGGTCGACTATCTCGAAATATATGTAGTCGTCCCAGAGGTGTATACCGTTGGCATAATCGCAGCTTATACCTATGCCCGGGCCGTATATTTCGGTCAGGCCGTAGATATCGTAGAGCTTTACGCCGAGATCTGACGCAATCCTGTTGCGCATCTTATCTCCCCATCTCTCCGAACCGATTATCCCTTTCCTGAGAGCGAGCTTATCTTTGATCCCACGCTTCTTTATTTCCTCTGAAAGAAGGAGTGCGTAAGATGATGTGGCACATAGCGCCGTGGAGTGGAAGTCCGTCATGAACTGTATCTGCTTCTCGGTATTCCCCGGTCCCATCGGCAGTGTCATCGCTCCAAGTCTTTCCGATCCGCTCTGGAACCCTATCCCGGCCGTCCACAGTCCGTATCCTGGTGTTATCTGTATACGGTCGTATTCTGTAAGTCCAGCCATCCTATAACAGCGTTCGAACATTATCGACCAATCATCTATGTCATTCTGGGTGTAGGGAATGATCACCGGGGTGCCTGTGGTCCCTGATGATGAATGTATCCTGACTATGTCTTTTTCGGGCACGGCTGCCAGGCCGAGAGGGTAGCAATCTCTGAGGTCTGCCTTGTCGGTGAATGGTAGCTTTTCGAAGCCTTCCTGATCTACGACTTCCGATAGATCCACATCTGCGAACTTTTTCCCATAGAAAGGACTGTCCTTCTTTATGGTGGAAAGACGACGCTTTATCGTTTCAAGCTGGTACTCGTTCATCATCATGATAATATGCGCTGAGCACTGAACGAGGATATAATACTAATGATTATTTTCGGTTAGTGGTGTATATATCTACACATTTTAGATTGATCTATATCTTTCGGCACTTAGCATCTTGCCAAAGTCCCCGTGGTCCTCTATCTCTATATCCGCCAGCCATCCGTCGGAATATGGGGAGGAGTTCATAAGCGACGGCTCTCCTTCCAGCGCCTGATTTATTGAAAGAACCTTGCCGGAAAGCGGCGATATCAGGGGGGATATCGCCTTGAAGCTTTCAATTGCCCCGATCTCTTCGTTCCTGGCTATATGCCTCCCTACCACCGGAGGCTGTACATATATTACTTCTCCCAGCTCTTCCTGGGCGCGGTCCGATAATCCGATTCTTGCCTTACCGCCGGTTATCTCTACCCATATTCCTTCCTTGGTGTAAAGGAGCCCTTCCTTGACTTCGGTCATTGCCCATCGAGAGCATTGGACGCTAAAATCGCTTTCGCTTCCTCGCTACCCCTCGCGGCAGCCTTTGAAAACCATATCTTCGCGTTCCTCGAGCTCTTTGGCATACCTTCGCCCGAAATAGACATCTTTCCCAGCTGGCACATTGCTTCTTCGGACAAAAGTCCCGCTGCCTTGATCAAAATTTTGGCAGCGGCTTCTGGATTTTTCGGCATGCCCCTGCCTTCGAGATGCATCAGACCCAAACGGTATCCCGCCTTGGCATATTCTTCCGAGAAACACGCACGGTAGATCTCTGCGGACATCGCATAATCTATCTCGACCCCTCGTCCCATCTCGTACATTACACCGAGCCTGTAATATGCCGGTATCGAACCATGGGCCGCCGCCCTCTCATACCAGTATCTGGCAAGATTCCAGTCCTGTTCCGTGCCGCGGCCGTCGGAATAAAGGTCTGCTAGATTGAACATCGCCCTTGGGTATCCCATCTCGGCGGACTTCTTGTAAAGTTCGAAACCTTTTTCAAAATTGCATGAGAGGCCCTCGCCGTGGACCCTCATATATCCAAGATTGCAGATCGCCTCGGCACTGCCCTGGTCTGCGGCAAGGCCGAACCATCTGGCCGCCTCGCGCCGGTCTCGCACGACGCCGTTGCCCGTGAAGAAAAGATATCCCAGCGCGGTCTGGGCGTTCGGGTCCCCGGCCTTGGCCGCTTCAAGCTGTTCTTTGAAGCCCACGGCCTCACCTGTATTTTCCCACGGATCTTCTTACGTGCAACTCGGGGTGTTCCATGAACATACCCAGATAGTAAAGTGCCGCAAGGTATCCCCCGGCAGCGGCCATTGTGTAGTATTTTATGGCATCGACCTCGCTCTCCGCGAGGCCCCCTCCCACATCGTAAAGGCGACCCAGCATGAATTGGGCGTCGGCGGACCCGGCATCGGCCGCCCTGGTCAGCATGGAAAGGGATTTCTGCATATTGCGCCTGACATACATCCCTTCCCTGTACATCAGAGACAGGAAGAACATCGCGTCCGGACTTCCCAGTTCGGCCGCCTTCTCGAAATGAATGAAAGAATTCTTGTAGTCGCCCTCGTCGAGATATCTGTTGGCGAGAGCGTAAGCGGAATCCCTGGTTTCACGCTCCATGGCCGCATCGGTCCCTCTGAGATGCTTCATCCTGGTATCGAAGGTGTCCTTCTTACCCCCCTGGAGGCTTAGAATGACTAGGTTTAGGCATAGGAGGCATCCCTCATGCCCCATTTCCGCGCCATATCTGTACCACCTTTTCGCCTCGACCTCGTTGTGAACTACACCGTTTATTCCGAACTCGTACTGGAGGCCGATCTCCATGAACATATCGGCGTTGCCTGTTATGGCCGTTGAAGAGTACCACATCTCGGCTTCGGTGCGGCTCCTCTCGGTACCTATTCCGTGACCGTACATGTATCCGAGATAGAACTGAGCGATCGGGACCCCCTGCCTTGCCGATGTGGACATCCACTTGAAGGCCTCCTTTTGGTCCGGGGACACCAATAGACCTTTGATGTATTCGATGGCCAGCGTATACTGGGCCTCAGGGTTTCCCATCTCGGACGCGTTGCGAAGGTGCCTGAGATATTGGTAAATGTCTTGATCGAAGATTATACCGTCACGGTACATCTTCGCTATCTCCCACTCGGCCCTCGTGCAGCCCGCCTCGGCCGCCCGTAGATACCACATTATAGCCAGGTCGAGGTCCTGATCGAGACCTTTACCGTAGTGATACATATATGCGACACCCAGACACGCATAGGGGTCTCCGTCGCCTGCATCCCTCAGGATTGGATCTTTCACGTCCCCTCAACCTACCCACGGATTAAAGTAGTTTTCATCGGGAAATAAAACACGGAACATATGATGATCATGCCCGAATCTGCCCGAGCAGCGCCAAAGCATCGGGATCTCCCTGTTTCGCCGCCAGCTTGAGATATTTTTTCGCAAGCGGGACATTTTTCTTCACGTGTTTTCCCTCGAAGTAAAGCCTGCCGAGATAGAACTGTCCTTCGGAGAATCCTGCATCGGCCACCTCTTTTATAAGAGCCAGCCCCGATTCTGCGTCGGCTTCGGTACCGACTCCGGTTAACACCATCATGCCGTAGAACGCCTTCGCAGCGGGATGCCCCTGTTCGGCCGCGGAGCAGAACCACATGGCCGCCCTCTTCTCGTCCTTAGGGGTGCCTCTGCCTTCATAACAGAAACATGCAAGTGCGTACTGGGAATTGGGTTCCCCCGCCTCGGCCGCGTCGGTGAACAGCTCGACCGCCTTCCTGTCGTCCCTCTCGAAATACGTGCCGTTGCCGTACATGCATGCCAGGCAGTACTCTGCGGTCGCGTTGAACTGTTCGGACGCCTTGCCGAACCATTCGGCCGCAACGGCCAGATCCTTCTCCAACACCTGGCCCTCGAAACGCATGTTCGCGTAGTCCAACATAGCCTGGGAATGGCCCTTCTCGCACGCCTCGGTAAGCAGCGAAGCGGCCTTGTCAGGGTCTCTCGGAACTCCCTGCCCGAAGGCGTAAAGCATTCCGAGCTGGTACATCGAGTCCATATCGCCCTGGTCCGCGGCCTTGGCAAAGAGCGTGGCCGCCTTTTTGAAATCCGGGCGTCTGGCTGAAAGAAATATAACGGCCAGATCGTGCTGGGCTTCTGGATGGCCTGCGGCCGCCGCAGATTCGTACCATTTCTGCGCCTCTTTGGGATCCTGTCTGACCCCGTTTATACCGCGATAGTATGCATCGGCGATATGGAACATGGCCTCGGAGTTGCCGGCATCGGCAGCGGACATGAGCCAGTATTTGGCCTTCTCCCTGTCCTTTGGGACGCCCTTCCCCATCAGATACATGAATCCGATCTTGTTCTGGGCCGCGGCATCGCCCTTCTCCGCGTTGACGGTGTACCAGCGGACCGCCTCCGAATGGTCCTTCTTGACACATTTTTTCCCGTTGTCGTATATGTTGAACAGTTTTGCGCAGGCTTCGGTGTCACGCTGCTCGCCCCTGAACTTCAGCCTGACCAGGGAATCTACGGCCTCATTTCCTCTTTTTATTTCCAAAAGAGTCCTGGCCGCCCTTTCGTTGCCTGAGGCCGCAGATACAGACATTATCTCCATTGCGGCCCCCTTATCCTCATGAACCGATGTGCCAGTGAAAAGAAATAGCGAATAAAGGTATCCGGCCTCCGGATCGCCGGCGTAAGACATGTCCTCCAACAATGAGCAGGCTTTTCCGAGGTCGTATTCCCTGCTTCCCACATCCATGTATCGGAGCGCGATGATTTCCGCTGAAAGACGGTCTCCGGTCTTATCTGACATATCCTACCGATTATTGATGTTGCCTTTATTCCTTTCGCAGGAGATATTCGACTATCGTCTGGGTTTTTCTTAAAGTAAAGAATATATCCGAAACGGCGCTCTACATCCCACATGGGCGATATTCGGTCCGGTCCTAGCGATGACCCAAGAGAATCTCTCGAGTGGGCCAAAGCAGTGCTGAGAGGCAGGTCCGAGAAAGATTATGCGCTCGCCTATTCTGTGGTCGTCGACGCCGCGAAAAGCGGTTCGGAAGACGGAAAGTTCTGCCTTGGCCTGATGTATGCGCGCGGCCAGGGCGTTACGAGGGACCTTTCCGCGGCCGCCGAGTGGTTCTCCCGTGCCGCAGAAAGCGGAAGCCGGAGCGCCATGTACTATCTGGGTAAGATGTACTTCCGGGGATACGGGGTCGCGAAGGACATAGCGAGGGCGGCAGAGCTGTTTTCCCTTCCGGCCGAAGACGGGGATTCCAGGGCACAATACTCGCTGGGGCTGATCTACTTCGAGGGGGATACGATCCCTGGAAACCTGGAGGAGTCTGCGAAATGGGTTTCCATGGCCGCAAGACGCGGACATTCCGATGCTCAGTTCGTGCTTGGTCAGTTCTACAAGACCGGCTGCGGGGTCAGGAAAGACATAAGCACTGCTGTGGACTGGCTCGTGTCCGCCGCGATGAACGGCAACAAAGGCGCGCAGATACTTCTGGGCAACATGTACACCGCCGGTGACGGGGTCCAGGTCGATTGTGACGAAGCGGACCGCTGGTACGACATGGCCGATGGAAGATGACCTTTATTTCAGCCCGACTATCTTTCCGTCCGGCATAAGGTCCATGCGCATCGCGGCTGGCAGCGAGGGAAGACCGGGCATGAGCGTCATGGAACCGCATATAGGGACCACGAATCCTGCCCCCGCCGATAGCTGAACCTCCCTCACATTGAGGTCCCATCCTCTTGGAGCGCCCTTGATCTTAGCGTTGTCTGTCACTGATGCCTGCGTCTTCGCTATGCACACGGGCAGTTTGCCGAAGCCGCGCTTCTCGAGCTCGGAGAGTGCCTTGTCGGCCGCTGCCGAGTACGATACGGTTCCGGCGCCGTATACCTTTGTTGCTATGGTCTCTATCTTCGACTTAAGCGTCGCGTCCTCTTCGTACAGGAATTTGAAGTTCTTCGGACTGTCGCACTCTTCTACGACCGCCTCTGCTAGTTCCAATGCACCCTCCCCTCCTTTCAGGAACGCCTCCGACTCCACGCAACGGACTCCTAGCTCCGTGCATCTTGCCCTTATCAGACCGATCTGTTCTTCCGAATCTGATTCGAACCTGTTGATGCTCACCACCAACGGAACGCCGTAGAGCTTCATGTTCTCTATGTGCTTATCCAGATTCACAAGGCCGATCCTCAGGCTGTCCAAGGTCATGGTTCC
>DAMX01000037.1:3258-14773 GCA_002497195.1 Methanomassiliicoccaceae archaeon UBA354 | reverse complement strand
ACCATGTGGTTTTTCACCATATCGATCAAAATACCCCTGGTACCGGTGGCCATTATACATGCGGGGAAGGACAGTATCCTCAGGCATCCCTTCTTCTTGATCATCTTCTCCGCTATGTCCGTGGCATCGGCCAGCTTCTGGGCCGTGAAACCGCCGGAGCGCCCCATGGCTTCCAGCATATCATTCACGGTCATCCCTTTCTTCACTTTGATATCTTCTACTGGCACCAATTCTAGTTCCGACATTCAAAACACCTTGTATGGATTGGCTACCATCTGCCACCGATAAAAGGGTTTGTGCAACCGTTCGCGCGGTTGCGTTAAAGATATAACGTCGGCTCCCGATTACCGGCACGTGATCATTTCGGGTCGCAACAGGGATTACAGGGAGCTTTCGGAATCTCTCAGCAAAAAGAAGGTGCTCGTGCTGACCTGCAACACATGCGTCAGGATATGCGGCGGCATCGGCGGTGCGGACGCCGCGAAGAGGCTTTCGGACGAGCTGTCGGAAGACGGAATAGATGTCATCGGCACGATATGCGTATCTGCTTCTTGCATAGGTCCCAGAGTAAGGGAGAAATTCGACACGGGGATGCTGGCCCGCTCGGACGTCATACTGTCGCTCACCTGCCCTCTGGGCGCATCGTGCGTGGCCGCGGTATCCGGAAAGGACGTATGCAATCCGCTCGAGATGATAGGTACCGGATACATCGACGAGGACGGGGTCCCCATCGTGGTCTCCGGGTCCTGTGACTATCCGCAGGAAGAGCCGGCCGAAGAAGCCGCGGAAGAGGCAGGCCTCAAGATCTCTCCCTTCGTATGAAATAATGAAAAATTCCGAACGGGGGATCTCTCCCCCGTAATAGGTTTTACGCTCAGACGAACAGGACGGCCGTCACCAGACATATGGTGGACAGCAGCTTGATCAGAACGTGTATCGAGGGTCCCGCCGTGTCCTTGAAGGGGTCTCCGACGGTGTCTCCGACGACAGCCGCGGCGTGTGCGGTCGAGCCCTTTCCGCCGTGGGAACCTGCCTCGATGAACTTCTTAGCGTTGTCCCATGCGCCTCCTCCGTTGTTGAGGAAGTTGGCAAGCAGGACGCCCACTATCGTCGCTACCATGATGAGCGCACCGACGGCAGCCGGGGCATCAGAGGCCAGCTCGTCGGGGAGCACCCACTTGAACAGCAGCCCGAACATGATCGGGACGATAATGGGCAACAATGCGGGAAGGACCATCTGTCTGAGGGCACCGCGGGTCGCGATGTCGACACAGCTGGCATAATCCGGGTCCGAAGATCCCTCCATTATGCCGGGGTCCTCCCTGAACTGCCTGCGGACCTCTTCGATCATCTCTCCGGCGGCCTTTCCGACCGCGCTGATGGCGAGGGATGCGAAGTAGAACACGAGCACGGCTCCGATGAGTCCGCCTACGAATATCAGAGGGTTGCCCAGGTTGACCTGCATGGCCTCGATGAGGCTGATTCCCTTGATCTCTCCGACTATCTCGAAGTAAGCTGCGAACAGGAGGAACGCCGCAAGCGAAGCGGAGGCCATGGCGTATCCCTTGGTCAGAGCTTTGGTGGTGTTTCCGGAAGCATCGAGCTTGTCGGTCCTCTCCCTTACCTCTGCAGGCTGGTCGCTCATTTCGACGATGCCTCCAGCGTTGTCGGTGATGGGTCCGTAGGTGTCTTCGGCGAGGATGAACGCGGAAGATGCGAGCATCGCGATCGTTCCGACGGCCGTTCCGTAAAGTCCGAAGACCATTCCGTTGCTGCCGGTCGGGTCGGCGTAGTATCCGAGTACAAAGGTTGCGCATATGGCTATGCTTATGCATATGACCGGGAGCAGAGTGGACTCCATTCCCACGGATATGCCTTTGATCACGTTGGTAGCGGGGCCGGTCTTGGACGCGTCCGCTATCGACTTGACGGGTTTGTGGTCCCCGGTGTAGTACTGGGTTATGTAGACTATCGCGAGGGCCAGAATGATACCGACTATGCCACATCCGACAAAATACATCCAGTTGGAAGTCTCGTCTTTGAGGAGCCAGTATACAGATAGTGTTGTGCCGATCACGACCAGCGCCATTGTGACGTAGTAACCACGATTAAGGGCAGAGAACACTTCCTTGTCCGAGTCCTTGAGCCTGACGGTGAGGATCCCTACAAGGGAGGCGATCAGTCCGAAGGCCATTATGACCATCGGGAGGAAGATCCAATTGTTAGAAAGATTCAGATGTTCAGATATTCCGATAACGGCAACTCCGATAACCATCGAACCGATGATCTCCGCTGCCGTGGATTCGAATATGTCTGCTCCCCTTCCGGCGCAGTCTCCGACGTTGTCACCGACGAGGTCGGCGATGACCGCGGGGTTCCTGGGGTCGTCCTCAGGTATCCCTGCTTCGACCTTTCCCACAAGGTCCGCGCCCACATCGGCGGCTTTGGTGTATATGCCGCCTCCGAGCTGGGCGAACAATGCCGCGAAAGAGGCACCGAACGCATAGCCCACGATGTAGTGGAGGGTCTGGGTCATTTCCTCGTATATGGCGTTGTAAACGAGGAATACGGCGAAGAGGCCGAGGATGCTCAGCGTAGAAACGACTATACCGGAAACGGCTCCTCCGCGGAAGGCGGTCTTGAAGGCGCTGGCGAGAGACTCGCGTGCGGCGCTGGCCGTTTTGATGTTGGTGCTGACGGATACCTTCATTCCGATGAAACCGGAAAGGATCGAGAATCCCGCTCCTATGAGGAAAGCGATGGCCACGGGGTATCCCAGGTAGTTTCTTGTGGACTCGGGGATTCCCGCGAGCGCTATTACGATTGCCACGATTATGCTGATTATTGCTATCGTTTTGTACTGGCGCCTCAGATATGCCATGGCGCCCGTTTCGATCGCATCGGAGATCTTCTGCATTTCAGGGGTTCCTTTGTCCCGAGACCTTATGTCGGTAAGGAAGTACAATGCAAAGATCAGTGCAATCACGACGGCAACAGGAATCATGAAAAGCATGTTTTCAACTGTTGTTATTTCGATCATGAGTTTACCTCTGAACTTTAGTTGCGGTAAACTCTCCTCCTATAAATAGTACTCCTGGTACCCGCACCGCGTAAGCAGGTAAAATACACATCATACAGCGGTAGCCCGGAGACATAATAATGGCACTCTGGCACATATTTTATATCTCCCAATTGAAAAAATTAAAAACTGCCAGCAATCTGGACAAATGCGGTAATGGGCCTCATCTCTGGCTTAGCGGGAGGCGTCGCGCGTACGAATCAGTTTTATATAAGAGTGGCCTAATCTCCACATTCAGGAGTTCCGCCATATGTATATGATCACAGAGGCCGAAAGAAAGGTCCGCGTCCCGCCCAGAAATCTCGGCGAAGACATAAGTGAGGCTATAGACAACCTCACATGGGATACTTTCGAGGGCAGATTCAACGAGGACAAATCGCTTACAGTCCTCATAAAAGACGTCGAGCCGGTGGGACCGGGACGCATAGTTCACGGCGACGGTGCCGTCTACCAGACCGTAAAGTACAATCAGCTGGTCTACAGGCTGAAAGACAACGAGGTCGTGGAGGGCATAGTCGTGGAGATCCTAAAATTCGGAGCTTTCGTAAGATTCGGCCCCCTTGACGGCCTGCTGCACATCAGCCAGGTCATGGACGACCGCGTCGATATCGACGAGGCCAACCAGAGGCTCGTCGGAAAGGAGACCGGAAGGACCCTTTCCGTGGGTGACAAGGTCAGGGCGAGGGTAGTGAGCATAGACCTCAACGACAAGAATCCCCAGGACAGCAAGATCGGACTCACCATGCGCCAGCCAGGCCTCGGAAAGTTCCAGTGGATCGAAGAGGACAACACCAAGAAGAAGGAGGCGGCCTGATGGCAGGACCCGTTCTTAAAGCGTGCAAGAACTGCAGCTTCATATCTGAGGAAGATACGTGCCCCCGCTGCGGAGGACAGACGTCCAAAGAGTGGCAGGGCTACGTGGCGATCATCGACCACACCAAATCGGAGATCGCCAAACGCATGAGCATCAAGGCGAACGGCAGATACGCCCTAAAGGTCCGCTGATGCCGATGGAGCCCAGGGACAGAAAGCTTCCCGAGGACAGGCGCGAACTGTTCAGGAGGCCTATGGGGCGGGACCTGGGCGAAAACGAACTTATTATACTCGACAATGGTTCCAAACTCGTTACGGTCGGCGACGTGGTATCGCTGGTCGTCAGAAAGCACGGCATCGTGCCGTTCCTGTCCATCTATGACGGAAGGACGGAGAGGCACGAGATGACCGAATTCTCATCTCTCGTCAAAGAAAGCGGCTGGGAAGAGATTGAGGTCAGGAACCCTCCGAAGATGATAACTGCGGAGTTGATCGAGGCCGTGAAAAACGCTTTCGAAGGGAAGGCCCACATAATAAAGGTGGACGGAGAGGAGGACCTGGCGGCCGTGGCATGCATGGTCCTTGCGCCCTATGGCACCAATATAGTGTACGGATGGCCCGGGAAAGGGATGAAGCTCGTCACCACGGACGAGCAGGTCCGAAAAGAAGCAGAAATGCTAATCGAGATGATGGAGGAGCTGTAATGAAGATACAAATTACCCAGCAGAAGAAAAATCCCCTGCAGAGGAGGAACGAGGTATATTTCTCGGTCGAACACGACGGAGAAAGCACACCTAAGAGGAACGCGGTGGCCGAGGAGCTGGCCAAGGCGCTGAAGTCCAAGAGGGACTGCCTTGTCATCGACCATATGGACTCTGTGTACGGCAAAGGGGTGTCCGAAGGATACGCCAAGGTCTACGAGAGCAAAGAGGCCGCATTGGAGTTCGAGAACGAACACCTCCTGAAGAGGAACGGCATCGAGAAACCCAAGCCGGAAATGCCCAAGAAGGAGGAGTGAAGATGGCAGCAGCAAAGAAAGCGGCACCCAAGTCGATCAGCAAGAAGGACGCTTACAAGGTCGAAGGTGGCAAGATCACAAGGACGAAACCCGTGTGCCCCAAGTGCGGAGCGGGCGTGTTCATGGCCGTCCACAAGGACAGGACATCCTGCGGAAAGTGCGGGTACACCGAGTTCAGCAAGAAAGAGTAAAGGCAATTCTTCATTCGGCTCCCGCCCTCTCAATGGGAGCCTCAGGATCGCCGGGGCTCTGCCCCGGCACAACCTGCCTGCATCTCTTCAACGCTTTACAGTAAAAAGGACCCGTGGTATAGCTTGGATAGCATTGGGGCCTCCGGAGCCTCTGACCCGGGTTCGAATCCCGGCGGGTCCGCTTTCTGTTAACGGTCGAAAGGCCATCACTTCTTTGGAGGCCACGTTCCGTTCAGACGGTATCCGGAACGGTCAGGGATAATAATTCGTAACACAAATCGTTATTTTCGTCTGGATCGATAATATTTGTAATTTCGGACCTATGTTTTTAAATATCATGATATGGAAGGATCCATTCCTAATTCTTTTTTTCATTCATTTTTCATCCATTATTTGTTAAAAATAAAAGAAAATGAATGTACCGGGAATTGATATCAAATATCATCGAATGTACCTGGCAAATCGGATGTCTGGATAAGGATATTTCCGAATCCCCGGGATTCACGCACCCCATTGGCCAGATGTAGAATAATCAAAGTTAATCAACGTGAGTGATTTCCTCACTCAATCCACCATTTTTGCAAATTGAGCATTATGGGTACAATTGTCGTTTAGAGGACAATTGGTTGTTAGGCTGTTAAGTTTTGGATGCAATCGATAACATAATTGATTGTTCTTGAATTACAAAAGTACTTTTCATTCTAATTAGCAGAGGATTTACGTCTGGCATTCATTTTCTACTGATTTGGTGATTTCTTTGAAGTGCTGCGGGGATCCTTGTGACTGATGATTTTTATTGAGTATGTATCGCAAAATGATTTCAAACGATATTTTTCGAAAAGAATCCAGTTACGAACATCCGATAGTGTAATGTTATCATTGTGTTCGCATCCCCCGACAGTACGGAACCTATCAATAATTATTGCTGGATCGATATCCAGATAAAGACATATCCTACTTCTTGATCTCTGGATCGGGAAATACAACATCGTAGTTTGTTTCAAGTTCTCGTTATCGATGCTTTTGAACGGGAGTTATTATCGACATATCTGTGTGGATGACCTCTCTCCATAGATGGGCGAGAAACAATAGTGTTCATCCACGATGATATGTAGATGGAGAGCTTTTTAATTCAGTCCTATTTTATCATATGTGATATAAACTTCTAACACATGGTACGTTTGTTTCTGCGTTTCATGTGAAGTACAAATAGTAGGTATTTTTATATTCAATTAAGGTATAGATTTTCATAGGCATATGTCCGAAGCTCCGTTGCGTTTATACGGAACGTCTACGGACCTCTATGCCAGTCTATCTTTTATGGCGTTGATGTGAGATACGTTATTGCGAATCTGAAATTCGTATCAAAGTTTGTATTTCCTTTCTTATATGTCTTGAACAGTTTTCTCAACTGGTCCATTGCTTCATCACGGTTGATCGAACCATTTTTGAACATATGTACAACCATTAGAGGTTTGTTATAGTCCATGATTTTACAAGATGGGTCAGTCGGATCGCAATCGCGGTCTGAGCAATTTTTCTGAACCTTTTCAAGATATGCTTTGAACTGTTTTTCACTCTTCAGCTCCAAGAATTTCTTAATCTTCCCTGAATATTTATCCTTCTCAAGATTTGCTTTACGAATATATGGATACAAAGGAACGTACATATTGGATGAGAAATATGGATATTCATTGAAGAATTTGAGTACAGTGGTCGGATCTCGTATTGTGCCTTGATTGAGAACATCATCGATGATGACATCAACGGTGATAATAACCACATCTTTTACTACCTTGCCATATTCCTTATCAGATACAATCAGCATTACGTTTTCAGAATTTGCAGAATCAAGATCCTTTATTCCTAATTTTATATATTGTTCCTGAGACGGTTCGGCAGTAAGGACTATATTTTTCACAAGCTGGCGTATCTTCCTGACTCCGAGTGATGATGTGCTGGGTAAATAGCTTGATAACTCCTTGTATATTCTATCGAAATCATCCGTTTCTATCGCAGACAATGACATCCTTCTGTCTCCGAATTCAAAACTGATGTGTGTTTTGATCGGCTCCGTCACTCCGGCTTTGTATGAAATATAAATGATGTTCTTTTCAACGACTTTTAATTTTTCTTCATCGAGAGAACCCATAAGATCATTGATAATTTTCTTCACATCAGAATCATCCAAAGAATATCCCAAGATGAGCATGGGATAATCGCATAGCATAGACAACATCTTCGCAGAGATTATCTTGGAATTTTCTTCAAAAGATTCATAATCCTTTTCACAGATAACAAGGGATTCGGGGTCTTCAGCAGTCCCGTGTATTTTGAATATCTCTCCAATGCCCTGAGAATCGGAGAAGTAGTAATCTGATATCTTGGAATACACGGCAAATTCTTTGAAGATTTCATTTTCCAAAAAACAATCATAATTGGTTGTGATGACAGATGGTACGATGTTGATCAAATTCCTAAAATCTAAAAGTTCCTGTTTAACCGTATCAGAATCAATGATTTCATATGTTTTGACTTCGGATGCGACAAGAATTTTAAATGGATCAATTTTTTGATCATAAAGGTCCAATTCTCCGTCGCGATCAAACAATTTTTCTGAAACGAAAGTTCCGTCCTTGAGACCGTCCTTCAAGACTCTCTTTAGTTCCGATGCCAAACTTGGCAATGCTCCATATTTTCCGTGTTCATCGTTGGTATCTGTGAGAAATGACAGAAATCTTCTTTCATTGAATCCCATGCGTTCAGAGATTGAACGTAAAAGCTCTTGCCACGATTTGTAGCCAACAAGATATCTTTTCGATAGACCAGAACCCATCATCAGAACTGGTGGTTTATCAAATTCGAACAATCTCTTGTTAGCGGAATCTGTCATGAATATTCACATCAGAAACAAAAAGATAAACGTATTCACAAAAATAGGATTATTCATTTGTGAAAAGCCCTAAAATGAAAGAAAAGGAGATATGAAATGATTATTGACAATGTTCGGAACCGCTTTGAACGGTTCCAGGAAGGACACAATGATGAAATGGAATCCGCATATGTTGGCAGGTTATCGAGATTTTTCTTATAATTGATGGGGGCAGAATATAGAATATGCGCGCGCGAAGGGTGTTTTGATGTGGAGAATTTATTCCCCACCACATTTGATACGTTTGTAGCGATCCGGATTCGTTTCAGATTTATCCGTAGACCAGATCATCCCTAACTGCTCCGATTTCCTTCTCAGAGTGGTGGCAGGAATCCCGAACTCCCTCGAAATTGACTCGTCGGTAATACCATCGATTTCACCCTCGTCTCGGCCGTAACCAGCTGTTCCTCGAAGACCGTAGCAAGATGATCGCAGAATACGGTATCAAATCGAACTATCTGTTCGTTAATCCCGGTACAGGATTACCATATTCCGAGAATTCGCTGAGGTTCCAAAAAAGAAAGGTGGAGGATCTTTGCGGAATCAGATTTCAGATAAAGGAAATGAGGCCGAACTTCGCATCAGTGATGGTGAACAACAATCTCGAACGTTTGAACTTAGTGTCGGAACAACTGCGTCATGCGACTTCCGAGACGACCCGTAAGTATTACGCCAAGATAAATCGCGACGAAGCAATCCAAAAAGGTCTGAAAGACGTTTGGAAAGAAGATCAGGCCTGAAACATCATTCACCGGCATAGTCTGGGGAGTTTTTCCTTCATCTGCATCCTCTCTGATGCATTGTTTTATCTCATTCGATTGGAGGTTCGAGTGTAAGCTATTTGGTCGAGTATACGTGAGTATGCGCAAAAGATTCAGACATCCATTTCATGGTCATTGCCGGACCTGTTTTCATCGACATTTACGTTTATGTATTGTCATTCTGAAAATGATAATTTACTAATTGCAATGATTTTCGTAATCTGTAATCGTTTTAACCGATTCGAATGGAAAGGGAATGTACCGGAATTTATAATCAAAAAGGGGCGGAGGTACCTAAGAATTCTGCAGTCTGGCTATTGCTTATTCCAAATCCCGGCGGGTCCGCTTTCTGTTAACGGTCGAAAGGCTGTCACTTCTTTGGAGGCCACGTTCCGTTCAGACGGTATCCGGAACGGTCAGGGTCCATCGTGGAGCATTCCATCCCCGGTATTATCACTCTGACCACCGGCACGCCCACTTCGGGGCGGGTGAGGTCCGATACGATCACCATTTCGAAGTTCGCATCCATCAATCTGTCGAGGACGACCTCGATGTCGTCGAGGACGTAATCGGTCGACCTGTCCTCGATGTCCTCAAGATTCACTTTCCTGTCGAGATCGGAATACCAGAGGCGGTTGAGCATCTTGATCTTCTCGTACCCCATCTCCCGGGTGGCCCTCTGGAGCTTCGCGTTCACTTTCACTCCCTGTTTGTGGGTCGCCCTGCTCTGAGCGACCTCGGTTATCGCGCGCACCGCTGCGATCTCCGGGTCCAGGTGGGTTCCCACGCCTATGGCCAGCATCTCCGGGTCATTGGTGGCCACATCGTCCGACGCCGCGCCGATGGTTGTAACCCCGACATCCGTGGTTATATCTTTCAGTTTTATCTCAACGCCCTGTCTGGAGAAGGCCTCCAAAAGCCTTCCAGGGACTGAATCGGGATCCGCGACGACATCCGCATTGGCGAATTCACGGTCCTCTGCCAGCGACCAGGCGTCCCTCTCTATGACCTCGAAAGTCGCGTGGAGGATCGCCTCCTCCATCGTGTTCCCCGATGCCAGTCCGTTGGTGTTGTATCTGAAGAGCTGCAGGTCCCCGTCAGGGACGTAAGGATGGTACACCGCGCATGCGGGGACCCATATCTTCTCGCCTCTGAACATCTCCCATCCCTCGCACCATGCTATCTCGGCATCTTGGTAATAGTTCAGGCGGTCGATCGGCAGTATGAGGTCGGCAGGGTCCACGGCGAGGCCGGTATCTTTGGCTTGTCCGTAGGTCCCGAACACCAGTTCGTCGTAGTCCCTCATCTCGGCGCTGAACCTCTCCATGGCCTCCATTACCGCAGAGGCCTTGGCCTGTTCGTAGGTGGCGCCTTTGCCGTTGTAGCTTGAGACGGCACCCTCGGCGGCGTCCGGTCTGGAGATGGAGAAGACGGGTATCCCTACGTTGTCCATCCCGGTTATGTCCTCGGGCATGTGGATCCCTGCGTCTGAAAGGAGCGGCAATGTGCGCCCCAAAGTATCTTCCGGAGACATCGTCCTGATACCGCCCTCGCGGTCGTACTTCGGTGACCTCTCCAATATCAGCGGCTTCATGGAGAGTCACGATGGCATCGATGATTTAAGTAACTCTATGATAAAGGGACGGCGGTTCAGGTCCGGTCAACGCAGTCCGCAGACCTACCCAAGATAAGTTTGAAGGGACAAATCCTTTACATACGCTTCATATTAGGGACCATGGAACTCAGACCCGAAGAAGAAAGAATCCTCAACGGAGAGGAAGGGGAAAGCCGGCGCAAGGCCATGGAGCTTCTTGTGGCGCTTGGCAAAGTATACGGTGCCGAGGACCTTATCGGTATATCTTCCGCCCATCTTTCCGGAGCCTCTTACAAGACGATCGGCGACGGGGGGCTAAAATATCTCTCGGACCAGGTGGAAGGAGGGGCAAAGGTGTCCGTACCCTCAACCCTCAATCCGGTGGGGATGGACCTGTGCAGATGGAAGGAGATGCACATTTCTGAAGAGTTCGCCGTCAAGCAGCAGAAGATCGTGGAGCTCTACGGCAAGATGGGCGTTATGACCACATGCTCTTGCACCCCCTACACGGGAGCGAACGTTCCCAAGTTCGGCGACCATGTGGCCTGGGCGGAGTCGTCGGCCCTGTCGTTCGTCAACTCGTTCATCGGGGCCAGGACCAACAGGGAAGGGGGCCCCGGAGCTCTGGCAGCGGCGATCGTCGGAAAAACGGCCAACTATGGCCTGCATCTCGACGACATGAGGGCGCCGTCCGTGGTCATAGACGCAGACATCGACGGCTCGGTGTTCAGCTATTCGCTTCTGGGACAGGCAGTGGGCAGCGCCATCGGAGGTCGCGTACCATATTTCAGAGGGCTTCCAGTCAATACGGGGGTCGAAGAGGCCAAGACCCTTTCCGCGGCCATGGCCGCCGCAGGCTCGGTGGCCATGTGGCACGCGGAGAACGTGACACCGGAGGCCGGAATGCACGACGTATCGGATCTGGAGAAGATAAGCATCGGAAAAAAAGAGCTCCAGGAGGCCTACGACAGGCTGAACACGGCAGACGATGTGCAGCTCATAGCATTGGGATGTCCGCATCTCACTGAGAAGGAGATACGGGAGATCGCGTCCATGCTCAGAGGAAAAAAGAAAAAGCGCGGGTCCCCCGAGATATGGTTCTGCACTTCGGCGGCAACCAGAGAGAA
>DAMX01000037.1:0-3007 GCA_002497195.1 Methanomassiliicoccaceae archaeon UBA354 | reverse complement strand
TGCATGGTCGTGGCCCCCATCGAGGGGACGTTCTCACGTACCGGAACCAATTCCGCCAAGGCCGGAAACTATCTCCCGACGCTCTGCTCCCAGAGCGTTATGTGCAGGGACATCTCCAAGCTCATGGAGGCGGTATATTGATGCTCAAAGGACGTTCGATATCCCCGGGAAAAGCCCGGGGCCAGGTTCTGAAGCTGGAGGAGCCCTTCAGCTTCTTGGGAGGGGTCGACGGCTCTACGGGGGAGCTCACATCGGGTAAGGGGAACGTCGCAGGCAAGGTTCTAGTGTTCCCCGCAGGAAAAGGGAGCACCGTCGGATCGTACGTCATGTACGACCTGGCCGTCCACGGAAAGGCTCCGGCGGCAGTTATCAACAGCAACGCCGAGACCATAGTCACCACTGGCGCTGTGATATCGTCGATCCCGATGGTGGACCGCATCGACGTATCGCTGCTTTCCGATGGGGACACGGTGACCGTGGATGCGGATGGGGGGACGGTCGACATAGAAGGGGTGGACGTCATCGAGTCGGTCTCGTCCGCCATCCTGGTAGACGGGAAAATCTTGATGCTCAAACGTCCGGACACCGCACGCTCGTTCCCCGGGTTATGGTCTCTTGTCGCCGGGAAGATCGAGTACGGGGAGTCTCCGGTGGAAGCATCGGTGCGCGAGATAGTGGAAGAGACCGGTATACATGTACATGCGCCGGACAGGTCCGGTAAGATGGTGACGGTAAGGGAAAAGGACATCGTATGGAAGGTTTATCCCTTCCTCTTCCGCCTGAAGTCGGCAGAGCCCAAGCTGAACCACGAGAATATAGGTTTCGAGTGGGTGGACCCGAAGGACATACCTTCGAGGAAGACCGTCAGGCACACCCACGAGGCGGTCGTCGCGATGATGGATATGTGATCAGGGCTCTGCGGCCGTTATCCCGATCACGATATCCTCGCCGGTGACGTCCCAGGTCTTGACCTCGTCGCCGCCGGGGCTGTCGGTGAACGTCAGATTCTTGGCCCGGACCTCTCCCGAGATGTGGTCTCTCCAGGAGGACAGCAGGTCTACCAGGCGAGGCTCGGCTTTAACATCGCAGTTGATGAACTGCTCCACGTTGAGCTTCATGTCCTTGCGCATCTGCTGGATCCTCCTGATCAGCTCCCTTGCATACCCTTCGGCCTCTATTTCGGGGGTCACCGAGAAGTCGATGAACAGGTCGCCCTCTTCGAACGGCACCGCGGTCATCCCGTTTCCAGGGTCCTCCCCTTCGGCCAGATATTCTATGTTCTTAATGTTGGCCTGCTGTGCCAGCACCCCGCCGAATATCTTGACCGAACCGTTCACGCCGGCGTCCTTGCCGCGTATGTGGATCCCACGAAGCGGCCACCTGAGCTTGCTTCCCATCTTGGCCCTCTCCGAGGCAATTATCTCCACAATGTTCTGGATGAGCGCCATGCTGTGCTCGAGCCCCTCGTCGATGAGCGACCCGTCGGATACAGGCCAGTCCTCCATGTGGACGGTGAGCTTGGTGCCTCCCATGTGCTGGTACACCTCTTCGGAGATGTGCGGCGCTATGGGGGCCAGGGCGACGGCCGTGCTCATGATCGCATAGTGCAAAGTGAAGTACGAGGCGTTCTTGTCCTTCTCGGAGTTCTCGTCCTCGGTCCACGTCCTGTCCCTCACAAGACGGACGTACCATCTGGAGAGGTCCTCCATTATGTAGTCCTCCAGGGAGCGGGCGACCTTGTGGAGTTCCCTCGCCTCCAATCCCTCGGTCACGTCGCGCTTCATGTGCTCGGTACGGGACAGCATCCACAGGTCCTCGTGTCTGAGGTTTCCGCGTATGGATTCGAGAGTATATTTTTCGGGCTCGTAGCCGTCCAGGTTCATGTAGGTAGAGGCGAAGTTGACCACGTTCCAATAGGTGTTGAGTATCTTTCTGGCGTTCTTCGGGCCGTCCTTCTGGAACGAGGTGTCCTCCCAGGGGGCGTTGGATTTGATCAGGTACAGCCTGAGCGAATCGGCGCCCACCTGGTCGATGATCTCCAAGGGCTCGATGACGTTCCCTTTCGATTTGGACATCTTCTGCCCCTTGGGGTCTAGGACCCATCCGTGCATCATCACTTCGTCGTAGGGCGCCCGGTCGAAGGATATGACTCCAGCTCCAAGCTGCGAGTAGAACCATCCGCGGGTCTGGTCATGGGCCTCGACTATGAAGTCGGCGGGCCACCATCTCTCGAACTCCTCCTTCTTGGCAGGGTACCCGAACTGGGCCCAGGACGCCACGCCGGAGTCGAACCATACGTCCAGGACGTCGGGGACCCTGCGCATCGTACCGCCGCATTTGGGGCATTCGAAAGTAACATTGTCGATCCAGGGCCTGTGAGTGTCCATCCCTTCAGTGTATCCTTTACCTTCTTTGAGCTCCGAATACTGTCCAACGACGCGCTTCTCGCCGCATCCGCACTCCCAGACGGGCATGGGTATACCCCAGTAGCGCTGCCTCGAGATGCACCAGGACCTGGCGCCCTCGACCCAGTTCCGTTCTCTGGACTCTCCGGCCCAGGACGGGACCCATTCGGCCTTGTCGATCTCGTCCAGCATCTTGGATTTGAGCTTCGGGACGTCCAGGAACCACTGGCGCGTATCCCTGTATATGATCGGGGATTTGCATCTCCAGCAGTGGCCGTAACGGTGCATAAGCCTGCCGGACTGGAACAGCCTTCCGTTCTCGGACAGGTGTTTCACCACATCGTCGTTCACGCCGCGGACTTTGCGTCCCGCCATCATGGGGAAGCCATCGTTGAATCTCCCGTCCTCGCCCACGGGGCAGAACGGCGTCATTCCGTACCTTTTCCCGGTGTCGTAGTCGTCGGGACCGAAGCCCGGTGCGGTGTGGACCAGTCCGGTGTTGTCCTTTTCCACGTACTGGGCTGTGACGACTTTGTAGACCCAATCGTTCCTTACGAGGGCGCCGCCTATCTCGAAGGGCGGGATATAAGAAAGTCCCTCCA
>DAMX01000092.1:0-2946 GCA_002497195.1 Methanomassiliicoccaceae archaeon UBA354 | reverse complement strand
GGAAAGACCTCCACGCTCCTCGCCGCCACGTCGGCGATGATGCTCAATGCCCTAAAGAACCTGGCGGGGATCAACGATTCGATGCATCTGATATCGCCGTCCGTGATAGAGCCTGTACAAGGCCTAAAGACCAAGTACCTGGGGGACAGGGGCGCCAGCCTTCACGCGTCTGAGATGCTAATCGCACTTTCGGTGTGCGCGACGACTAACCCGGTCGCCACGGCGGTGCTGGAGCGTCTTCCTGACCTCAGGGGGTGCGAGGCACATTCTTCCGTCATCCTTCCGGACGACGACGAAGATCTGATGAGGAAGCTGGGCATACATGTGACCTGCGACCCCAAATACGGGAGCGATAGGCTTTTCCAGGGCAGATGATGGAACAGTTCTTTATCTCCGCTCGTATATTCGCAACCCATGGTGGGAAGGATCCCCAAGGTAACAAGCGATGACGTGCAGAATCTGAGAAGCTTCATCAGGGACAGTGTCGATAAGACCGGATGTTCGGGCATCGTCATAGGTCTCAGCGGAGGTATAGATTCGGCAGTAGTGACCAAGCTGGCCGCAGAGACCATCGACCCGGCAAGGATCTTGAACGTTTTCATGCCCTACCGCGTCACCCCTGCGGCGGACTACAAGATCACCAAGGAACTGAGCCAGGCTTGGGGCACCGAATTCAAGATCGTGGACGTACAGCCCGCGGTGGACGCGTTGACGTCCGTCCTCCTTTCGGATGTCCAAGCGCCGCTCGAGCGGGGTAACATATCCGCAAGATGCCGGATGATAGTGCTTTACAACCTTGCCAAGAAGCGTAACTATCTTGTCGCAGGGACATCCAACCAGAGCGAGCTGATGACGGGCTATTTCACAAAGTTCGGAGACGGGGCATGCGATATGACCCCGCTTGCCAGCACATACAAGACTGAGGTGAAGCAAATCGCGGCGATGATAGGTATACCTCAGGAGATAATCGACAGGCCCCCGTCGGCCGGATTCTGGGAGGGACAGACCGACGAATCAGAGATGGGCATCTCCTACGACTATCTCGACGCCATACTTTACGATATGGACTTGGATTTCGACGACGACGAGATCGCCGAGGACCTGGACATATCCCCGGAGAAGGTGAGGGGGATCCGCAGCCTCGTGGCATCCATGGAGCACAAGCGCCTGCCGCCGCTGCGTCCGTGATAAAGGCGCCCTTTTCAGGCACCCTGAAGGCTCCCTGCTCTCACAAATTATATTAATGACTTAGTAATCAAGGCACTAATAGCTCCTGTAGTGTAGCGGCCAATCATGAAGCCCTCTCGAGGCTTCGACTCGGGTTCAAATCCCGACGGGAGCACTAATCTCACTATCCAGAGTGATTTTTTTAATGTCAATAGTTTCGCTATTGAATTTTTTAAAACTGCTAGACATACAATGTAGTAATCCTGACGGGAGCACTTCTCGCCTTCTTCTTAGCGCATCTTCCGTATTCGGGCGGTGCCTCATGCGCGAACGGACGCCCTCCTGAAATAATGTTATTCTTATTGTGCGGGACGATTCCATCACTGCCGCCGTCGGGAACCGACGCGGTCGCTCCACATCGTTTCGTCTGCCGAGGTCATTAAACGACTATTAATACGAAACCATCGCGATATGTTTTTTGGAGGTATAGGAACGGACATCGAACTATATCACGATTCGAAATACGGGAACGGCGCCAGGGTCGCAGAGGAGTTCAAGAGGCTCATGGAGGGCGAGGGCAGCAAGGTCAACATTCACCATTTAAGGGAATCGAGCCCCAAGGGCCTGCCTACGGCCGACCTGTACGTATTCGGTTCGCCGACTCACTTCGGGAAGGCGACCAGAGGCATGGTTCATTTCGTCAAGAAGCTGGAACTGCCTCCGGGGACGAAGTATGCGGTCTTCGGCACGTTCAGCGGGGCGGCGCCCGACAAGAAGACAGGCAAGATGCCGCCCCAGGAGGAGCTGGAGAAATGGCGCCGCACCATACCGATGATCGACGAGAAGCTCAAGGCCAAGGGGATGTCGAAAGTGGCCGAAATGAGCGTCTTCGTCAAACCCGAGAATCTGAAAGGGCCTCTCGAAGAAGGTTGGCAGAAGACCGTGGAAGTGTTCGTAGAAGCCATCCTCGGCAGATGAAGGGCTCTTCCGATAAATCGGCCCCCTTCACCTTTTTCGGGTCGGGCTTCCAGTCGATAAGGCCGTAATGGCCAAAGATTATATCCGGGAATAAAATCCACCGCCCTATGAACTGGGACATGCCGACGGTCATAGCATGCGTCGCGGCCGGCGGAGCGATCGGGGCGGTGCTGAGATATCTGGTCGGACATTACGTATGCACGTCCGAATTTCCTTGGGGCACGTTCCTGGTGAACATAGTCGGGTGCACCCTGCTGACGTTCGTCGCATTCTCCTTCAGCGGATACATGTCCAAGAATACGGTATTCTTCTTGTTCACCGGAGTGTTCGGAGCGTTCACGACGATGTCGACGTTCACCTCGGAGACAGTATACCTATTCTACGAGAACGAAATGCTGAGGGCCGCGTGGAACGTGGTCCTAAATGGAGGAGGATGTCTCCTCGGGGCGTTCGCCGGAAGATTTTTAGCACTTCTTGTTTGAGTAACGGATCGTCTTCCGATATGAAAAAACAAACTCGCAATGAAAAGTGTGCCGACGCACAATCAAGTTGGATGAATCATCCAAAGGTATAAATGGCCACTTGCTCTACATCGCTCAAAGAAAATCGAGACGAAAGGTGATCATCATGCAAAACAAAACGATGGCTTTGATAGCCGTGGCGGTCATCGCCGTGGCCGTCGCGGGCGCAGGGATATATTATCTCTATGGGGGAGATGACTCTCAGGAGGGGACCAAGATCCTCATCCAGGACAATGAAGGGGTCTACTTCTGGATAGAGGGGGACGGCGACAACGAGCTG
>DAMX01000062.1:0-5790 GCA_002497195.1 Methanomassiliicoccaceae archaeon UBA354 | reverse complement strand
GAGAGATCGAGCTCCACGGAGACCTTCTCCCCCGCATATATGTGCAGGGGGAACTGCCTGCAATAGGCCGGGCGGTGCTGGTACACGTCGCACTTCCTTCCGTTCAGGAAAACGCAGGACCCGTGTCCCTTCTTAAGTGCCAGTGCCAGATAAGAATCGGGGGGCCTTGTTTTCACGATTTTTTCGGGATGGTTCTTCTTGAAGAAATCCCTCTCTTCCGAAAGGACCTCCGGCTGGCAGAGACAGCACATTCCGCACTGCGGCGGACATTCGATGAACTTGCCCCTGACTTCCGAATAATCAACGTTGAAATCAACCAATGATATCCTCTCCCATTGTTTCTCCGCAGAACTCCCCGTCCTGCAGCTGCACCTCTCCTCTCACAAGCACCATATCGGGGAAAACGGCGCCCCATCCCTCGTAGGGCGTGTACCCTGCCTTGCTGTGGAGCCTGGAAGCACCGATCTGCTCTGTTTTTCGAAGATCGAAAATCGAAAGGTCGGCATCTTTTCCGACTTCGATCGACCCCTTGTTCATGCCGAATGCCCTTGCGGGTGCCGCGGAGCACATCTCTGCCACGAGCTGCATCGGTATGGTCCCCGACCTGACCATGTTCAGCAATATGGGCATCGTGGTCTCTACACCGGGTATCCCGCTTGGTGCCGAATCGAACTCCTGGCTCTTTTCATCTGCCGTGTGGGGCGCGTGGTCGCTGCCGATCATCGTCACCGAACCTTCCCCGAAAGACCTGTAAAGGGATTCCATCGTCTTCCTGTCCCTGAGCGGAGGGTTTACCTTGAACTTGGCACCGCGGCCTGTCCCGGCATCGAAAACCATGTGGTGAAGGGTAACTTCGGTTGTGAATCCCAGTGAAGACGCAAGTGCCAGAGACTCGGATGTTGTCACATGGCATATGTTGATCTTCATACCCTTGTAGGGAGAAAGTCGTCTTATGGCGTTCACTTCGGCCGTCGCAGGGCGGTTCCTCAGGTGATCTGTGCAGTCGCGCTCGTACTCGTGCAGAAGCAGGCTGTCGTCTTCGGCGTGCACGCTGAGGACCTTTCCCGAAGCCTCAATATCCTTCATGGCCTTGTATATCGCCGTATCGTCATTGGTGAGTATTTCGCCCGTGGTCGAGCCCATGAAAAGTTTGAACCCTGCAACCAGCGGGGCCATCTTGGACGGGGAACGGTTTTTGGATATCGCACCGAAAAGGCCGTAGTCGCAGTACGAACGGCCCCTTAGGCGGGCCTTCTTGTCTCTTACGGAATCGGCGTCCAACGCAGGCGGCTTTGTGTTGGGCATATCCAGCACGCAGGTGACCCCTCCGCAGACTGCTGAGATGCGAAGCCTGTGCCGAAATCCTCCTTCTGGGTCATCCCCGGGTCTCTGAAATGCACATGTGGGTCGACCCCGCCGGGAAGAACTATGCGGCTGGTCCCTATATCTATGCGGTCGCCGCCCCTGTCGGCCTTGGGCCCTATGAATACGATCTTACCGTCGGTGATCCCTATCTCGGTGTCCTTCAGCTCTCCGCCGACGAACGCCCTGCCCGCAATGACTAGATCCGGTCCCATGGCATCATTTCCTGATTATTTCGCCCTTCGGCGAGGTCTCTGCGAATATCTCGCCTTCGAACCTGTCTATGGAGACGCCTTTCCTCTTCCATGCGTCCATAGGCAGACCCGCCTTCATCGACAGGTGGGATAAATACTCCTCTCTGTTCCAACCCCATTCCTCCGGGACCTGGGGCAGGAGCAGGCCGCGTCTGCCCATATAATGATATTATCAGGCCGTCGCGCCCGATCTCGATATTGTTGAGAAGTTCTTCGGTCGGAAGAGAATCTGATGGGCTCCGGAGGCGTCAGTATCGTCACTTCGAAGACACATTCCGATGCTTCCCTTGAGCGTGAGAGGGGGGAAGCGGGGGTCGTGGCATGCCGAGCGGGCCGCCGACACTATTGCCTCGCCCAGCGGGAGCACGGGCTCCGGATATCCTATGCATCCCCTCAATTCTCCGGAAGGGATGTTCCGATATGGTCACGAAGGTACCGGAACGTCGGCCGAACCCCTCTTGGAACTCCGGATTTTCATGACCTTCCTTCGGTCTCGGCCTCCGCGGCCATCCTCGCGGCCCTTACCGCGACGCGACCCGATTCAAGATCCATCTTGCTCTTCGCTCGCAGGCTTCTTTTTTCTCCGGGTCACGGTCTTGGGGACCTCTTCCGGGGCATCGATGGCTATGGCCTTCGATTGCGCCTTCGGCCGCCTCTTGGGCTTGGCCTCCTCCGGTTCGGCCTTCTCCGCCTTTGCTTCCGTCTCCTCTTTGATGAAGTCGGGCACCGGCATGGACCTGATGGCGGCGTTGATGCCCATCATGATCTCGAATCCCGCGGTCATGAAGTGGCCCTGTATCTCCGGGTCCATGGCTATTTTGTAAATTTGCCTGACGGCATCTTCTGCGTTCTTCTTGGCCTTGTCCGCGTGCTGGCGGGCGCTGTCCTTTTTCTTTTCGAAAGCGTCCTCCGCCGCCTTCCTTTCCTTCTCGATCAGAGCCTCGATGAACTCCCTGTTCTCGTTGAAGAAGTCCTCCATTTCCGACATGGAGCTGCCTCTGTCTTCTTTTCCGTCCTCGCCCATGGTGTCACCTTCCCTTGCTATCGGCGTTCTGCCGTTTTAGTTTAACTGTAAGCTCTCCGCCCTTGAGTTCCGCGCCGACCACTTCGGCGTTCTTGAGGGTGAGAGGCAATGTGATGGTCCTCTTCTGACTTCCCACATGTATGATCAGAGAGTCGCCATCTCCTTTGAAGAGCTCCACCTTGTCCTTCTTGACGAAAGGCATCTTGATTATCAGGTTGTCCGTACCTCCCGACGTCTCGAAGCGCATGGGGCTCTCTGTTGCATATATCTCAGAAGGATCGGAATCCGCGAACACCATATCCGCCATGTGGTCCAGGCCTGACGGGCCCCGCAGCTCGGTGGGCATCTGGTAGGCATACATCATCTTCAGCGGATCAAAGGCATGATGTATCTCGTCCATGTACCTCTCCTGCTCTGCCAGCCTTTCTTTGAAGTAGCCTTCCTCCAGCCCTTCTTTGGGATATACCTTGTTGACGATCAGACACTCCACCGTCTTGTTGTACAGACATATGTACGTGTAGGCGCGCATAGTTTCGTTTATCACCATGCGTTCCGGGTTCAGAACCAGGCGTATGGTGGTCACCTTGGGGTCCTCCAGGAGATACTTTACCTTCGACATCCTGTTCTTGATGTCCTCGATGCTGTCCATGACTTCCTTGTTCGGAAGAGGGAGGTCTATGACCTTGGAGACCGTAACTCTTGCTATGGAGACCACCCTCTTAAGCATGGAGTACATCCTGTCGATGTACCAGTTCGAGATATCCGGGAAGCTCAGAAGCCTCAGGGTCTCTCCGGTGGGCGCAGTGTCGATTATGACCACATCGTAAGAGTCCTCTTCCTTGAACTGCAACACGTAGAAGAGGGCGGCAACCATCTCCATGCCCGGTATTATGGCCATCTCCTCCGCGGTGATGTCACCCATCCCCTGCGATAGCATGAACGCCGATATGTAATCGCTGATGTCGGACCACTTGGTGCTCATCTCGTGGATGATGTCAACCTCCAGGGCGTCCAAGTTTTTCTCTATGTTCCGGATGTAAGGGGGGAGCTCGACCCCCAGGGAGTCGCCGAGGGAATGGGCCGAATCGGTGCTCATTATCACCGTCCTGTAGCCCTTCTGGGCCAGCCTGCGGGCGGTCGCCGCAGAGACAGAGGTCTTTCCGACCCCGCCTTTGCCGGTGTAAATGATGATCCTCATGCGTTCTTCAATGCCTGTGCCGTATAAAAGGTTAGAGAAAACACCATCGCAGCATGTGGCAGATGGAGAGATGCCGGGAAATGTCCAGAGCACCGGAGCAGCATATGTTGAATGATCGCCCGTCTACCGCACGACCGGGGACCGGGGCGCAGGGGACACGTAAAGAATGATATACCGGCCAGCGCGGACGGATTCTGCCAGGACTTTTTCGGAGCGCCCTGCGGCTGTCCTGGGCCGACAGCCTCGTTATGCCAGACACAGCAGATGACATAACGGAGACCCGTTTCCGTCATCGGCTGCGGTTTCGTTGACGCACCCGCCGCCCAGCAGGTACGTATGTTAAGAGAACTTAAACGTGAGAATAGGATACGATTCCGTGCGGTACCGACCGCAAAGGTAGGTGGGCATAACGAACAAGAGATCGAAGGGAGAACTTTCGAATGCTGGCTCCGATGCTGTCGCAGAGGAGGGCCGGACCGTATGGGAACTGCTTGCGGAATGCGTGAGATCGACGAGCGACACGTCCTACGCCGTCCACGGTTTCCCTGTTACGGACCTTGCGAAAGCGGCAGGGTCCATGAACACGATAAACGAGAAGACCGCCCTGGAGTACGCGCTGGGCGACTCCCTCCTGAAGAAGAGGTCCACGGTCATTGTGAAGAACGTAGGGATGAACGCGCTCGCGGACCCTCTGGTAATGGCCTCCACCCAGGGTCTGGTCGGTGGCGTCGTGATCATATCCGGCGATGACACCGGGGCCCAGGGAACCCAGGTACGCCAGGACACCAGGCCGTACGCCGAGGTGGCGTCCGTCCCGCTGGTGGAACTCGACACGGCCGCCGTGTGTCGTAGCCTCGAGACGGCTTTCGCAGAGTCCGAGCGGTATTCCAGGGTGGCGATTCTGAGGGCCACCGACATAGCCCTCAACAGCACGACCCGGGAAGAGCCTTTCCCGATACCCTCGGAACGCAGGTACGGCAGTCTCGCCGAAAGGGAGCTGAGCATGGAAGAGGGCGCCGAGCGCGCAGACAGGATTTTCAGGGGAGAGGCGGACGTCCCGGCGACCATCGGGAACACCGGCCGCATATTGAGCCTGTGCAGGAACTGCCCTTACAAACCCCTTCTGCAGTTCATCTCCGACGAGGGAATAGACGTCATAATCGACACAGGGTGCGTTTTACTTGCAAAGAGGAAGCCCTACAGCATAGGTGTTGCCAACTATGGCCTGGGATCTTCCATCGCCGTCGCCGCGAAGTCAACTGGAATAGCGGTCACCGGTGACTACGCTCTCCTCCATTCGGGGATAAATTCGCTGATAGACGTCTACGAGAGAGGCACCCCGCTTCTGACCATCATACTGAAGAACGGAAAGCTGGCCATGACAGGGGGAGAGAAGTGCTTCGACGTGGAGAGGTACATCCCTTGGGCCGGTCCCGAGAAGATGGGGGTCAAAGAGGCCATCGAGGTTATCAGGGGGCCTGTGACGGGCCCTAGGACGATAGTGATAGAGACGGAATGTCCGGAAGGTGAGATCCATGAAGAAATTAGATATTGAGATCTGTGACGTTACACTCAGAGACGGCGAGCAGACCCCGGGGGTCTCCTTTACTTGCGATGAGAAGCTCGACATCGCACGCAGCCTTGACGCTATCGGCGTCGAGGTCATAGAGGCGGGTTTCCCGAGTGTCAGCGAAGACGAGAAGAAAAGCATAAAGAAGATAACGAAAGCCGGGTTCGATGCCAGGATCTGCTGTCTTTCCAGGGCGGTAAGATCGGACGTCGATGCGGCGATAGATTGCGACGTCGACCTTGTAAGCATATTCATCGCCACGTCCGACCTGCACATAAGGGTCAAGTACAAAAAAAGCCGCGAAGAGGTCCTCGCTCAGGCACTCGACATGGTCGACTATGCGATCGACCACGGCTTACAGGTCAGATTCTCCGCGGAGGAC
>DAMX01000058.1:0-4205 GCA_002497195.1 Methanomassiliicoccaceae archaeon UBA354 | reverse complement strand
CCATACCCAAACTTGTTTTGACGGTCACGGCCTTGTCGGCCGTGATCGTAGTATTTTTCATAATAGTCTATATCACGAGTCTCAGCCTGCCGGCGTTCAAGGAAATCGGCGTCTGGGAGTTCATTACCGGCGACAGATGGCAGCCAGGACACGGATACTATGGGGCGCTTCCGCTCATAACAGGCACGGTCCTCGTGACAGCAGGCTCCATAATGTTCGCGGTCCCCCTCGGTGTCGGGGCCGCCATCTATCTTTCGGAGATAGCTTCGGAGAGGGTCAGGAACATACTCAAACCCGTGTGCGAGGTTTTCGCGGGGATACCCAGCGTCGTATACGGTTTCTTCGGTATGATCGTGCTCTGCCCGTTCCTTTTGGACCTTTTCCCGGACCAGCTTAAATATTCCACATCCTAGCTCGCCGGGTCCATACTGCTGGGCATAATGGCGCTTCCCACCGTTATATCCGTGTCGGAAGACGCGATCCGCGCCGTGCCCGTCTCGTACCGCCGCGCTTCACTGGCAATGGGGGCCACTGGATGGGAGACTACAACGAAGGTCATCCTCCCTGCGGCATCGTCAGGGGTCATAGCCGCGGTCATACTCGGCATCGGAAGGGCGATGGGCGAGACCATGGCGGTCATAATGGTCAGCGGGAACTCTCCGATCATCCCCGAGCCGCTGTTCAACATATTCTCCAACATAAGGACGCTGACGGCCACGGTCGCATTGGAGATGCCCGAGGTCGTTTACAACGGCATCCACTATTCTTCGCTGTTCGCGGTGGCCCTTCTGCTGCTCGTTTCGGTCATCTTGGTCAATCTCACCGCCAACGCCATAGGCAGGAGGACGAGGAGGAAGCTCGGGATAATCAAAGCTCCGAAACACTCCCTCGACCTCAAAGGCAGGATCCTGGACAGGATCGACGACGAGACGCTCAGGGCCATCCACAGGGCCAAACCGGTCATCAGGACGATGCTGTCCGCGGCCGTACTGTTCGCACTGGCATCGATGATGCTCTCACTGTTCATGTCCAGCAATATGGCTCTGCTCTCGGCGGGGGCGATAACGGCAGGATTCGTCCTTTTGTCCAGGGCAATGAGATACGTGAGCTCCACGGATAAACAGACGGCGGCGCACACTTCTCTGAAACTGCTCATGGTCTTCGTGCTAATTCTGCTGGCGGTCATTATCGGGGACATCCTGGTAAAGGGACTTCCGGCCATTTCGACCGATTTCATATTCGGAATGCCAAGCAACTCCGGGCGCGAGGGGGGCATCTGGCCCGCGATAACCGGTACCTTGGAGCTCATATCGTTCACCGCCGTCATAGCCCTGCCCCTGGGCATCGGCGCAGGCATATACCTTTCGCAGTACGCTCGCGAGAACAAGTTCACGCGCACGGTCCGCAATGCGGTGGACGCCCTCAACGGCACCCCGTCGATCGTCTTCGGACTTTTTGGTATGTCCGCCCTTGTCATGGCCCTCGGATGGGGATACTCCGTCATCGCAGGCTCCGTGACCCTGGCGTTCATGATTCTTCCGGTCATAATCAAGACCACCGAGGAGGCCGTCTCGGCCGTGCCGAAGAGCCTTATCGAGGCTTCCATGGCCATGGGCTCCAGCAAATGGCAGGCCATATACAAGGTCGTGCTCCCCGCCGCGCTCGGAGGAGTCATCACGGGGATAATCCTGAGCCTCGGACGCGCCGCCGGAGAGACGGCGCCCATCATGTTCACCGCGGCCGTCGCATTCAAATCCCAGGTGTCGTTCTCGCTTTTCGAGCCTATCATGGCGCTGCCGTACCACCTCTACTTCCTTGCCAGCGAGGTGACGGGCTCCACCGCCAACCAGTACGGCACCGCCGTCGTCCTGCTGGGCATCGTGCTCTCGATGTTCCTGGTCGCATCGCTGGTCAGGCATCATTACTCTAAGAACGCAAAATGGTGATCGCTTTGAACGAAAATACAGATTTAGCCATGAATGTCAAGAACCTCAACCTGTGGTATGGGAAGAACCAGGCGCTATTCGACGTCTCGATGCCCATCTGGAGGAACAAGATCACGGCATTGATCGGCCCGTCGGGATGCGGTAAGTCCACGCTCATAAGGGCCTTCAACAGGATGAACGACCTGGTGGACGGGTGCAGGGTGGAAGGGCTCGTCGAATACAACGGCCAGAACATCTACGGGCCCGAGGCCGACGTTCTGGAGGTCAGGACCCAGATAGGGATGATATTCCAGAGCCCCAACCCATTCCCCATGACCATAAGGGACAACATAACATACGGCCCTAAGATCCACGGGATTAAAGACCAGAAGAAGTTGGACAAGATCGTCGAAGAATCCCTCAGGAAGGCCGCGCTGTGGGACGAGGTGAAAGACCGTCTGAACACGTACGCCATGAAGCTTTCGGGGGGACAGCAGCAGAGGCTGTGCATCGCACGCGCACTGTCAATCAACCCGGACGTGCTCCTTATGGACGAGCCGACCTCCGCCCTGGACCCGCTGGCGACAAAGAAGATCGAGGAGCTGGCGGTGCAGCTTGCCGAAGAGTACACGGTCGTCATCGTTACACATAACATGCAGCAGGCCCAACGCATAGCGGACTACACCGCGTTCATGTACCTAGGCGAGCTGGCGGAGTTCGGGGAGACCGAGCAGATCTTCAACGATCCCAAGAACGAGCTGACGAAGAACTACATCCACGGAGTGTTCAGCTGACCTGGCCGTCCGGCGGCCGGCCCGTTTAGCAGTAAAATGAAAATATCTCCCGCATCGACGTACGGGAGATGGTTTGGGATGTTTCAGTCTTCGAACGCCGGCTTGACGGTGTACAGGAAGTACGTGACCAACAGACCGACGGCCATGAACAGTATTCCGTCCGCACCCGAGAATACGGGGACCACCGAGCCCGCGGCGCAGAGTACCAGCGCGAACATGTGTTTTCTTTTGAGGATGCACAGTACGAAGCTGATCGCGACGAGGACCACGGAAACGATGAAAAGCAAGCCGAGCATGAACATGGGGCCCACCATGGCGGACAGGTCTCCGGCCGTCAACCCGTATTCCGCCAACGAGGCGACGAAATCGGGATCTTCCAGCATCATATCTACGAGAGCTCCGAAGCTCATGCCCACGATGGCCGTGATCGAACCTACGATAACATAACCTACGAGCAGGAAATAAATCCAGGTCAGCCTTTTCTTGGCCTTCGCCTTATCGGCGTCCTGAACGCCGTAGACGTAATTCGCCGATTCCGGTCCGGACCTGTACAGGTAGTCGGACCCCTCTACAGGGTTTCCGCACTCCTGGCAGAATGCCGAGCCCGTCTCAAGCTTGGCCCCGCAATGAGTGCAGAACTCTTGGGTATTTTCAACCATAAACGCCCATCATCGTTCGCATTTATTAGATTGTTTCTGAGCTCCGACCCCCTGACCTCTGCAAATGATTAATATACGGCGACATCATCGTCCCCGCCACGGAGATCGCCTTGCCGACAGCCGACAAGGTGCCGTGGCGGATATTTCGTCCGCAGTCCGTACGGGGGCCGGTGGCCGAACGTGCGGGTTTGAAGCATTCACACTTCCTATTAGCAATGCTTTTATATGGTCTAACAATACCAGTGCTGTTGTCCGCGTATTTACGTACCGGACGCATGAGGTACAAGCATGGTAACTGTCTATGATGTTCCCGCCGAAAAACTCATACTCAAAGCGGCTGAAAAGCTCAAGGGGAACGATAAGATCTCCCCTCCCGAATGGGCCGAGTATGTGAAGACAGGCAGGCACACGGAAAAAGCCCCGATGCAGGAGGACTGGTGGTACACCAGGTCCGCCTCCATCCTCAGGAAGCTTTATGTGAAAGGACCGATGGGATCCTCCAGGCTCGCAGCCGAGTACGGTGGGTTCTCTGACAAAGGATCGATGCCCAACAGGGCAGTCAAAGGAAGCCGCAACATCGCCAGAAAGTGCATGATGCAGCTCGAGGCAGCAGGGCTGCTGGTCTCAAAGGACAAACAGGGAAGAGCGATCTCCCCTGCCGGACAGTCTCTCCTCGACAACGCGGCCAAAGAGGTCTACGACGAAATGAATGCATGAGGAGGATTGAGCATATGGATGACCCTGAACTGGAAGCTTTGAGAAGGAAGAGGATGGCCGAACTGCAACAGCAGCAGTCGATGTCCCAGCAGCAGTACGCCCAGCAGCAG
>DAMX01000068.1:5049-5270 GCA_002497195.1 Methanomassiliicoccaceae archaeon UBA354 | reverse complement strand
GCAGCTATAAGCTCCGCAGCGGGCCCGACGGGACCCCCGGCCTGGCATACCCCAGGCCCGAAAGGTTCCTCAAACCGGAGGAGATCGAGGACGCGCTCCTTTCCGTCTCCCCATCCCGCGTCAACTTCATGGGCGGAGAACCGACCGTCTCCAAGGACCTTCCGAGGCTCCTCGCGTTCAGCAAGGACGTCCTTGGTGCCACCACGTCCCTCGGCCACACC
>DAMX01000068.1:0-4802 GCA_002497195.1 Methanomassiliicoccaceae archaeon UBA354 | reverse complement strand
CCTCGGCCACACCAACGGGTCCAACCTATCCATGGAGAACATCGACGCCGCGAACGTGGGCCTGAAGGCCTGGTATGAAGATTGCCATCTCCTTCTCACCGGGATACCCAAGGCCAAGATATACGGGGAGGTCAGATCGGCCGTCGAACGCGGAATGGACGTGGCCACCAACATGATCTACATCCCCGGCTGCGTCGACGTGGACCAGATAGAGGCCGCCGCCGAGCACCTGTCCTCCATCGGAGTGACAAAATTCCACATCATGGGGTATATACCCGTCCCCGGGCAGCCTTATCAGAGGCCCACGCTGGCACAGATGGATTCTGCCTGCGAGGCCGCCCGCAAACACATCCCCGGTACGTATTATTCTCATCTCTCCCCGGAGGAGGCCATATCGCTCGACAGAAGCGACGACCGTTTCGACGTTGAAGTGATACTCGGAACAGATGCGACCAGAGGCGTGGTGACAAAAGTAGACGAAGGCATCCCCGCATATTCGGCCTTGAACTGACGAAATATTTACGTCGGCTTGTGCATACCCGTTCATGGCGATAAAAGGACTGAGCACAGAAGTTCAGAATGCGATGGAAGGGCAGAGGATCTATTCCCTGGCGACCGCGTCGAAAGACGGCGTACCGAACGTGGTGCCCGTAGGTTTTCTTTTCGAAGGTCCGGACGGAAACATCTGGGTCATCGATAACTACATGGATAAGACGCTTAAGAACGTCCGCGAGAACCCCGTAGCGTCATTCTACATATGGCATGACGGCGTAAAAGAAAGCTATCAGGTAAAGTGCTCGGTGAAGATAGAGGATTCCGGCGCAGACTATGAAAAAGCTGTGGTGCTGGCACATGAGAGGAAGGAGACCTATCCCGCCAAAACGCTGCTCAAGCTGACGGTCAAGGAAGTCTTCTATGTAACGCCCGGCTCGCACTCGGGCAAGAAGCTCTGATCATTCTTCCTTGTCGACAAAAAGTGTGGCCCACCCAATAAGGCCCCCGAAAGGTATGAACAGGAGGTACTTCAGCGACGGGTCCAGATAGTAGAATATGGAGAATACCACCGCACCGGCTATCAGGCCGAACACCGTGGCCTGTTTGAGCCTCGAGTTGCGTTCTTTCATAGTCACACCTTTCTGCCCAGAGCCTTCTCGGCCGCGGCGACCATACGGTCTGTGATCTCCCCCGAACCTCCGGTGTATCCGGCGGGGTCCATGGCCGACCTTATCTCGTCGGCGGTAAGGACGCCTTTCAGCTCTTCGGTCTCCAGAAGCACGTCGCGGAGCTGGCGGTCCTTGTCGACGGCGGCCATCGACGCCTTGCGGATCACCTCATGCGCATCCTGTCTGCCCATCCCCTTCTCGGTCAGCTTCATCATGACCGGTTCGGCCATGACAAGGCCTTTGGACGACTCGATGTTCCTGAGCATGATGTCCGAATGGACGGTAAGTCCGCCGAAGATGTAGTCGGTCTTCTTCAGCATCTCGTCCGCCAATGTGAAAACATGGGGGAGAGTGAACCTTTCCGCCGACGAATTGGAAAGGTCCCTTTCATGCCAAAGCACCTGGCACTCGAATGTCGGCGTCACGAATCCGCGCAGTACCCTGGCCAGTCCGCAGACGTTCTCGGAGTTGATGGGGTTGCGTTTGTGCGCCATGGTGGAGCTTCCGACCTGTTTGGTCTCATCGAAGGCCTCGGAGGCTTCTCCGATCTCCGACCTCTGGAGGTTCCTGACTTCCGTACAGTAGCGCTCCAGGGAGGTGGCGATGTTGGCCATCAGACATATCAGTTCGGTGTATCTGTCGCGCCCCACGACCTGGGTGGCCGCGGGCTCGTATTCCAGGCCGAGGTCCTTCATCACGGCCTCCTGTACCTTGAAGAAGTTCTTGCCGAGGGCGGCACCCGTCCCGACCGCCCCGGCCATCTTACCGGCGCAGGCGCGCGGCCTGACCTCCCTCAGCCTGTCCCTGTGCCTCAGCATCTCCGCTATGTATCCGGAGATCTTGAATCCGAAAGTTATGGGGATGGCGAACTGTGCGTGGGTCCTTCCTATCTCCAGCGTGTCCCTCTCTTTTTTCGCGAGCTTGGCGAAGGTGTATATCAAGGCGTCCACATCTTTGTCGATTATGTCCAATGCTGCCTTGATCTGAAGGGCAGTGGCGGTGTCCACTATATCGTTCGAAGTGGCGCCAAGATGGACGTACTTGCCCGAGTCGCCTCTGCACTGTTCGGTCATGGCCTTTATCATCGCCATGACGTCGTGCCTGGTCTCCTTCTCGATCTCTTTGACCCTTTCCGGCCTGACCGTGTTTATGTTGGCGATCCTCGAGATCTCGTCGGCATCTTCTTTGGCGATCGCGCCGAGGGATGCGTGCGCCCTGGCAAGGGCAGACTCCACATCCATCTGGTACTGAAGACGGCTGTCCTCGTAGAATATGGACTTCATATCCTCGCGGCCGTATCTGTAGTCCAGAGGGCATAGTTCCTTCATGTGAATCGAGTGTGTGAGTGAATCTCATTATTTATAACTGATTAAGTCCGGCCCTGGATACGGGAAATTGTCGGGACGAGGCTTTAGATTCGACGATTATAAGAGAAAATCTTATAAGCGAATTGTCCATAGCGCAAAATGTAAGTGGACCATGCTTTTGCTCATGGTCGGTCGAACACGAGTGTGGATTTATGAAAGAGGTTGATGTGGAAGTTCAGCAGAATTCTGAAGAAGTTCAGCAAGAAGAAGTCGAAACGGTCGAGAACGATGTTATCGAAAACGTCGAAACCGAAGAGACTGAAATGCAGACTACGGAAGAGGACGAAAAGGAGTCTGCGGAAAGGCTCGAGACCCTCGAGGAGAAGCGCAGCATCGTCAACAACGATGCCGACAAGCACAGGAAGCTCAGGGACGAATACCATGCCATGACCAAAGAGTGGAAGTCCAAGAGGGACGCCCTCAACTCTCAGGTCAGGGAGCTGGTCACCGAGGCGGGAAAGTGCAGGGACGAACGCGATCAGTTCAACACGCTGGTCAGGGAGGCCAAAGCCCAGAGGGACGAGTGGAACGTCAAAGTGTCTGAACTCAAAGGAAAACTGACGGAACTTAGACCAGAGAAACCCGAAGACAAGGAGAAATCCGGACCATCGCTCGAAGAGATGAAGAGAAACCTCAGAAGGATGGAGCTCGAACAGCAGACCGGCGTGCTAACCAAAGCGGCGGACGACAAGCTCGTAAAACTCATATCCCAGCTGGCCAAACAGATAGAGGACCGCGAGTCCGAGATGGAGTCTTCCACGGAGCACAACGCCGAGTACAAGGAGGTCCAGTCCCACTTCAGGGAGGCCAAGGCCGCCGCCGAAGGATTCCACACCGAGATGTCGAAGAACGCCGACCTCGCACAGGCGGCCCACGAGAAGATGATCTCCCTCTACGACCAGGCCGACAGGCTCAGGAAGGAGGCGGACGGCGCACAGGCGAAGCTCGTGGAATACAAGCGCCTCGGAGACGAGGAGCACAGGATGCACATAGAGCTCGTCAGATCCATACAGGATACGGACAGGGAGGCTTCCACCATAAGGAACCGCAAGTCCAATGCCCGCAAGAAGAAGGCAGAGGCCGACAACAAGAAAGAGGCCAAGGAGATCTTCGAGCGCTTCAAGAACGGAGACAAGCTCAGCACGGAGGACCTCATGGCCCTCCAGAGGTCGGGCTACCTCTGAAACCATCTGCCTGCGGTCATCCGCAGGCAACAAAAACCATTTCTGATTTTTACAAATATTTATATAGGATTTCAACCAATGAAGTGATACGGGGATTAGGTCAGTTCTGTAGAGTGCATCCCATCCCTTCTGACCGGCTGGCCTCTTCCCGCACTTCTACCATCTCTGGAAATCTATAATATATCCAAGCCCGTTTAGGGTTTGTTCCCATGGTTCTGGAAGGTCTAGGCAAGTCGCTGAGGAACGTTCTCGGCAAGATAAGCGGTGCGTCGTCTGTAGACGAAGATCTGATAAAGGAAATATCCAAGGACCTCCAGCGCGCGCTCCTGCAGGCCGATGTCAACGTTCAGCTGGTTCTGCGGCTAACATCCAAAGTCCAGGAACGGGCAATCAATGAGAAGCCTCCTGCGGGCAAGAGCCCGAAGGAGCATGTCATCAGCATCATCTACGACGAGTTGGTCTCACTCCTGGACAACGGGGAGGGGCTGCATCTCAAACCGCAGAAGATCATGATGGTCGGCCTTTACGGACAGGGCAAGACCACGACCTGCGGAAAGCTTGCCAATTATTTCATCAAAAAGGGATTCACGGTCGGCCTCATAGGGGCCGACGTCTACCGACCGGCAGCCCTTGACCAGCTGAGTCAGCTCGGACAGAAGGTGGGCGCCGAAGTATACGGCGAGCCCGGGGAGAAGAATGCGGCCAAGATAGTAAAGAACGGGATGGCCGCCTTCAAGGACAAAAAGATCATCATCGTGGACACTTCGGGACGTCATGCACTGGAGGACGACCTCATACAGGAGCTCAAGGACATTGAAGAAGCGGCGAAGCCCGACGAGAGGGTATTGGTACTGGACTCCCAGGTGGGTCAGCAGGCCGGACCGCAGGCGGAGGCGTTCCACGCCGCGGTGGGCGTCACCGGGGTCATACTCACAAAGATGGACGGAACGGCCAAAGGAGGCGGCGCGCTGTCGGCGGTTTCCAAGACCGACGCCAGGATCGTCTTCATCGGTACCGGGGAGCACATACGGGATCTGGAACCATTCGATGCCAACAGGTTCATCTCCAGGCTTTTGGGCATGGGCGAC
>DAMX01000077.1:8227-8463 GCA_002497195.1 Methanomassiliicoccaceae archaeon UBA354 | reverse complement strand
GCTCTTTTATCATGCCGCTTTCCTTCACGAAACCGCAGATCGCACACAGCACCTCGGTCACGTTGTAACCTTCGGTTATCGTCGCAGCCGCTTTTTCGATCATCTTGTAAAAACCTTCACGGTGTGGGCTGTTCTCTATAAGCTCGTTCCCGCCCCTGACGCCTTTGAGATACTGGGAGACGGCCGATCCGGTGACACCGAACGCGTCCGCGACCCGGACCTGCGTGTAGCCGTGC
>DAMX01000077.1:7695-8022 GCA_002497195.1 Methanomassiliicoccaceae archaeon UBA354 | reverse complement strand
GGCTATCGCTCCGCGGGCAGTGGGAAGGACGTCCGCAACTATAAGTTCACAGGGTAGGAACACGATTAAGCATAGTTAACTTCAAGTATATTTATAATTGGTTCCCCGGACATTCATACTCGCCAGGGAATTTCCCATTCCCATGGCCTTATTTCGAAAGTGTAAAGTGCCAGACCTACGACCGCGGCGACAGCCCCTGCGTCCCTTAGGATCTCCGCGTCCCTGTGTCCGGTGACACCTCCGGAGGCTATGACGCTGTGCGGACAGGAGGATATGAAGTCTCTTGCCTGCTTCTCGTCCACTCCTTTCTTCTGCCCTTCGACGTCC
>DAMX01000077.1:7039-7519 GCA_002497195.1 Methanomassiliicoccaceae archaeon UBA354 | reverse complement strand
CCTTTCTTCTGCCCTTCGACGTCCACGTTGGTGTTCAGCACTCCGGCCAGAGGAAGGTCCTCGATGATCCTGAACATCTGTTCGACGGTGACCGAAGCGGATTCCTGCCATCCTTTCACTACTATCCTGTTCCCGCGGGTGTCCATCGCCAGCGCTATCCGCCCGGGATACTTGAGCGCCATACGTTCCAGCCATTCGGGCTCCCTTATCGCCTTGGTTCCCAGCACGACCCTGTCGACGCCTGCTCTTATAAGGGCGTCCACGGTCTCCTCGGACCTTATCCCTCCTCCGGCCTCCACGGGGACGCCCGAGTAGCGGGCGATCTTCTCTATCGAATCCAGATTGTCGCCCTTCCCGAACGCCGCATCAAGATCGACCAGGTGCAGATATTCGGCCCCCTTGGAGACCCACGATGCCGCCGTTTGGAAAGGATCGGGTATCCTGACCTGCTCGCTTCCGAGCTCTCCGCCTACCAGCTGG
>DAMX01000077.1:6459-6838 GCA_002497195.1 Methanomassiliicoccaceae archaeon UBA354 | reverse complement strand
GAGCTCTCCGCCTACCAGCTGGACCACCTGTCCGTCAAGCATATCTACCGCGGGTATGATGATCATCCGCATTCCTCCGAGAATCTTATGAAGTTCTTGAGCACCTTCATCCCGGACCTGCTGCTTTTTTCAGGATGGAACTGAAGGCCGTAAGTATTCGACCTGCGGAAGATCACAGGTATCTTCCTGCCCTCGTATTCCGTGTTCCCGGCGATCTCGCTGCCGTACTCCGGGCTCCCGCGGTACGAATGGGCGAAATAAAATTCCCTGTCGGAGGTCCCGTCGAGAAGCGGGTCGTCCGATTCGACCGTGTTCCATCCCATGTGGGGGAGCCTCTCCGCTTCGAGGCCGATGACCCGTCCCTTGAAAAGACCCAGGC
>DAMX01000077.1:5968-6307 GCA_002497195.1 Methanomassiliicoccaceae archaeon UBA354 | reverse complement strand
TTTCACCCTCTTCGCTGGAATCGAAAAGTATCTGCGCACCTATGCATATTCCCAATGCCGGCACTCCGCTCTCTAGACGCATCAATATTTCTTCCCTATATGGGGCGACCCTTTCCATCGTGCTGTCGAAGGCCCCGACCCCGGGAAAGACTATGCAGTCCGCATCGGCGAGCTTGGACATGTCGCTGACCGTTTCGACGTCCGCGCCGCAGCTCTCCAGCGCGTTTTTGACGGAATGGAGGTTCCCTACCCCGTAGTCCGTGAGGTATATCAGAGGCATTCCCCGATCACCTCGGCGGCTTTATCCAAGAGCAAGGCGTTGAGCTCTTCGCTGCCGAC
>DAMX01000077.1:0-5729 GCA_002497195.1 Methanomassiliicoccaceae archaeon UBA354 | reverse complement strand
GGCGTTGAGCTCTTCGCTGCCGACGGTTATGCGGACGCAGTTCTCGGTTCTGCGTTTCGAGCCGAAGTCGCGAATCATCACTCCTTTATTCTTCAGGCCGGACACCAGCGCCGCGTGGTCCACCGGCGACCTGGCCAGTATGAAATTGGAATCCGATGGGTACGTCTCGAACCCCAGCCTCCTCAGCCCTGCGTCGAGTTTCGGGCGCTGTTCCTTGACAAGTTCGACGCTCCTACCGATGAACCCCTGGTCTTTGACCGCGGCTATGGCTGCTTTCTCGCTGAGCATGTTCAGGGAATACGGTATCTTCACGCAGTTCATCATGCCGGCGACCTTGAGGTTGGATACGGCGTACCCTACCCTCAGCCCTGCCATGGCATATGCTTTGGAGAACGTTCTGACCACTATGAGGTTTTCGAACTCTTCGACCCTGCGGACCATCGAGTTTTCGCTGTATTCGCCGTAGGCCTCGTCCACCACGACCATGCCGTCGAATCCGGAAAGGATCTCTTCGAGGTCTTTCTCCCGGAACGAGTTTCCCGTAGGGTTATTGGGAGACGGCATTATGGCCACTTTCGCTCCGGTCTTCAGGAAAGCGTCGACGTCCAGCTGGAAGTCTTCGGTCAGGTCGACCTCGATCGTCCTTCCTCCGTTCATCTTCACGAAGAAGTCGTAAAGTACATAGGAGGGCACGGGCACGGCGCAGCCGTCCCCGTATTCCGTGAACGTCTTGAAAGTGACGTCTATCACCTCGTCGGAACCGTTTCCTGCCACGAAGTTCTCCCTCTGAAGGCCGTAAAGGTCCGCCAGAGCATCGCGGAGGTCGTCCGAGTAGGTGTTCGGATATCCGTTGATGTCGCCTTTCCATCCGGAAAGGAACTCCATGGCGGCAGGGTTGGACCCAAGGACGTTCACGTTGGTGTCCAGCCGGACCTCGTTCCCGACCTTCGGGTTATAATATTTCTCGAACCCTCTGGTAGTACTCCTCATAATGTCCCTGGACACCATCACTCCACCAGCCTCTCCATCGAGAGAGTCAGTATTCCGGTGGCCCCGATCTTCCTGAGGTTGTTTATGGCATCGTATAGCTGCGAGTAACAAACCACGGCCTGCACCGCGACAATTTCGCCGTTTCCCGCTATCTCCAGGACAGTGGGCCCGCCGATGCCGGGAAGGAACTTCTCCACTTCGGATATCATGGACCTGGGCACGTTGGCCATCAGATATTTGCGGTTCTCTGCCGCGATGACGCTGTGTATCGCCTCGGTGACCTCTAGCATGGCCTTTCTCTTCTCGCCGAGGGCCTTCGAGCTGGTAACTATGGCCGCCTGGGACCGGAACAGCACCTCGGCCTCCCTGAGGCGGTTCATCTTGAGCGTCGATCCGGTGGACACAAGGTCCACGATGCAGTCGGCCACTCCCAGATATGGCATTATCTCCGCAGCTCCGGATATGACTATCACATCGACCTCTTTGCCTATGGAGTCGAAGAAACGTTTCGTGATCTTGGGGAAGGAGGTAGCTATGCGGCTCCCGTCCGGTAAATCCTTTCCGGACCTTACGGACGACCCGTCCGGGACGGCGAGCGAAAGGCGGCAGTGTCCGAACTCCAGGTTAAGCAGGTTCTCGAGGGCGTATCCGGACTCCTCCACCTGGTCCAGCCCGGTGATGCCGAAATCTATCGCTCCGGAATGGACGAACTCCGGGATGTCCTGTGCACGGACCAGCATGATCTCTATGTCGCGCCCTTTCACGTTGACGTAGAGTTTGCGTCCCCAGTCCTCTCCTATGTCGAGGCCTGCCTTCGACAGTAGCTCCACGGACCTCTCGCTGAGCCTTCCTTTGTTCGGGATAGCCATTTTCAGTGTCATCTTCTGCCTCGTATGTCGTGAACGAAATCGTTTCAGAGCAGGCCCTTCGCCTTGGCCAGTTCCGCGTTGAGGACGGAGCCTCCGGCACCGCCCCTGATCGTGTTGTGCGAAAGCACGAACGCCTTGTAGTATCCGTTGCTGGACCTGAGCCTTCCCACTGTAACGGCCATGCCCTTCGCCCTTTCCGGCGTTCCGGCGTACACGTCGAACACCGGCTGGGGGCGGTTTTCTTCATTCCTCACTATCACCGGCATGTCCGGCGCCGACGGAAGCCCCAGCATCTGGGGTTCCCCGCGGAATCCGGAAAGCGCCTCGCCCAGCTCTCTGAGGGAGGGGGCGTCTCTGAGCGCCAGGACCAGCGACTCCGTGTGTCCGTCCACCACGGGCACGCGGGCGCAGTTGGCCATGAGCCTGATGTCAGCGAAGCGGAACACGTTGCCGTCGAAAACGCCCAGCATCTTGCAGAGCTCCGTCTCCATCTTCTCTTCCTCGCCCTTTATGAAAGGCACGACGTTCCCTACGGCGTCAAGCGACGGGACGCCGGGATATCCGGCCCCGGAAAGCGCCTGGTAAGTAGACACGAAGGCCTCTTCGAGCCCGTACTTGGCATCGATGGCCTTCAGGGGAAGGGCTATGCCGGTGGTCGAGCAGTTCGCGTTGGTGACAATAAAACCTCCGCTTTCCACGTAAGACCTCTGCCCGGTCACGGAACGGAGGTGCCCGGGGTTGACCTCGGGTATCAATATGGGGACGTCAGGATCCATCCTGTGAGCGCCCGCGTTCGTGAATACCGCTACGCCGGATTCGGCCAGTGCGGACTCCGTATGTCCGGCTAGCTCGCTGGGTATGCCGCTGAAGGCCACCCTGGCCGCAGACGATATCTTCTCGAGGTCCATGACCTCGATCTCCCTCTCGAGCGTCTCGTCCATGAAGCAGTGGTCCCTGACCTTCAGGACGTCTCTCAGCTTCTTACCGCCCGACCTCTCAGATGCGTAGAGCCCCTCTATCTCGAAATAGGGGTGGCCTTCCAGCATCTGAACGAACCTCTGCCCGATCATCCCCGTTGCCCCGAGGACCGCAACGTGCGTCTTGTTCATCTGTACAATTCTCCCTGGCTCATTCTGATTCCGATGACGTATATAAAACCGCGCGTCACTTTTCGAAGAGGTGCTTCTGCCTCTCCTTCGAAATCCTCAGCAGGACTTCGGCGATCTGCTTCGCCTCGCTCTCCGAAAGGCTGACCTCTTCGCAGAGCTCATGATATCTCTGTATCACTTCGTGCTCCTTCTCTTCGTTCCAATAGCCCTGGGACGACTTCTTCTTGGCCTTGGCCAGTTCGTCGGTTATCTCCATCCGCGTGGCGATGAGGTCGATTATCTCTGCGTCGATCGCCGCTATCTGCTCCCTGAGCTCTTCGGTATCAGGCATCTGAACCACCTGACCCGTCATACAGTTATCCGTATAAAACAACTGACGCCTGCTTAGAACGGTGAAAACATTAAGATAAGATAAGATAAGCATCTTCGCACTGTTAAAGGAGAATCCAGAATGGCATACGGATTGGGAATCGACACCAGCGGCACATATACGGATGCGGCGGTAATGGACATAGAGGCGGGAGAAGTTATGGCATCGCACAAATCGCCGACTACCCACGAAGACCTCACTGTCGGCATAAGGGGGGCCATAGAAGGCCTCAGCGATGAGATGCTGGCCAAGGTCGGGGTCGTCTCTCTGTCCTCCACCCTGGCCACGAACTCCGTCGTCGAGGGGAGAGGCTGTCGCGTCGGGCTAGTTGCCATCGGCCACGATTTCAACTCGAAGTACCATGCTAACGAGGAGGTAGTCATCAATGGCAGGCATGACCTTTGGGGAAGGGAGACCGAACCATTGGACGAGGCGGCCGCGGAGAAATTCCTCAGAGCCATAAGGGGAAAGGTCGACGGCGTCGCAATATCGGGATATCTGGGTATCCGCAATCCAAAGCACGAGATAAGGATCAGGGAGATGGCTTACGAAATACTCGGGGTACGTGCGGTCTGCGGCCACGAGCTTTCTTCCACCCTTGGTTTCGATGACAGGACCACGACCTGCATAATGAATGCCAGGCTGATACCTGTCATAGACGAGCTTATCATTGCCATGAAACAGGTCATGGCCGAGAGGAGCATACGCGCGCCGCTCATGGTCGTCAAAGGGGACGGCTTCATGATGGGGGAGTCCGAAGCATCCATAAGGCCCATCGAGACGATACTTTCTGGACCCGCATCGAGCCTTATCGGAGCCAGGAAGCTCACAGGGATCGACGATGCCATCGTAGTAGATATAGGCGGCACGACGACCGATATCGGCATCCTCAGGGACGGACGCCCCGACATAGTAGAGTACGGGGCGGGACTGGGAGGGATGAGGACCCACGTCAAGGCTGCGGACATTTCGACCGTCGGTCTGGGAGGCGACAGCCACATAGTGATCTTGGACTCGGGGATCAGGATATCGACCGTCCGTTGCATCCCGCTGTGCTTTGCGGCAAGGAAGTGGCCGGACATCAAAAAAACGTTGCAAGGGATAGCCACCAAAGGACCGATGTTCCGTAGCGAGTTCAAGGAAGATTCCAGGAATTATCAGGAGACCGACTTCTTCATCAGGCTGAAGAATAACAAACAAAATATGGAACTCAGCGTCGAAGAAAAGATGTTTCTCGATTTCCTCGACAACGGCCCGCACACGCTCGCACAGGCCTCAAGGTTCCTTCAGGTCCATCCTCTGGGATTTAAGTCTGGACATCTGGAGAACATCGGCCTTGTGCAGAGGATAGGGCTTACCCCCACAGACATACTCTGCGCCAGCGGCGATTACACCGAGTTCGATCCCGAGCCTGCAAGGCTGGCGATAAGACATTTCAGCCTGGCCTATGGCATCCCGGAAGAGAAGATAATATCCATAACAAAAAAACTCGTCACAGAAAAGATGGCCACCGAAATAATGGGCAAGGTACTGGACTCTGAAATAGGGTCCCGCGAACTGGGAGACGCTGGAGAACACCTTCTCAAGACCGCGGTCACGCGCGAACAGCGCCGGGACTACAGCTGCGCCATAAGGCTGAGCAAACCCATAATCGGGATAGGCGCGCCTGCCGGCGCCTATCTTCCGGAAGTATCCAGGCGCCTCGGGACGGACTTCATACTTCCCAAGTATTCGCATGTCGGGAACGCTGTGGGGGCGGTCACCGGCGGTATCATCGAGCGCGAGGAGATACTCATAAAACCCAACGTGGAGAACATGGTGGGGGACATCCCGTGCACGGTGTTCGCCAAGTTCGGACGTTTCGTGAAGGACAGCATATCCGAGGGGATCGAGTTCGCCAGAAAGCACGGAACGGAATACGTAAGGGACCTGGCGCTCAAAGACGGGGCCGAAGACATCGTGGTCTCCGACGACGTCAGGGTCAGCAAGATACGTGCCAAGAACATGCCCAGTGAGTTCGTCGTTATCGACGTGACGGTCACCGTCACCGCGGCCGGGAAGCCCAAGATGTTCGAGACCTGATCAGAGCACGTGGAACTCCTTCATGCTGCGGACGCCGAGTTTCTCGCCGCGCCCTACGCGTATCGCGCCGACAGCGATGTTGGCTCCCTGAACCGTGGTCATGAAAGGTATCTCCAGCTCCACTGCCAGCCTGCGCATCGTGTACCCGTCGCGCCTGGAACCCGATTTCATGGCGGGGGTGTTGATGATCAGGTTGATCTTCCCGTCCCTCATCAGGCCTATGGCGTTCGGCTTGAGCTTCTCGTCCAGTTTGAACACCGTCGTGGTGTCCACTCCGTTCTCCCTAAGGTATGTGGACGTCCCTTTGGT
>DAMX01000039.1:0-3296 GCA_002497195.1 Methanomassiliicoccaceae archaeon UBA354 | reverse complement strand
GCACCCTCTGCGCCGTGCCTTCCATGTCGATAGACGATGCAACCAGGATCCTGTTCAGGTACGGCCTCAGGAATCTGCCCGTCGTCGACGAGAACCGCAAGCTGGTAGGCATCATATCCAACATCGACATTGTGCGCTCCCAGATCGAGAAGTCCAGGCCGGGCAAGGTCATGACCGTCAAGAACTTCATGGAGCAGCAGAACGGCCTAAGGATGCGCATAGTGAACAAGGAGATTCCGATGGACCAGATGCTGCCGACGCAGAAAGAGGTCTACATGGACGAACTGATAGGCCGCCAGTACGAGATCAAGAGGGGGCTCAACGAACCGATCATCGTGATCGCCAGACGCAACGGCTATCTGGTGGTCGACGGGCACCACAGGATAATGGCGGCGAAGAAGCTGGGCCTCACAAGCTTCAAGGCCATAGTTTTGGAGCCCAACAAATTTGACATCAAGCTCGGGCTGGAGAAGACGGCCGAGAGATGGAACCTCAGGACCCTCGACGACGTGAAGATAATCGAAGGTTCCAAGCACCCCCTCATGGAGGCCGCCACGATGCTTCTCCCCGACGAGGATGCCGTATCGATCAACCGCAGGCTGGTTGACAACAGCGATTCCGATTCGGACATGAGATTTTGAAAAGAAGGTAAGCGGTTTGGGGGGGCGTCGCGACGTTCAGTTCCTACTGGAAAGCTCGCGCAACTGCCTGAGCATCAGCCTCTGCTCGACGGACGCAATGGACCTCTTGGTCTTGACCACGGTGTCCGGGTTGAGGGATATCGAGTCTATTCCGCACTCAACGAGGAATTCGGCGAACTCAGGGTAGACAGAGGGCCCCTGGCCGCATATGCCTACCGTCCTGCCGTTCCTGTGGGCGACCTCGATGAGCTGTCTGATCGCCCTCTTGACTCCTTCGTTCCTCTCGTCGAAATACCCCATCCTTCCGAGCACATCGGAATCGCGGTCGACTCCGAGAACGAGCTGAGTCAGGTCGTTCGACCCGATGGAGAACGAATCGCAGTACTGGCAGAACTCCTCGGCCATGAAAATGTTGACCGGTACTTCCGCCATCAGGTAAAGCTTCAGGGTCGTCCCTCTCTTGAGGCCGATCTCGTCCATCATGGCCGTGATCTCCTGGACCTCCTCGATGGTCCTCACGAACGGGAGCATAATGTTCAGGTTTTTCAGTCCCATCTCGTCCCTGACCTTCTTGATGGCCCTCAGCTCGCAGATGAAGGCGTCCCTGTAATCCTGGGAGACATATCGTGAGCATCCGCGCCATCCGATCATGGGATTGTCTTCATTGGGCTCGTAGTCCGCACCGCCGCGCATGTCGCGGTACTCGTTGGTCTTGAAGTCCGAGGTCCTAAGTACAACGGGGCGGGGGTAGAACGCCCTCGCCACCTTTGCGATACCCTCTGCCAGCTTTTCTATGAGCTCGTCCGAGCGTCCGTCGGCTATGACGTACATGGGGTGCTCCCCGATGTAGTTGGTGAACAGGAACTCGCTCCTCATGAGTCCAACTCCGTCGCAGGGCAACGCCGCCACCTCGTCGGCCTTGGTGGGCATGCTCATGTTGACCATGATCTTGGTGCCGGTGACGGGAACGTACTCGGCGGCCACGGACTGGGTGTCCGCATGCTGCACGGGGACCTTCTTCTTGATCTCCCCTTTGTACACGGTCCCGGTGGTGCCGTCGACGGTGACGATCATTCCGTCCTTGAGCACGGATGTGGCGTTGCCGGTCCCTACCACGCAGGGGGTGCCCAGCTCCCTGGATATTATGGCGGCGTGGCAGGTCATGCCTCCCTCGTCGGTGACGATGGCCACCGCCCTGGACATTGCAGGCACCATGTCGGGCATGGTCATAGTTGTTACCAGCACGTCTCCGTCCCTTATGACGTCCAGGCTCATGCTTACGTCGTACACGACCACGCGTCCCGTGGACAATCCCGGGCTTGCGCCCATTCCGGCGGTGATAACGTTCTCCTGCGATGCGTCTATGCCTGCGGACTCGTTCGTCTTCGAGTCTCCGACAGCGGTTATCGGCCGGGCCTGGACGATGAACACCTTGCCGTCCTCGATGCACCACTCCATGTCCATGGGCTTCTCGTAGTGGATTTCGATCTGCCTTCCAATCTCGGCGATCTCGAGTATCCTGTCGTCAGGGATCTTCTGGGCGCTCTCCAGTTCGGACGGGACGTCCTTCTTCACGGCCCCGCCGGTCTTGCCCCTCACATATTTCCACTTCTGTGTAGACCTTCTCGTCTTCTCTTTGTTGATCTTCATCTCGTTCTTGTCGACGACATATGTATCGGGGGTTACTTCTCCGCCGACGATGGCTTCCCCGAGGCCGTAGCCGGCCTCGATGATGATGTTGTTGGCACCGCTGTTGGGGTCCACTGTGAACATAATTCCGGATATCTCGGAGTTGACCATCTTCTGGACGACGACGGCCAGTTTAACTTCCTCGCTGGCATATCCGCGCTTCTGGCGGTATGAGATCGCCCTGGCAGTGAACAGGGAGGACCAGCACTTCTTGACCTTATCCATAAGGTCCTCCTCTCCAGTAACGTTGAGATATGTCTCCTGCTGGCCTGCGAAACTCGCGTCCGGCAGGTCCTCCGCCGTAGCACTGGACCTGACGGCTACGAATCCTTTCTTCCCCTTGGGGAACAGGATGTTGTATTTCGACAGTATCTCCGATCTCAGATCGTCGGGGACCTCCCCTTCTTCGATCATCTTCCTGATGCGATCGGACGCTTCGGCCAAGCTCTGGTCCGAGTTCTCGTCGATCGTCGTCAGCTCCCTTTCTACAACTTTGGTCAGATTGTTCTTTTCAAAGAAATAGTCGTAAGAGTTAGTTGTCAGAACAAAAGCCCCCGGAACCGGGAACCCGGCAAAGGTCAGTTCTCCAAGGTTTGCTCCTTTACCACCTACCAGCGGAATGTCCTCGACACGCAGCTCATCGACGTCTACAATTCTTTTTTCCATCTAAGTCCCCCGTAGGAAAGAATTTGGATGCACCAGATGCACTAATGCGGAGTAAGGCCTTCTTTTTAATATGGTTTGCCCTGACTAACTACAATCCTGGTAAGTCTGTTCCGAAAGCGGTCGATATATATGTATCTCCGATATTCGTAAAATTAATTATAATATTCGTAGAATTAAGGCGGAAAATTAAGAGTTTCACCATAAAATTCGTACGAAAGTGGAATATAATTATCATACAAGGCGCAAGGCTTTAAATCAGATGTCGCTTTGACGTATTGATGGTTCCCATGGACATGGAAA
>DAMX01000056.1:344-6323 GCA_002497195.1 Methanomassiliicoccaceae archaeon UBA354 | reverse complement strand
CCTTAATTTCTTCATTTACGACGTGGCGCCGCGCATCGGCGGCGGAACAAACGTCCACATGTCTGTCGGCCATCCCTACGGAAACGCCCTCTGGAGGAAGGAGATGAGCACCGGAAGGAGACTCTCCATGGAGATAAGGCGCGCCATAGAGCAGGAACGCATCGAGGAAATAATAACGTGAGGCTTTTAAATGAACAGCAAAAAAACCATACTGGCTATAGTATTGATGGCACTGATTGCCGTTCCGGCCCTTTCCCTGTACGACTCGGATGAATGCGAAGCCGCACCCGTGGGAAACTGCCTCATAATAGATACCTCGAGCATATCCTCCGGAGGATTCGACACGAGGACGGCGGGATATGTCGACGTCACGATAATCAACAACACTGATGCTCAAGCTTCGGTGCTGGTGTTCATAACATATGAGAACAAAACATCCAGGCTTGCCGAGGAGACGGTCACGGTAGATGCCGGCAGTTCTGCAAGGGCCACGCTCAATTTCACAATTGGCTCCGCAGGCACCAAGAACCTGACGGTATGGGGAGAATCCGATGACGCCGAGTTCCTCACGGACAGCGACGACAACACGCTTAACTCGGCGAACTTCACCATAGAGGTAAAAGAATCCATATGGTCAAGCTGGACGACATATGCGGCCATAATCGCCATAGTCGCGCTCATAGCCTTGGCGGTGTTCCTGAAATACCGCAATGCACCGAAAGCCGAGCAGACTGTGACATTCACCGAACTCGAGGAGCAGAGAAGGGGCAAGACATCCCAGAAGTCCGTCCAGGCAAAGGCGCCCACCACAGAGAAGAAGAAGTACCAGGGCAAAAGCAAGAAATGACCTGGAGATTCGTCGACCTCGGGGCAGTCCCCCCTGAATACGGCGCGGCCGCAGACGCGGCGGTATTCGGGGAGGTCTCCGGCAGACGTTCACCGGGCACAATTCATATCTACAGCCGCGACATGATGACGGTGTCGCTTGGAAGATTCAGAGATCTGGATACGGACGTCAGAAGGTACGCCTTCGAACGTCTGGGCATAACCGCCGTGAGGCGCATAAGCGGAGGGAGCACGGTCCTCACCGGCCCCTCCCAGATCATATACTCATTCACCTCGGAGGATTTTTTCCGGAGCAAGAAGGATTCTTACTCCGAGATATGCGGATGCGTAGCTTCGTCATTGATGTCCCTGGGCCTCGATGCCGCGTACAAAGAACCTAACGACATCCTCTCCGGAGGCATGAAGATCTCCGGAGGGGCGCAGTACCGTGCGGGAGGATTCCTCATTCAGCACGGAACTGTGATAGTTGAACCTGAACCTCTGATCGAAGAGGTTCTGATGCCTCTCAAAGAACGCAGCTATTCCTGCACCACATCGATATCCGAACGTCTGGGACATTCGGTTTCGAGAGGCTCCGTCGCAGAGGCTCTGAGGGGGGCGTTCCGTAAAAAACTGTGCCCCGATCTATCGGACGGAGAACTCACGAAGGGAGAATTGCGTTTCATCGCAGATAACTCTGACCGGTTCAGAGTCTGAGCTTTGGGTCCCTGAGGTCCACAAGTGCTACCTGGCGGGGGTCCATGAAGAACCCGGCCTTCTTGTGAAGCAGTATCGAGGGCGCGTTCTCCGGCTGGATCGTGCTGTGGGCAACGTCCGCTCCCTGGGCGATGCCTTCCTTAAGGCATGCGGTCAGCAACCTGTACGCGATCTGGTTGCGTCTGAAGTAAGGATGCACGCCCATGTTCTCGATCCATACGAGGTTCTCCGCATCGGCTATGTGATGTAACATCTGGGCGAACAGGAATCCGATGACCTCGTCGTCCTCCACCGCGACGAAGCTCAGCCCGCTTTCAAGATACGCTCTGAAATGCTTCCTGCTGCTTGCACCAAGGTTCTCCTTCCACTCTTCCGGCAGTTCCTCCCATTTGTTCTCGATGGTCTCTTTGAAGTACTCTCTGATACAGGAGATCTCCAGCTTTCGGACCCCTTCGAGGTCCTTCAGCTTGAGTTTGCGTATCTCCATCACATCTCCTCCGGGGCGCCCATTCCTAGACATTCCAGAACGTTCCTCAGAACGATCTTTGAACATTCGACGAGCGTCAGCCTCGCGTTCGCGCTTGCGCCGGAAGAAAGGACCGGCACGGCGGCATAGAACTGGTTGAAGGCGGATGCGACCTCGTGCCCGTAAGCGGGAAGGACATGGACCCTCTTCTGGTTGCCGGCCTCCGCGATGACGGAACTGAATTTCGAAAGTACCTTGACCAGCTTGATCTCGTACTCGTCCGTAAGTTTCGAAGGGTCGGCATCACGTTCGAAATCCCCTGCCTTGCGGAGCATGCTGCATGCCCTGGCATGCACATACTGGAGATAAGGTCCGCTGTTTCCGTCGAAGTTGAGGGCCTCTTTCCATGTGAAGACGAACTGTTTCTCAGGCTGGACGCGGACCACGTTGTATCTTATGGCTCCTACGCCTATGACGCGGGCCGTCTCGCGCATCCTCTCTTCGCTCATGTCGTCGCGTCTGCTCCTTATCTCCTCGTATGCGCGTTCGACGGCCTCGTCTATCAGGTCGTCGAGGTAGACGACGACGCCCTTCCTTGTGGACATCTTGCCCTCCGGGAGCGACACAAAAGCATAGAACATCGGTTCCGGCTCCATCACGCATCCCAGGATCCTCAGGGCGTACGTCAGCTGCTGCGAACCCAGCTTCTGGTCCTCCCCCAGGACGTCTATGACACGGTCGGACCTCGAGAATTTGCTCATATGGTACGCTATGTCCCTCGTCGTGTAGAGGGTCGTCCCGTCCGACCTTGTGAATGTGAACTTGGTGTTCTTTCCGTTGACCCCGAACTCGGCCAGGTCCACATACCAGGACCCGTCCTCGGTCTGTCCGGCATAATCGGTCCTTTTCATCCTGGAGACAACACTGGCAGCAGAACCGTCCGCGATGAAGTCCGATTCCCACGTGTACCTGTCGAGGGCGACGTTGATGTTCGCCAGTGATTCCTTCAGGCCCTCGAGCATTATCTGGGCCGTGTGCCTCACAGACCCTATCACTTCCTGATCGCCCGCCTCGAACCTCCTGAGCATGTCCGATATCTGCTCCGCGACGGCGGGGTCCTCTTCCATCATCTTATTCGCTTTACGGTAGTAGGCTACGAGCTTGTGGTCGGTCTTGTCCCTCTCTTCCTCCTCGACCGATCCTTTCGGGATGTTCTCCACGCCCCAGGTCAGGATAACGACCTGTTTCCCCACATCGTTGACGTAGTATTCGGTGACGACCTCGTTGCCGCACATCTTCAGGCATCTGGCCAGCGTGTCGCCTATTATCGGGTTCCTGGCACGGCCGACGTGTATGGGCCCGGTGGGGTTCGTCGATGTGTGCTCCACGTTGACCCTGACGCCCGTCGGAGGAAGTCTGCCGTAACCGTCTCCTTTAGCCATTATCTCATTGAGCGTCTCGGTTACCAGGACGCCACGGTCGATGCTGAAATTGACATACCCGTTCATTGATGAAACGGCGCTTATGGATCCGGAGGGCCTTATCATGCCCGCCAGCTTCTCCGCTATGTCTTTCGGTGATTTCCTCATTGTCTTGGCCAGGTTGAAGCACGGCACCGCCAGGTCGGCATCTCCGACAGAAGGGACCTCGATTATGAAATCGGCCTCGGAGCCGGACTCGGCCAGTGCATTCCTCGTCGCAATTTCGACCTCGTTCCTGAAATCGTCTGCTATGCCCATTTTTCCACTACCTTATGCCAATTTGTACCTGAGGATCGCCGCTATTCCTCCGAACGCTTTGATCAACATGTCCCCTTCCTCCGATTCCGGAGAAATGATCTGAAGACTCGTGCCGAAGCCTTCCGCTAACTCGAAGAACTCGTCCACGAGGTCGTTGTCTTCTATGACCTGCGCCAACTGGCCGCACTCGCTGCACAAGTGCTTGCCTTCGGAATTGTCGACTACCTCTTTCGTTACGTGCCCTGACTGACACTCGAGCGTTATGTGCCTCTTGTTGATGGCCTCGGATATAAGAAGCGTGTCCACCGCCCCTGCCTCGGTCGCGGCCCGGACATCAGGGTAACCGTATGAGGAGAGCCCTCCGTCCGGCTTCCTGATCTCATCGAGGAGCCTCTGCACGTGCTTTTTCTCTTCTGTGAGCTTGATGCCTTCCATCGTGTCCTTGGCCATTTCGACCAGTTCCCTTATTCCCGACTCGTCGGTATTCCCGGTGTCGAACAATGGCGAGACGACCTTCTTTCTAAGCTCGTGGTGCATGTATTCTTCTTTGATGAAGAAATCCTTTGTAGCACCGGGGCCTCCGACAACGATGCCTTTGAGCTCCGGCTTGTCCAAGAACGCCTCGGTGCAGTAATCGGCGACCTTCTTGTAAAATTCGTGGGCGGCGATCTCGATCAGACGTTCGAAACGGACGGATGACTGACCTCCCTGGTGGTGCTTGCTGGGAACAAGGGAGTCGAAATGCTTCAGGATCGATATTCTGGAGCCGCTTACTATGCCTATCGTGGCCTCCCTCCTGTCGATGGTTATCAGACCATACGATGTCTTGTCCAGTAGCATTGCCTCGAGAGTCTCGGTATAGAACTCGGAGTCGCACCTGTATAGGAATGCCGTTATCGGCTCCGGAGGTATGACTGTGTATTGGACCATCTTGGTCTGGTCCCCTGCCCGGGGCACCTCCCCGCAGAATATGACGAGTCCATTGGGCGGCGGGGACTTGTATGTTTTCAGGCGGGAAGCTATGGAATCTATGGCGCTTGTGACGTTCTTCATCGTGGTCTTGGACTTGATGTTAGAAGCCTGGGACTGTTCCTCTCTGAGGTAGGACATGACGTCCGAAATCTGTTTGGACTCGGGTATGTATACCGATATAAGCTCTGTGCCTCGACCTCGATACTGCATTATCTCCTGCATCGCCTTCTTGAAATCGTACCTAGCCCTGTCCAACGTACTCGAATCGCCCATTGTACGCACCTAATATTTTTATGTCAAGTGAGCCTCCGTAATATAAGTATTGGTGATATAACGGAGAAAGTAGTTGTCTCGATAGGCGGTTCGATCCTCATACCCGGAAGGAACGACGGCAAGTACATAGGCGAACTGGCCGCACTTCTGAAAGAATTGTCCTCCGAAGTTCATATATCGGTGGTATGCGGCGGCGGAAAGACCGCCCGGTATTACGCTCAGACCGGACATGAGATCGGCGGCACAATGTACCAGCAGGACCTTTTTGGCATCAGCGCCACGAGGATGAACGCCGGCCTCCTGGACCTGGCGCTGGGTTACGGCAACTACCCTGACATCCCCGTGACGGTGGAAGAGGCGGTCTCGCGGTGCGAGGAGGGAGAGATCGTAGTCATGGGCGGGACCGAGCCCGGCCACACCACGGACGGGGTGGCATCTATGCTCGCCAGAGAGCTGAAGGCCGACAGGATCGTGAACGCTACGTCGGTGGACGCAGTGTACTCCGATGACCCGCAGACGGTTCCCGGCGCGGAAAGGTATTCGGAAATAACGATCAACCGGCTCGAGGAGCTGGTATACGGCGAGCACGGCGCATCGAAATCTGGGATCTTCGATCCTCTGGGAGTGGAAATCGCCAAGAACCACAAGATCGACATCTTCATGGTCCACGGAAGGGACCTGAAAGACCTAAGGTCAGCGATACTCGGCCAGAAGATAAAAGGTACCGTGGTCAGGTCTCACTGATCCAAGGGATCGAAGTCCGACGAAACGACGATCTCCAGTCCCTCGGATACCGCCAGATCTTTTATTCTGGCGGCCTGTGGGGCCTTCATCGACTTCTTATGGAGGAATATGAGCTTGGTGCCGGTGGCCCTGCATGCTTCGCCGAGCATCCTGGAGACGTCTTCGTCGTCCCTGCCTTCGATCTGATAGTTCGGGACCATGTGTCCGAAGTCCGCCTTAAGGCTCAAGGCCGCCTCGGTGAAC
>DAMX01000056.1:0-151 GCA_002497195.1 Methanomassiliicoccaceae archaeon UBA354 | reverse complement strand
CTCGGTGAACCTGGGTGCATAATGCCCTCCGCCCACTCCGACTACAGCGGGATTTTCGCTGCCCTTATTGGATGCAAGCACATGTGCCAGTATATCTGCGGCATGCCTGTTGCCCCAATTGGAAGCATCGCTTCCGACCTCGATGAAGAAC
>DAMX01000044.1:952-3322 GCA_002497195.1 Methanomassiliicoccaceae archaeon UBA354 | reverse complement strand
GGTCCGCTCCGACCGCTCCGACCGCAAACAGGTTCCCCATGAGATCGAAATCGTTCATAGTGACGGTGTACTTTCCGGTCCCGGACAGAACTTCGGCACCTTCCAGGGTAAGTGATATCATGCCTCTCTCGGGCGTCAGCATCCCCAGCTGTGTTTTTTTGGACCTGTCCCCCGGATCTTCCCTGATTATCTTCCAGTACGGAAATTTACCCGTTGCGAACGTGTTTTCGTCCATTATCGCGTCGGCGGCGTCCTGTCCGAATTGGAAACGTAGGACCGAACGTACATTCTCCTTGCGGTCGACCATATAGCCCGGCAGGTCCATGCCTCTCGAAGCCTCCCTCAGGGATGCGTCGAGCCTTCCGAGGGACGCGAACGATGTGGGATCCCCATTCTCTACCGTGAATTCCATGTCCGCCAGGTCCTTGATCATCTCATAATCGGGGAAGTGGCATACAACTTTGTCGTAGCCCTGCTCCAGGAGATCCGACAGCATCGACCGTATCATCTGCTTCTCCTGGCAGTTCCATTCTCCGGTGACGGGTATGTCGTACGCGTTGGCCGGATAGAAGACGTCAAGCTCTCTGGGCACAAGCCCCAGGGGTGATGTCAATATCACCTCGTGCACCAGGGTATCATGGTCGCCCGTGTGTATGGCGGACGAGAAGGCCTTGTGGGACTTCGACGTGTGATAGGGTTTCCTTGCAGAGCAAGGCAGGAGAAGCAATATACGCTTGTGGTACGGCTTCCTATACCGGCCGGCAATCGTCCTGCGATAGCGCTCGACGTCCGGCCTGCGAAGGGCTTGGACCGTATTGCTGCAGAACCTTCCGCCTGCCAGGGTGCATGCCTCCTCCTGATAGTCATAGCCCTGACCGTCGTAAAGCCTCAGAAGCGCCACGGACGAGGGAGATGCCGCGGACCTCTGGTCCACAAGCTCCCTGAGACGTCCCGACGCCGTGAACAGCGACACCTTCTCCACCTCTTCCTTCAGGGCCCTCGTGTTATCCCGGGAGACATCGCAGCCCATGGCCACCTCGCCTTCGGGGATCATCCTCACGCCCATGAGGCCTGCTGCGCTGGGCAGTACGTCGTCGAAGATATCCACGCCCATATAGCTCAGGATGGACAGGGTGGAAGGCTCTGCTATCCCGGACATGTATACCAAGCGGCCGAAGCCGGCGGCCTCCCTGACCTTTATAACGGCATCCAGAGTCTTCCTTGCATCGCGCCTGAGCTCGAACGCGTTCGGGACGACGACCACCTCGCAATCTTCAGGGATCTCCTCTGTGCCGTCCAAAGGCATTCTGAGGACACACAGCTTCCCGTAAGGTCCGCGCATGCCCCCGCGACCCGACGATACGGTCGTCAGCAGCCCTTCGTCCAGAGGCACGTCGGTGCCCATGAAATGCAGGACCCTTCCTTCGGGCTCCAACGATATGAACGGCCCGGCCGACCTTCCCAAGGTTACGACCGCAGGAGTGGTCAGATCGTTCTCTCCGTCCTTGTATTTGCAGACTCTTCCCCTGTGGGACCTAGCGATAATGTCCAGCATCTACATTCAGTGAGAACCCCCCCGTTAATTAATGTTGGTACGCGCAGGGTAAGGGTTATATCGCAATGGCAGGATTAGCCACCATGGACTTCTATGACAGGGACGTCGTTTCCATAAGGGACCTGACAAGGGAAGAGATCGAATCGATCCTCGACCTATCCGAAAAAATGGTGCCGTACGCTACCGGCGAAAAAGTTAACCGGGTTCTTCACGGAAAGATACTGGGCAACCTGTTCTTCGAGCCCTCGACACGCACGAAGCTCTCGTTCGAAAGCGCCGCCTACAGGCTCGGATGCGACGTCATAGACGTGTCCGAGATGTCCATGACATCCATCTCCAAGGGTGAGACGCTGGCGGACACGATAAGGATGGTCGACGCATATTGCGACCTCATCGTCCTGAGGCACCCGTACGAAGGCGCTGCACGCCTGGCCGCCAATTTCTCCATCAATCCCGTCATAAACGCCGGAGACGGCGCCGGATCCCATCCGACGCAGACTCTGCTCGACCTCTTCACGATGCGGCAGGCGAAAGGTTCCCTTGACGGTCTCAACGTGGTGCTGGTGGGCGACCTGAAATACGGGAGGACCGTCCATTCACTCGCCGAGGCGCTGACGATGTTCGGCGCCAAACTAACGCTCGTGGCTCCCGACTCCCTGCAGATGCCGGAAGAGATCGTCAACCACATAAAAGAGAAGGGATGCAGGCCCACAAAGACCACGAGCCTGGAGGAGGCGATCGACAAAGCAGACGTGCTTTACGTCACCAGAATCCAGAGGGAAAGGTTCCCGGACCCGGCCGAATACAAGAAGGTG
>DAMX01000044.1:520-715 GCA_002497195.1 Methanomassiliicoccaceae archaeon UBA354 | reverse complement strand
GGACATGGCGATCATGCACCCTCTCCCAAGGATAGACGAGATCGCACCTGAGGTCGACTCTTCGGAGCACGCTAAATACTTCCAGCAGGCGTTCAACGGCGTGCCCGTCAGAATGGCTCTTCTCTGCGCAATATTGGGAGGCGAGATCTGATGGATGTAAAGGCGATAAAAGAGGTAAAACTGGCCCCCATCAGG
>DAMX01000044.1:0-283 GCA_002497195.1 Methanomassiliicoccaceae archaeon UBA354 | reverse complement strand
ACTGGCCCCCATCAGGAACGGGACGGTCATCGACCACATAGCCACCGGGCAGGCCCTGAACGTACTGAAGATCCTGGGCGTCAACGAATATATGGACTCGACCATCAGCGTCGGCATACACGTATCGTCCAGAAAGTCGGCGGAGTGGAAGGATATCGTGAAGATAGAGGACTGCGAGCTGGACCAGAAAACGGTCGACAAGATAGCCCTTATCGCTCCGGACGCCACCATATCGATCATCAGGGACTACTACGTCGCGGAGAAGTTCAGGGTCGTCCTCGGA
>DAMX01000087.1:630-5309 GCA_002497195.1 Methanomassiliicoccaceae archaeon UBA354 | reverse complement strand
CGCTGATTATGGCGACCTTCATTTCCGTCTCCGGGTAAGGATGCAGGTCCTTGAAGATAACCGTTTGCCGTGTCACTCGACGCTGAGTATCTTGCCTTCCCTAGACAGGGTGTAGACCTTCAGCGGAACGTTCCTGCCGCTGGTCCTGATGGCTTCTTTCACGGCGCGCGTCATCCCTCCGCAGCAGGGGACCTCCATTCTGACCAAAGTCACAGAACGGACATCGTTGCTCCGGAGTATCTCGGACAGCTTCTCGCTGTAATCGATGGAGTCGAGCTTCGGGCACCCAACTATCGTGATCCGTCCCTTGACGAACTTCTCATGGAAGTCCCTCATGGCGAACGCGGTGCAGTCGGCGGCTATCAGAAGGTCCCTGCCGTCGAACCATGGGGCCTTTACTGGGACGAGTTTGATCTGTATCGGCCACTGCGACAGCTCCCCGTCGGCCTTGCTCTTCTCTCCGACGCATATCATGGAGGGCTTGTCAGCACAGCTGCACGGGATGTTCTGGATTCCGGGGTTCTCCACGAAGGCGGGAGCATCCCTCACCTCGAACGATATGGCGTCCATGGGGCAGGCCGGAAGACAGTTTCCGAGTCCGTCGCAGTAGTCTTCGCGGACCAGCTTCGCCTTCCCCCCCACAAGGGCCAATGCGCCCTCCTGGCAAGCGTCGATGCATAGCCCGCAGCCGTTGCATCTCTCTTCGTCGATCTTGATCATCTGCCTCTTCATGTCCGGTAATCGACGGCCCGGTATACAAACCGTGAGTATTCGATCGGAAACCATTGGATAAGTGCGGGGGATGGGATTCGAACCCATGAACCGCTAAGGACAGGATCCTAAGTCCTGCGCCGTTGACCAGCTTGGCAACCCCCGCTCGGCCGAAGTATGTCAGCCTTGTTTTTATTGTTTGTCCATCAAGTAACCTATTTTAATAAAACTGCAGCATTACACTGGATTACAAGAGGCTGAAAATGTCGGATATATTGGCAAAAGACGGAAAGCAGCTCCTTCTCGGAAACGAGGCCATCGTCAGGGGGCTGTTCGAGGCAGGGGTCAAGTGCTCGTCCACATACCCCGGAACTCCCTCTTCCGAGGTCGGCAACATTCTTGAAACGGAAGCCGAAAGGGAAGGGATGTACTTCGAATTCTCGACCAACGAGAAGACCGCGATGGAGGTCGCGGCCGCCGCGGCATCTTCCGGCGTGCGCTCCTTCGTCTTCATGAAGCATGTAGGGCTGAACGTGGCCGCAGACCCCATGATGACGCTTGCTTATTCCGGCGTCAGGGCGGGGATGCTGATAATGACCGCTGACGACCCGTCATGTCACAGTTCGCAGAACGAGCAGGACAACCGCACCTATGCGGCATTGTCGCTGCTCCCCATGGTCGAGCCCTCCACACCTGCAGAGGCCAAGGACATGGTTCCGGCAGCCTATGAGATCTCAGAAGCATTGGAGCTTCCTGTCATATTCCGTACCACGACGAGGGTCAACCATGCCCGCGGACCGGTGGAATTCGGGCCCTTCAGGGATACGGCATCCAAGGGTCGCTTCGTGAAGGACGACCCAAAATTCGTCAACATACCCGCATACTCCAAACCCAACAGGGTCAGGCTGCTCGATAAGCAGAAGAAAGCCATGGAACTGTCCGAGAGGTCATCCCTTAATTTCGTCGAGGGAGAGGGCGAAGTGGGAGTGATCACCTCGGGTGTGTCCTATACTTACGTCAAGGAGTTCGTCTCCGGGGTCTCGATACTCAAATTGGGATTTACCGCGCCCCTCCCCGAGAAGAAGATCGCCGATTTCGTCAGAGGAAAGAAGGCGGTAATCGTGGTAGAGGAGCTGGAACCCTATCTGGAGGATGCGGTTCTCCGCATCTCTGCGCAGAACGGTCTCGGGGTCCCGGTCTACGGCAAGAGGAGCGGCAACTTCCCCAGGCAGTGGGAGTATTCTCCGGAGGTCCTTTCGGGGATCGCAACCCTGGTCAAGGTGAAAGATTTCAAGAAGCCCCTGCAGAAGGCAGATATAGTTCTGCCCGGAAGGCCCCCGACCCTCTGCGCGGGATGCCCGCACCGCGGCACCTTCGCAGCGACGAAACGCGCCGTCGGCAGCAGGGACGTGGTATATTGCTCGGACATAGGATGTTACACCCTGGGTGTCCAGGCGCCATTCCGCACGGCCGATTTCATAATTTGCATGGGCGGGGGTGCCGGCGCGGCCGGAGGTTTCGCCCAGTCCACAGACCAGCTTCCGATAGCGTTCATCGGTGACTCGACGTTCTTCCATTCCGGGGTCCAGCCCCTGATGTCCGCGCTGTTCAACGGCCACAAGATCAAGATGGTCATCATGGACAATCGGACGACGGCCATGACGGGACACCAGCCGAATCCCGGTACCGGGAGGGACTTCGGCGGCATCAAGACGGACGCCATCGACATCGAGAAACTGGTGAAGGGGATCGGCGTGCGCTTTGTGGAGACCGTCGACCCGTACGACGTGAAGGCCATGAACAAGGTGATGAAGGAAGCGATCGAATTCGACGGGGTAGCCGTCGTAATCGCGAAACGCGCCTGCCCCCTCGAGCTCAAGAGGCAGAAGATGCTTGTGTGCAGGAGATGCGAGGTTGACGATGGCAAGTGCATCAGGTGCTACACCTGTCTCAAGACCATCGCGTGCCCCGCGCTTTTCAAGGACAAGGACGGCTCCATCGAAGTCGATCCGGTCCAGTGCATCGGTTGCGGCATGTGCGCCAACGTATGCCCCAAGGGCGCGCTGGAGGTGAAGCAATGAAATACACAGTGCAGATCGTCGGAGTAGGGGGCCAAGGGGTCCTTCTGGCTTCGATGGTGATCGGAAATGCGGCCATGAAAGAAGGCTATGATGTGGCGATGAGCGAGATCCACGGAATGGCGCAGAGAGGAGGCAGCGTGCTCTCCACCGTAAGGTTCGGAAAGGGGATATCGAGCCCGCTCGAGCCCGCGGGAGGGGCGGACCTGCTCATGGGTTTCGAACCTGCGGAGACCTGCAGGAACCTCGGCCTTTGCAACAGGGATACTGCCATCCTGATGAACCTTGAGCCCATACTGCCCTCTTCGGTCGCGGCCGGTTTCGAATCGTATCCGGACGTGGAAGAGATAGTGGAGGCTGTGAGGAAGATAACTCCCAGGCTGATAACCATCAACGCGACGGACCTGGCAGTGAAGGCCGGCAAGGCGGTGGCCGCCAATGCGGTCATGATAGGTGCCGTTGCCGCGGCCGACGGATTCCCGATCGGAAGGGATGTTCTGCTGGACACTCTGCTGGAAACCGTCCCGGAAAAATTCGCCGACATCAATCGGAAGGCGTTCGACCTAGGGTACGAATATTACAATTCCAAAGAAAAATCCTGATAGGACCTTTGGAAAAACAACTTAAGGCCGAGAAACAGGGCCCGGCAGGAGGATACCGGACCCGTTTCTTCCTTTTTTAAACTGCCATCTTCGCGGACACGGTACCGGCGGCGCCCTCGCCCACGTTGGGTTCGGAGGGGCGGACCTTCCCGATCTCCTCGGCGAAAGCCTCGGCGATATCGTCCGTCTTCTTCATCACATATCTGACGATGCCGTCGTTCACGGCATCGAAAGCCTGTTGTATCGTCATATCGGGGAACTGTTCGACCATTTTGTCGTTCTCCACCGCGACCGTGCCGGGACATACAGACCTCAGCGCCCTGAGCCCCTCTCCCGCGGCGACCCCTCTTCCTTCCAAGGTGAGAGGCCTTATCGCAATGGCCATGGTCACCATGTTGAGGCCCTGAGCTATTTCCGCGACCACAGAAGCGGCTCCGGAACCGGTCCCGCCTCCCATGCCCGCGACTATCACCGCAACATCATGCCCTCTGAGGGCATCCCTGATTTCTTCGGTATGTACCCTCGCGCATTTCCTGCCGAGAGATGCGTCCCCTCGGGTGCCGATCCCCTTCGTCACGTCCCTGCAGATGAAAATCCTGACATCCGCATGCGTCCGTTCGAGCGCAGCTCTGTCCGTGTTGACGGCTATGACGTCTACCGGCATGAGCCCGTCGTAAAATCTTCCGGCGGCATTGCATCCGGCGCCGCCGACGCCGACGACAGCGACCCTTGGTTCAACGCAAACTTCGCCACCGTCCGTTCTGATCGTAACCATCCTGTGCATCCCCCTTCTTTAAAGTGTTTGATCAAGCGATCCGGCGGACAAGTCCCATCCCTCCGCCGGGGCGCTCGATATCCCATCCCTTTTTCTTCACTTCATCTTCGAGGTAAGCTGTGCGGTCCTGAAGGCGTTCACGGCGGATTCCTTTTCGGTCTCCTCCGTGACGAGCTTCTTCAGGACGCATGTTCTGACGAACTCCTCCTCGCTGAAGCATATCCCTTCTTCCTTCAGCAAGGACAAGGCGTTCAGCTGTACCTCGGAAAAGCGGACGAAGATCCCGCTTTCCTCCGTGCGTCCGTCGATGTCGGGTGCATCTCCGACAACGAACGCCCGGACGGCGGCGCGTATGAAATTGGACCTGGTTCCGACCTCCGGGTGCTCAGCCACGTAGTCGTCCATCAACTGGAGTTCTTCGGGTCCCATCCTGAGCGTGACCTTTGCGTCGTCAGACATCCTTTTCACCTCGCCACAGAGCTTGTAGAGTCCCATCCCTTTCGGCTCTGTAAT
>DAMX01000087.1:0-316 GCA_002497195.1 Methanomassiliicoccaceae archaeon UBA354 | reverse complement strand
ATCGACAGAATACTATATAATCCGTGTGTACTTCTTCTCGCCAGTGTCGGGTAGTGATTATGGCGCGCGACTATACTGATGTGGAAAAGAAATGGCAGGCCAAGTGGTCGGCGGCCGGGATAAACATGGCCTCTCGCGACGAGAGGCCCAAGTTCATGATAATATTCGCATATCCCGGGGTGACCGGTTATCTGCATGTCGGACATCTCAGAGGCTACACGTATGCCGATGCCATCGGCAGGTACAAGAGGCTTCTCGGCTACAACGTGATGTTTCCGGTCGGAACGCACGCCACGGGCAACGGCGCCATCAGCCT
>DAMX01000020.1:2737-7160 GCA_002497195.1 Methanomassiliicoccaceae archaeon UBA354 | reverse complement strand
CGGCTGACTTGTAATCAGCAGGTCTGGAGTTCGAATCTCCAAGGTGGCTCCAATCTTTATATACTATGACTTTTTGAGCTTATAAAGAATCGCTATTTTTTCGGTTGGGCTCTTTTTCGAGGCCACAACGAGGCCACAAAATCGATTTTTTTCTCGAAAGATAATTTGTCAGCAGGTCCAAAACGACAAGAAAATGGCTTTGGAACTGCTTTTTTAACGATAAATAAGCAGGTCCAAATGAGCATTCCGGATCGGTTGCACGGAAAGACTCCGATCACACAGCATCAAAAATCTTATGGGGATTTTGGGACGAAAGGTGTCACACACATTGACGAATCCGAACTGCACCCATAACCATGATAAACGCTCCACTGCATCATGAAAACATGGATCGAGGGACAGATACTTCCGACTGGAATGAACTTCTGACTGAGGGCGAGAAGATCATTGATTACGATTTCACCGAGGCTGCAGAGTATTGGTGCGATGCGTTGGATGAGGTCCCTGAAGAGCATTTCGATGAAGCCTACCACAGGATCCTCGATTCGATGGAGCGCTCGTTCGTCCACAGAACGTGGAAATCCGCTGAGGGCATCAACATCGACGGCATGGATGAACTGGCGTTCGTAGTCAGCATCTGCAGTCCCGACCGGTATGAGCTCATGCCGGAATTGGTCAAGAGACTAGAAAAGCATCTCGGGGACATGAAACGGTTCGATTACGTTTCTGAGCTATTGGATCTTGCCGTCCTCTTCTCCAGAGTGACATTCGATGTCGATACGTATCTTGACTCATACAGCGACATGTGCAAACTGATCATCGGTTTCTGCGACGATATCCTTGAGATGAAAGACAAGATCTTCGAGAACAATCCGGATCAGGAGATGATGGATGCTGCAATGACCCTCGCCATGGCCTTCAGGGGTGCGTTCTCCGATCTTGGAGAGGCCATTGATGAACAGCAGGCCAAAATAGGACATCAGGAAGTCCTCCGGATCGGGTTCGACTGGATGGAAGTTGATGATAGGCCATATCTTGATGAGATCGCCTCATTCTACGACGGCCTTTCAGAAGCTGCATGTTCCGGGCCTACGGCAACCATCACTGATGATCGGAATTGGATCATACGCAGATTCATGAACGCATATCTTGGGAAACAATGACTTCCATCAATCGCTGACCTTTTTCACTTCGATATAAGCCTGCTTCACTAGATACATGACGGGATCCAGGTCTGTGTCTGGACTTACTTTAACGAGCCATGTGAGCTTTCCCCATGCGTTACTGGTTATGTCCTTGGACATCCCGTATGGATCTTTCAATTCCTTTCTCTCATTATTCAGGCAGATGTCAAAGTCCTTCCTGTGAGCATTCGTGACTTCCGCAAAACGCTGATTGTTCACCTTGAACTTGATACCAGTTTTAGAGATTATTATGGAAACACCCGGGAGCTCGGTGATCATATCCCTTAGCTCCACATATTTCTCGTACAGTGCATCTTTCTTTGTGAAAATAACATCGTCTGTATATGCTGTGATCACATCTAAAACGCCCTTGGATCTCTCACTCATATTGAATGTCTTCACCGAGCTGGTCTTCTTCTTGTTTTCCAACTTGTTGAAAGAAATGATGTGGCCGTATTTTTTCAGCTCCCAAAGCTCGAAAGCCATGTCGTTAAAACTCGTGGATTGGATCTGCCTGTAGTTGAATTCCGGAGAAATGAATACCACTCTGGTCTGGGACCAATCGAAGTCTTTGCAGGAACGAGCTTCACCGGTTTCGCTGTTGTATAAGAGGACGAATTTCTCTTTGCGATCAAGAAGTGCAGCAAGGTAAGTGAACCCCTGATCTACAAGTCCTTTGTCAATCAGATTTTTATCTTCAATCAATACAAAGGAATTAGATTCCGAATCATACCCTACTGAATCGACCCTATTCGACTCGTCAATAATAAATTCTGTAGCAAGGAACTTGATGTTGAGAAGTGCTTCCATATTGTTCTCGACAAAGGTCTGGAGCTCCTTCTCATCAGAAAAACCTGAATTCTCAATCGCCTTTGGCGCCCCGGCACTAATATCGAAAAGCATCTTACAACACCGACTATGTGATTAACGAAAAACAGACACTTTAACCTTCGTATCGTGTGTTTACTCATATTATCATAGTATTCTGAAATAATACAAGGTTGAGAAATGAAAACAGTTTGGAAATCGTTTGGACAATATCAACGTCTGTCTTTGCCGCCTATGACAAAACTAAGGTCTTCTGATCCCGGGACGATCTTGAGATACTCCACAGAATCACTGTCATCTTTCTTCTTCCTCGGGGACCTCTTCGCCGAACCGGTCTTCTGATCTGGTTTTGCTTCCTCTTCGTCCGAGGACCCGTTGATGATGTTGCCATACATTTCCAGGGTCCTGCGGCTCTGATCCGCATCCACCATCGTGTAGTAGCCAAGGGTTGTCGATACATTGGAATGGCCGAGAATGCACTGAAGTGTCTTCGGGTCCACGTTGTACCTGGTGATCAAGATTGTAGGGAGAGTTCTTCTGAGCATGTGGGGCGAAATGTGTGCAATACCGTTCTTCTTGCACATGTAGCTCAAGTGCGAGGATATAGTATCCGGGAACAGTGGTGTCTCGGGGTCCTCACAGCACGTGAACACGTAACCCTTGCCGCAGATCTCATGCATAGCGTACAGGGCCGCCCTGTCATCGTGCATGATTGGGATCTTCCTGTTTGACATCTCCGACTTCGCATCGCCGAGTATCAGCCCTACTCCGGGCGTGTACACGAGACTGTGACGTATCTGGATCACACTCTCGATGAAATCAACATCCTCCCATCTGAGCCCTGCAATCTCTCCTCTTCTGCACCCAGTATGGAGCATGAGGTTGAACAGCGTTCTCCACATCGGCGATTCTTTCTCAACGCATTCCTGGAAGCGGAGCACTTCAACTTCGCTCAGGGCCTTGCCCTGCGGAGCCTTCTTCCTAGGAGCAACATCCTTCCCTGCGGCGATATTCTTGTAGACCACATCATCTTCCAACGCAGAAGCAAACGTAGCCCTCAGGATCCGGTGCAGCACCTGTATGCTTCCGGGTCCGACTCCGTTCCTCGAAAGGCGGTTGTAGAACTCCATCAGGTCCAGTTTGGTAATCGAACCGATCTCCCTTCCCCCAATGTCATTGCGTGCATGCCTATCGAAAATAGCGATGTAATCGAACACTGTCTTCTCGCGGACCGTGAGCCTTCTCTTCCTGATGAAAGCATCATCGAAGTATTCGGATAGGGTGGACCTCGATGTCACCGGGCCGGTCGGATTACCAATACTGGCTAGGAAATCCTTGCGTTCTTTCAGAAGCCATCCATAGATCTCGTCATCTGTCATTCCAGCTTTCGGGTGGAACACTTTGGAATACTCCTTGCCATCGGGGCCCCTCTTCCTCATGCGATACACAACGGTACCGTCGGCGAGAATCTTCATAATCACTGCTTCCATGTGCGGGTCGAAGGGCATCTTCGGTTCGTTGCCGTTCTTCCTAGGTTTTCCTGCCATGACATCACCACTTGTCCCCGGTCATGATCCTCTGGTTGCCGTCCGCTCCGTAGCGTATCTTGTAAGCATCCGGGCGGTTGGCCATTTCCCTGACGAAGATCTCGTCCTTCTTGCGTGACAGTTCCCTGTTCACGAGGTTGAGCTGGAACGCGTCCAGTTCGAAGTAGTTGAATTTCGCCAGTTTCGCGAATTCCTGGGGGGTCGAGTGCAGGTATGCGTTGACGTCCCTGATGATCGTCCAATCCTCGATCATCATGTTCAGAGTCCTGAGCTCCTGAGTCACCAGCGTTTCGTCGTACTTCTCGGCGAACTCGGTCATCCTGACCGGGTCCTGTTTCACCGGGTTGTCAACTAGGTACGTCGCTTTGCCGTCGAGATTGCCGGACACGATGGGATTGAATGTTTCGATAGAATAATCGCCCATGCTGGTGACCGTCTCGCCGTTGCGTGCCTTAACAAGATTCGTGACGGCCTTCTCGGTCATGCCGTACTTCTCCACGCCGTCGCTCACTTCCGGCGATTGGTATTCCTCTCTGCCGATGAGCCATTCGAAGCTCACTTCGAAATACTCCATGATCGCGAGGATGTTCTCAAAACTCGGGTATCCCACGCCTTCGAGGTATTTCCTCATGGTCGTATCTGAGATGCCGATCTCGCCGGCGATCCTGTAGAGTGTATATTTCTTGCCGTCAGCGTCGCGTGTATTGATCCTCTCATTATAGAGATGATTGAAACGCTCAGTAAATGTTGTTACTAGATGTTTCAATTCGTACTGTTTCATGAAGATACTATACGTTACACTACTATTTAAGATGAATCACCGAATAATCATTCGGTTCTTGTCGCTGATATGCCGTTATTTGG
>DAMX01000020.1:2022-2563 GCA_002497195.1 Methanomassiliicoccaceae archaeon UBA354 | reverse complement strand
TGTCGCTGATATGCCGTTATTTGGCCTAATAATTAATACTACTTGTTCCAACACCACATCCAGCATACCGAACCGAATTCCAACCTTTTCTCACACTTGTCGATAACTCGTCTGCGAATACTTTCGCAGAAGAGATAGCATGAAAGACATAAAGAATGTTACGATAGTAACACCCAACCTAAGCAGCCAGATACCGGACGAAGAACACGCATACCTGCAGCCCCTGTTCAGAACGATCAAGGGAGCGGTACGGTACATCCGCGAGCACGATCCGGATTCGACCATCACCGAATATTCCGTCAGACGTGCCGTCGATGAAGGCGATATCCCTTCAAGGACCGTCGGCAACAGAAAGATAGTAGATGTGTACAAGGTCATCAGGTATTTCGAGGCGTGAGGATGGCAACGGCAACGATTGCCGCCCGTCTCCGGCACCGTCATTCTGCTACGGCCCCCTGTTCGTCGAACCGGGGCCGTTGCGGACGGTTCGGATCCTCGCGCGCACACCTCTATAAAGAAAAACCTCGCGTCTTCCCGACGT
>DAMX01000020.1:1559-1831 GCA_002497195.1 Methanomassiliicoccaceae archaeon UBA354 | reverse complement strand
AAAAACCTCGCGTCTTCCCGACGTTCCTGTCGAACGACCCTATCGGCACTGTTCGCCCCTCGACCGAACCGACCCGAACTGTAAGGGGGTATGTGCCTGGTTTCTGAAGGCGACGTGACTCCCGAACGCATCCGCATCGCGGTGTTGCTGCTGGGTCTAGATCGGGAAGAGAAGCCCAGGACCCAAAGCGAGGTCTGCAGCATCTCGAAGCTCTCGAAATCCACTGTATCCTCTCATGTGGCCAGACTATTGTCGTCGGACTTCATCACGAA
>DAMX01000020.1:0-1349 GCA_002497195.1 Methanomassiliicoccaceae archaeon UBA354 | reverse complement strand
ATCACGAAGCTCACCAACGGCCGCCTAAACATCCTCTACGGCAGAGGGAGAAGATATGCGATCCTCGAATCGCAGATCAACGGCAGGATCCTCGCAGAGATGGCCACAGAAGCATCGAACACCCTCAACGAGGGGGCCGTTACAGGCTCTGAGCAGAAGGTCGCTCCGCCTATCACATTCCGGGTGCATATTCCCGGGGCATGGTGCAAGTTCCGGGTGGAGAAGGAAGGTCTCATTGAAGAGGCGAAGTTCAAAGAGGGATTCCCGCCGCAGACAATCTTCGGAAAGAACGGCAAGGCCAAGAACATCCGCGGATCCGAGAATTGGTACGGGAGCTTCGTCATGGCCAAGGAAGGGGCCACGATGAAGTATCAGCTCCGCTACCAGAGAGGGAAGACCTCATGCTTCTTCTATATCAGCATCGAGGAAGGCCTCCTGGTCGGACGCTACGACGTCCTCGACGTGGAGATCGTGAAACGCAAGTTCCTCGCCGCATGCTTCCCCATGCTCGCCTGGCTGGAGAAACATGCCGAATGGAGATTCGAGAAGGACGGCACCGGGAATTACGTGATGCTGAACGAGTTCACGAAGGACCGTCTGCATTTCGCCGGCGTCGGTCCGTTATTCGACAAGATCATTGACTGCTGCGGCGGGGAGAAGTTCGGTGTCTCGGGGGAGACGGGCGCATGGATAGATTCCAGCCCCGGTCCCATGGAGGTGGAATTCGGATCCGAGCAGTATGTAGCTGCCGTCATGGGCCTGCCGAAGACCTCGGCAGAGGTCGAAGCTCTGAAGAAAGAGCAGCAGGCGATATGCGGGCAGATCACCGAGATCAAGCGGACCCTCAATGAATCCCTCGGGATCGTGGGGCAGGTCGTGCGGATCCAGAACATGTCCGTCAAGTCCCTGATGGCGCAGGTGCAGATGAACGAAGCATCCGACGCTCCGAAGGAGAGCACCTACGTTCCTTCTGCCGAATTCAAATCGGGAGGGATGTACGGATGACCTGCCTGATGGACATCGACGAATGCAGGCGCATGATGGCCGAGGGCCTTCCGGACGAGGTCAAGACCTTCGACCTCGATGATCTGCTTTTCTTCCTGACAAAGCTGGACGTCGAGATCCCGGAGGACAATATCGCATACCGCGGAACGAGGACATCCAGCTTTTCGATGATGAACGCCCAGATGAACTTCGTGGACGACTCGAAGCGCCTTCAGCGCATAGCGAAGGGCGGCAGGGAGTACGAGAATCCCGAGCTTATCGTGGCCAGGATGCGTTCATCGTGCATCCGCGTCATGGTATCCGCGATAGAGGGCATGGCCTATGCCGAACGGTTCCTGGACGAT
>DAMX01000076.1:2464-5662 GCA_002497195.1 Methanomassiliicoccaceae archaeon UBA354 | reverse complement strand
GTCCGTGTAGGCGAACTCCAGCGTGTCATCGTCTACGCTGTAGACCTCTTTGACCTTCCCGGTCATTATTTTCTCCATATCAGCCCGAACGGAAGATGGATATTTATTTTCAGCGAGAAGACCGCGAACTTCCGCATACCGGACAGTCGGGGTCCGGGTTGATGGCCACGGTGTCGTATTCGTTCGTGCCAGCGAACATGGTGAACATCTTTCCCGCGGTGGTATCTCCGATACCGGTTATGTGCTTGACTATGTCCGAGGCCTGTACAGATGCAATGATGGAAACCACCGGTGCGAAAGAGTCCGGTATTCGGCCGTCGGAGCCTCTCAGTATGCAACGGAGACAGGGGGTTTTCCCGGGAACCACGAAGGTTGCCTGACCGTAGAATCCGTCAATACCGCCATGTGCCAGAGGTATGTTTTTAGAAACGGCGTATCTGTTGACTACAAGACGCGAACCGATGGTGTCCAGGCAGTCGGCGATCACATCGCATTCCCCCAGGGCCTCGGATACGTTGTTTTCATCGATGAATCCGTTAAATATCTCGATCTCCAGGCCGGGATCGACCTCTCCGAGCCTTTCGGCCAGGATTTCTGTCTTGAAACCCTCTCTGCCGGAATAGAAGAACTGCCTGTTCAGATCGCTTTCCGAAGGGGTGCCGCAGTCTATCAGCCTTATCTTCCCGACACCTGCGGACGCCAGAAGCAACGATGCGTAAGTACCCAGGCCTCCGCATCCCGCAACGGAGACGGCGGCCTCGGAAAGTTTTCTCTGGCCTTCGGGGCCGAATAGCTTCTCCTGCCTGGAATGCCTGCTCATATCTTCTCCGCGATGAAGTCGGCCAGCAACTCGAAGACCGCTTCAGCGGTCTGTTCTCTGACCTCGTCCCTTGTGCCTTCGAAGCATTTCGTGAATGCGAGGGAGCGCCTTCCGTCGGTAATCCCGATGCATACTGTGCCGACGGGCTTGCGATGGGTGCCTCCTCCGGGTCCGGCTATGCCCGTCACGGACGCGGCGTAATCCGAAAGGAACGTTTTGGCCGCACCCTCGGCCATCTCGATGGCCGTTTCTTCGCTGACTGCGCCGGGCTTTACAAGAATATCTTGAGAAACACCTAGGACCCGGGCCTTGGATGTGTTGCTGTATGTCACCGCGCATCCGAGGAAATAATCGGATGAACCGGGAGACTGCGTTATCTTCGCGGATATAAGGCCGCCTGTGCAGGATTCGGCCAGAGAGAGCGTGGAACCGGTGGACCTGAGGGCGGAGGACATCCTCCGAAAGGCCGAGGTCATAGGTTCCCACCGCATATGCCCTTGATGCGGCCCACGCCGTCTATCTCGTCTATCACTTCAGCCACGGCCCCGGGGACCAGCGTGCGCCAGTCTTCTTCGGCCACGATCCTCCTGCGCACCTCCGTGCCGGAATATTCGTCCCTGTTGTACATCGGGGACTCCCTGATGCTGTAACCCGACTCCTCGAAGAGGCGGCGGGTGAAGGGATTGTTGCTGTACACGTATGAGAAGGGCGGGGACATGGACGCCACATGCGCTACCCAGACGGAATAACGGTTTATGTCTTCGATAGGCACGATGCAATAGTTTTCTATCCCTTCATCGAACAGGGTGTTCTCGATCATCAGGTACCGCTCTCCGGCCGTGAAAGGATTCTCAGGAGAGTGGGAGTACTGGGCGCTGCCTATCCCGATCGTCAGATTGTCAGATTCGGAAGCGCACTGGCGTATCACCTCGAGATGGCCTTTGTGGAGAGGCTGGAACCTGCCTATCATCAGCGAATAGTTGTCGTACCCGTGTCCTCCGGACATGATAAGTGATATCTCTCCTGGGTTAAAGCGTTAGGCTCCGCATGGCGCCCCGCCGGTGGCCCTGTCCTGTTCCGACAAGGGTTCGGGTTCGGGTTCGGGCTCTGGCTCCTTCCGAGGCTTGATGGGAGGCTTGACCTCCACTTTATCGACTTTGCTCTCGTACTTGGGCGGGCGCTCCAGCTTCCTCACCGTGGACTTTCCCTCGGGGGTCAGCGGCAACAGCTTTTCCAGATACTGGGTCTTCATTGGGCAGTCGACGAAGGCGTACTCCAGGACGTCGCGCAGGTTCGAGACCGAATAGATATCCATCATGTCATAGAACCTGTCCTCGACGAGGACGTCCTTCACGTTGCTCTCGGGTATGAGGGCCATCTTGATGCCTGAGACCGCCGCCGCCTCCAGCTTCGCTGTGACCGCGCCTATCGGAAGCACCTGTCCCCTGACATTTAGGCTTCCGGTCATCGCCAGGTCCTGGCGTATCGGAATGTTCTCCATAGCGGATATTATGACCGTGGCCATCGTGATCGATGCGCTGTCACCTTCGACGCCTGAATATGTCCCTATGTACTGGAGGTGGATGTCGCTGTCGGTAAGGTTGGTCATGGTATATTTCTTGATGACCGCCGATATGTTGTCGACGGCCTCCTTGGCTATGACGCCCAACTGGCCGGTGGCGACTATGCGTCCTCCCTTCTTGATCTGCGCCGGAGTGACCTCGGCGACTATCGGCAGGACTATGCCCGCGAATTCGGACATCTCCGAATCGGAGTTCATGGCTGCGAGGCCGTTGATCATTCCCACCGTGGACCCCTCTGTCTTGAACAGGGTGTATGCCTTGTTGGCCTCGACGTAGCGGTCAGCTATCTGCTGCTCCAGGCCGCGTGCCGAAGACTTGGCCTCCAGGACGTCTTCCTTTGTGACGACCGATGCCTTCCTCTTCACGGCGACGTCTCCCGAGACGCGGATGAGCCCCCCTAGCTCCCTGAGCCTGAGAGTAAGCTCCCCGCGCCTTCCGGCGCGGCGCTGGGCCTCTTTGATTATCTCGCCCACGGCATACCTGTCGAAGTGGGGGATCTTGGCGTCCTTCCTAACCTCCTGTGCCACGAACCTGGAGATGTCGGTGCGGTTGGCGTCGGTGTCCTTCATGGTGTTGCGCATGTAGACCTCGTAACCGTATCCCCTGATCCTCGACCTTAGGGCGGGGTGCATGCCCTTGAGGGCGTCAAGGTTGCCTGCGCAAACCAAAATGAAGTCGCAGGGCACGGGTTCAGATTTGACCAATGCTCCGGACGAGCGTTCGGACTGGCCGGTTATCGACATCTTCTTCTCCTGCATCGCGGTGAGAAGAGCCTGCTGGGACTCCATCCTCAGC
>DAMX01000076.1:2084-2303 GCA_002497195.1 Methanomassiliicoccaceae archaeon UBA354 | reverse complement strand
TGGGACTCCATCCTCAGCATATTTATCTCGTCTATGAACAGGACTCCCTTGTTTGCCTTGTGTATGTCACCTGGCTCTATCCTGTCGTGAGAAGGGGTCTCGAGACCTCCGGACTGGAACGGGTCATGCCTAACGTCCCCGAGCAATGCTCCGGCGTGGGCGCCTGTGGCGTCCACGAACGGGGGCGTGTCCCCGGGATCATGTCCGACGAGGACCTTG
>DAMX01000076.1:0-1774 GCA_002497195.1 Methanomassiliicoccaceae archaeon UBA354 | reverse complement strand
GTCCAGTTGTTGAAGAATATGGACCCCATCAGACCAAGGATGATGATCAACATGCTGACATAGATGTACATCGAGCTCTTCTGGTTCTTAATGGCGGCCGCATGGGCCTTCTGCTCGGCCACGATGGCCTTGCCCTTCCCGGACGGGAGCGTCCTTATCCTGGGCTCGTTGAAGTCCTCGGGGTTGTGATAGGCCACCACGTCCTGGAGGTCTTCCTTCGGAAGGTACTCCACCATGGAGTTGGCCAGCATTGACTTTCCGGTACCGGGCTCGCCTATGAGCATCACGTGCCTTTTCTGAGAGGCTGCCTTCTTCATGACCTCAACGGCAACATCCTGACCGATTACACGGTCGGAAATCTTCTCCGGTATGACTATATCTTCGGTGGATTTGAAGGTCTGCCTGTCGATCCACTTCTCTATAGGTTCGTCGGTCGGCTTCTCTTCTATCATATTTTCCATCTTTATTCCTCTTAAATTAGTATGCACTCGTATATAAATATTACTAAATTTGATCACTGACGCCTAGCGAAAAACGCCAACGCTACGCAGAGAACAGCTATTATGCTTATTATAACTATGTCCCCCCCGTGCTTCTCCAGAAAGGTGGGCTCGACGGGGACCTCTGCAGGCCTGATGTACAGTTCCGGCGGGTTGACCACTGAACTTGTTTCCATGAACCCTGAGATATCTGGGTCATGGGATGCCGCAAATGTATAGTCTGTGTTGTACCCGTGGTCGTTAGAGGCTTTCATCAGATAGTGGGCTGTGTTTTTCTCCTCGTTGAGCCCCACGTCCGCCCCGTACCATCCCTCGGAACCTTCCACTGCGTTCCATGCATGCGGATAAGATCCGTCTGGGTCATTGAGCATTCCGCATACGACGGCAACATTGTATGATGCGACCGAGCTGTCAGCGCAATACTTCACGGCGGCGGCGAAACCGAAGCTGTTGGCCTTTCCGAGCACCATCGCCCCGTATGCGGTGTAGTAAAGGAGATTATCTGTGTCCTCGGTGTATTCGGAAAAGCTCCTGAGCTTTGAATCGATCAGCATCATCGCCTCCGAAACGGAAGTGTCGGTCTGTATCCCGATGCTCCCGGCGAAATCCGCCATCGATTGACCGTAGGACGCCGAATCCACGTCCGGAAGCGAGAACGTCACCGTCTTTGCGGCCGGGTCGTACACATATGCTCCGGCCAGGTCGGCAGGCACCTTTAATAGCCAGATCTTCCCGGGGTCGTCAAGGTAGGCGGCCGCGACGGCATGCTTGACCGAATCTGCGTCAGCTTCAGCGGCAAGCGTTGCGGACCATCCGTTCTCAGAGGAGGGGACGGTCGATATTACATCGTACACTGCTTTCTCCTCGTCGTCGAGCTGCGAATAATATGAAGTGAAATTCGCCGTCCCGGCTTCCGAGCTATCGGCTGTGACAAGCGGAAGGAACAGAAGCGGCGATACAAAAACCAGGGCGAGAAGGGCCTTATTATCCATTTCGCCATTATATTGTCAGGTAATAATTAACGATTGTGCAAAATGCTTCGATAAGGGTTAATTATCGCGTCCCATATGCCCGCGCATGAGATTCGATGAGCTCGACGTTCCCGACAACGTAGCCGACGCGTTGCGGGAACACGGCTTTATCGAGCTTCATCCTCCCCAGGCCGCGGCCCTTCCTATTGCCCTGGAGGGCCACAGCCTGGTCGTTTCGGTGCCCACCGCTTCCGGCAAATCTCTCATTGGTTACATTCCGGCGATGAAGAAGGTCATCAACGA
>DAMX01000093.1:0-3862 GCA_002497195.1 Methanomassiliicoccaceae archaeon UBA354 | reverse complement strand
GCCAAATACGGGATCGACGAGAAGACCGTCGCATCGATCAATCCGATCTCGATAATCAGGATCGAGGGATACGGGGACCTTCCCGCCAGGGACGCCGTGGAGGCCCTCGGCATAACGTCTCCCGACGACCCCAGGCTCGACGAGGCCAAGAAACAGGTCTACAAGGACGGGTTCCACGCCGGCCGCATGAGAGAGACCTGCGGGCCGTATTCCGGAATGCGGGTCGACGAGGCCAAGGAGAAGATCAAGCAGGCGATGATAGACTCCGGGGAGGCCGAACTGTTCCACGACCTTTCCGAAGAGGTGGTATGCAGGTGCGGCGAGACCGTTCACATAAAGAGAGTGGACGACCAGTGGTTCATCGACTATGGTAACAAAGAGCTGACCGAGAGGACGTCCGCGCACTGCAGGGACATGGAGATCTACCCTCCCGAATACTACGCCAACATACACGGGGTGCTTGATTGGTTCCGGGAGCGCGCCTGCGTCAGGCAGGGAAACTGGCTCGGCACCGGGTTCCCCTTCGACGAAAAATGGATCATCGAAGCAATATCCGACTCGACGCTGTACCCGGCGTATTACATCATATCGGTGTACGCCAACAGCGGGAACATAAAACCGGAGAACATGACAGAGAAGTTCTTCGATTACGTGATGCTCGGAAAGGGTAACGAGGAGGAGGTCGCCGAAGAATCGAAGGTCGGCGTGTCGCTTCTCAAGAACATACGCGAGGACGTGAAGTACTGGTATCCCCTCGATGTCAACCTCGGCGGCAAGGAGCACATGACCGTGCACTTCCCCGTCTTCCTGTTCAACCACATGGCGATACTGCCCGAGGATATGCAGCCCAAGGGGATAATCGTCAACTGGTACATCACCGGCAAGAAGTCCAAGATCTCCAAGTCCAAGGGCGGCGCGCAGCCGATCCCCGGCGCCGTGGAGGCCTTCGGAGTGGATGCGATGCGCCTGTACTATTCGCACGTGGCTTCGATGTTCGTCGATGTCGAATGGAACGAGGAGATAGTGGTCTCCTACAAGCAGAGGCTCGACCGCATCTATTCCTTCGCGGAAGATCTGATGCAGGTGTTCGGCGACGTGTCGGACATCGACAGATGGCTCCATTCGAGGTTCCAGATCCACATCGCCAACATCCGCAGCTCTATGGAAAAGTACGACCTGAGGCAGTTGGCCACGACGGCGTACTACGAAATGTTCAACGACCTCAGATGGTACGTCAGGCGCGGCGGTTCGGACGAGGCGACCATCAACGATGCCCTTAAAGTATGGATACAGAGCATGATGCCGATAACCCCCCACATGGCGGAGGAGCTCTGGGAGATGGCCGGGTTCGAAGGGTTCGTATCCAGTTCCTCGTATCCGGAATCGGGAGGGCCAGACTTGTCGGCCGAGTATGGAGAGGACCTCATACGTTCCACGATCTCCGACGTGGCCCAGATAAGGAAGGTCGCATCCATCGATGCGACCAGCGTCTACATCTACACCGCGTCCGCCTGGAAGAGGAAGATATACTCTCTGGCCGCCGACATGGCAGAGTCCGGGAACGGACTTACCATCCCCGGCCTCACGAAGGAGTCCATGGCCGACCCCGAGATAAGGAACAACGGGAAGGCCGCATCCGAGCTCGCCAAAAAGGTAGCATCCGAGATGGTCAGGGAGTCCCCTGCAAAGCTGAGGCTTTATTCGGACTCGGACGAGTATTCCGTATTGTCGGAGGCGTCGAAGTTCATGAGCGAGGAGATCGGGCTGCCGGTCAAGGTGCTAAGCGCCGACGACACCGCGAGGTACGATCCCAGGGGCAAGTCGTCTGCGGCAGTCCCCGGAAGACCGGCGATATATCTGGAATGATCATTTCCATCTGAGGAACATATCGTTGTCTATCCCGGCGGAGTCCATGGCCTTGCCGACCACGAAGTCGACGATGTCGTCCACGGTCTTCGGGACGGAGTAGAAACCGGGATTCGCGTCCAGCACTACGGCTCCGCAGCGTGCGAGCTTCAGCTCGTTCTCCAACATGATCTGGCTCTTGGGCGTCTCCCGTATAACCAGAACAAGCCTGCCCCGTTCCTTGATGCGGACGCTGACAGCCCTGGATATCAGGGTGTCCGCTATGCCGTTGGCGAACTTTCCCACCGAAGATTCGCTGCAGGGCGCGACGAAAAGACAGTCGTATCTGAAGCTTCCGGAAGAAGGCGGGGCAAAAAGATCGTCATCTTCGTACACCTCGTGCGCCAGACCATAGACCTCTTCCATGGACATGCCCGTTTCCGCGGGGATTATCTTCTTTGCGGTCTTTGACACTATCAGCATCTTCTCGCCGGGAAGTCTCTGAAGCAGACGGACCCCGTAAATGCTGCCCGATGCGCCGGTTATCGCGACCGCGGTCTTCATATTCTTCCATACGCTCGGGAGATATAATAACTGACGGTCAGTCCATGGCCGAATTTATCGCCAGTTCGGATAGGTCCATCGCATATTCAGCCATGCGCCTGAGGCTTCCGGCGATCGTGCTCGCGGCCATCCCTCCGTTCTGGTCCAGATTGGCGGCCATCCTTGAGAGCACTTCGGTGCGCTTGACGAGGCGCGTGCTCTCTTCGATGCATCTGTTGGCCATCACCATATCTTTGTTCAGCCAGTTGGTGACCGACATCGAAATCTGCTCGCACACCTCCCTTCCGATCGAGATTATCTCTTTCACGACCTCCGACGTGCCGGGTTCGGAGAGAAGGATGTCGAGATTCTTGGCTACGAGGAGAGTATGGTCGCCAATGCGTTCAAGCGCCCTGCTGGCGGTATTGCTTCTGGTTATCTCGCAAAGGTTTGAGCCTATTTTACGGGCGAGCGAGTACTCTTTCTGATATATGTTGACCTGACGGGAGATCAGCCAATCTATGCGGTCTATCTCCCTATCCTTGTCGTTGAGACCTTCGAATATATTCTTCCTATTGGCCTCGGCATCGTCCAGCACGTCCGTCAAAAGGTTCTTGATAAGCACCCTCAGGCGCTCTATCGATTTGGCGGGGCGCATCTCGGTCTGGTCCATCAGGTCCTTTATGAGGATCCTGTTGTCGCTCTCGTCCATGATCTCCAGGCCTATCGCGGTCTGCGTGAAGGAGGAGGCCACTCCGGCGACCATGCTCGATATCTGACCCGACGACCTCAGCTCTATCGCGCTGTGGCCGGCTATATAGGAGCCGACGAGCAACCTGTAGAGATATTCCCTGTCGTTCACGGTGTCGACGTCGATCGTCTTTATCGTCCGTTCGGCCGTCTTGCGGGCCCCCTGAGGGTAGATGACGATGCTCCCGTCCGGTTGGCCCTGGAGGCTTACCGAATCGTTCTTTTTCAGCCCTACCGAATCAGCCCAATCTTTTGGAAGCGTGACCATGAACGACGATCCGCCGGTGATCTGTATTCTTCTTACGTCCACGATGCTGTTAGAGATCAGTTCGGATTTAAGCTTATCTATATCAGTATGTAAATTGTTTTTTATTATATATAGATTGAATCGTTCTCAGATCGGTTTTTCTTATAACCTTTCACAGCTTTCATGCGATAGGTACATATTCACAATCTTGTTCGCAATAACGATGGGGTTGTGAACCGATCATCGATGCCAGATCTTCCGCGGGAATATAGCACTATAACTAATATATACCGTACATTACGAATATATTGATATATAGTACATCATATAATAATTCGATGAGGTATATATGCATTCTACCATTCCTATAACACGAGGTGTAAACCTTGGAAGGCAAAATGGTAACGTTGATGGCGATCTGTTTGGTCGTCGGAGCAGGGATCGGCGTAGGTACCGGTTACTTCGCATGGGGGTCTG
>DAMX01000050.1:3009-5150 GCA_002497195.1 Methanomassiliicoccaceae archaeon UBA354 | reverse complement strand
TTCGACCAGTACATCAACATGAGGCCCGTGACGTCCTGGTTCCCCTTCGTCCCCCTTAAAAGGGAAGTGCCGTTCAACATGACGTTCCTCAGAGAGAATACCGAGGACTTCTACATGGGCGCCGGAGGAAGGTTCGGACCTTCGTTCGGCGGGAAAAACGTGAGCCTGAAGGTCAAAAGGGAGCTTTATGAGCTCGAGGTGGACATGAAGGCAGACCCATCGAACGACGACGATTTCGCGTTCGAGATAGGTTTCCTCTCGAAGAAGGGGATAACCCGTTTCGCCGACTACGCTTGCAGGTTCGCCATGGCCCGCGGGGACGACAAGATAACATTGGTGGACAAGTCAAACGTCATCACCCACATGTACGGCATGCAGAGGGATATCTTCAGGGAGAAGGCAGACCAGTACGGGCTTGAGCTGGAGTTCATGTTCGTCGACGCCATGGCAATGGCGATGGTCGTACGCCCCGAGACCTTCGGCACGGTGGCCGTGCCCAACCTGTTCGGCGACATACTGACCGACCTGGGAGCGCAGCTCCAGGGCGGACTCGGAATGGGATGCAGCGGAAACATCAACCCCGAAGGGCTGAGCATGTTCGAACCCATCCACGGCTCCGCTCCGGACATCGCGGGACGCGGCATAGCAAACCCCATCGCGGCAATACTGGCCGGCCAGATGCTGCTCGAGGACCAGGGGTACCCCGGCGAGGGAAAGCTGATCCACAACGCGGTCACCGAATGCCTCAGGGAGAACAAGACCACTCCGGACCTGGGCGGCAAAATGACCACCGAGCAGGTAGGCAAGGCCATCGCAGACAAGATCCGCGAAGGGAAGAGCAGATGAACACCCTGGACCTCAGGGTCGAGTACGGATCCCCGGAGACGGCGGCGGCCGTGGCGGCCGCGCTGGACCCGGACAACGGCACGTACGTAGAAATGGAGGTCCGGGAAAACGTCATAAACTTCAAAATGGAGGCTAAGTCGGCCGGTTCGCTCAGGAACACGGCCGACGACCTCCTCGCCTGCCTGAAGATCGCCGAGGAGGCTTCAGGGCTCGTCAGAGGTCCCGTTGCGGACCTTGACGGCGACACCTCTTCCGAATGACTCCATTTCTTTTCGAGTCATCATCGCCCTTCCGGTGGCGAGCACCCTGTCGTTCCTGTCTGTAACGATAACTTCCTCCATGGGCCTGATGCCCGGGTCGCAGTCTATAACGAACTGACAGAACGCGTTCCTCCCCTGGGTGACGTATGGCACGGAATCGTCGTTTACCACGACCCTCATGTAGGGGGCGGGGACCGCCGCAGCGATCCTGGCCGCGCCCTCCGCTTTGAGGGTGTACATTCCGTCGCCGGCCCTCATAGACAAGATATGCTCCCCGTCCGAAATTACGTTCCTTATCTTGTTCGTGTTCTTGCTCTTCACGAGCTCGACCTTGCCTCTGAAGAGCGCCTCGGTGGCGATAATGCCGAACTGATATCTGGATACGGCCAACGCCCTGAGCATGTCGGCATCGTACTCCAAAGAGCCCGTGTCTTCCACGTTCTCGAGTTTTACGGTATCTTCGAAGTCGTATCTCTGCAGGAACTCCATGGTGAGGCCCATGGACCTTCTGTCGGTATCTCTGTCGGTTATCGAAGGGAAAAGCGACTGCGACATGGGATAAAGTTCATCCAGTTCCGCGGGGACCGGCCCGAACGGGGTCACCACCACGGGAGTATAGCCGTTGCGCCTGGCTATGTCGAATTCATTGGCATAGGAACGGCTGTACGGCTTTCCTCCGTTGTCGGGAAAGAGCATGACCCTGTTGGAAGGAGGGACGTATCTGGTCATCAGTCTGGACTCGTACCTCTGGAACACCGGGCGGTTGTATGTCTCCGGACCTGTGTAGAAAAGGGCGCCTTCCCTGCTTATCGGGTCGTACGCCTCCATGAACCTGCGGTACTCCGCCAGCCTCCTGAGCCCGTCCAGCATCGCGGGATGTGCCCGGCACCTGATCTCGGCAAGCTCCCAGAGCCTGCCTTCGCGTATGTACCTCTTGACTATCTCCAGCTCTTCCTTGATCTGGTGGAGGTTGTGCCTGGCGATAAGCGATTCACGGTCGCGGTTCTTCATCTTCTTCAGAGCTTCCAGGGTGAT
>DAMX01000050.1:542-2902 GCA_002497195.1 Methanomassiliicoccaceae archaeon UBA354 | reverse complement strand
ATCTCCAGCTCTTCCTTGATCTGGTGGAGGTTGTGCCTGGCGATAAGCGATTCACGGTCGCGGTTCTTCATCTTCTTCAGAGCTTCCAGGGTGATCCCCCTGCATGCGGGGCAGTCGCAGTCCAAGGACTGCATCTCCTGTAGCCGGAACGTCCCGTCCACGAACATCAGCCTGTCGTCCCTGGCGAACTTGGCGTAAGAGGCCGAATCGAAAAGGTCGCAACCCATCAGGGCGGCGAATGCCAGCACCATGGGGTGGCCGGCCCCGAAAAGATGTACCGGACGTGCAGGGCTGAGTCCCATCTTGGAGCTCATTATGACATCGACCAGTTCCGAGTAGCGGTATTGCTCCATCAGCGGTACGACACCTCCAATGGGGTGGACGTCAATTTCCATTTCGGCCATTTTCTCTGCGCAGTATGTCCTCAGGTCATTGTATATGGAGCCTTGTATCACTCCGTTCAGAAGCATTTCGCCCTTCATCGCGCACGCTTCCTCCGTCCTCTTCAAGGTCTCTTCGGTGGCCCATCGGGTTTTCTCCTTGGACCATTCGGGCTCTGTGAATATATCGAGCACCGTCCCGATGTCGGTCCCGATGCTCTTCTGGAATTCTATTATCTCCGGGTTGGTGAGATCGACCTCTCCGTACATGTGGCTCTGGAACGTCCCCGAGTCGGTCATGATGATGCCGTCGAAATCCAGCATCTTGTGGAGGCCTTCCGCCTGCGCCCTATCCTTCAGTTCTGGCGTGTTCTTGATGATGTAGGAGTTCGTTATCAGCGCCCCGAAGCCGAATTCGTCGTGCAGCTCCCGGGGAGGCACCGTGTTGATCTTGGGGTTGACCACCGGCAGAAGCGCCGGAGTCTCAATGGAACCGGAAGGTGTCTCGAAGCGGCATATCCGCGCAAGACCGTCTCTTTTCAGAAGCTCGAAGCTTGCCATCTGCTCACATTATCCTGTCTTTGGCGGCGTCTGCGTATGCTTTCGATATGGCGTTCTTCATCAGGACGTCGGGTATGTCCTCAATGAATTCCCTTCTCCAGTCGAGGACAGGCCTTTCGAACTTTATCAGCGAGGGCTTTCCGGAGTCGCAGGCGTCCTCGTTATCGAGCATCCTGATCTGTAATCCGTTCAGAATGTCATTGACATCTTTTCCGTTTATCACGACCGCGTTCTTCCCCTCGGACACGGCATCGACGTACTGCGCCGATATGTCTGCGATAAGCATCTCTGCCACGAGGCCCATGAGGTAGTTCTTCATCTCCTCGACGGTCTTCCTCCTGATGATGCTGGCCTCCGGGGGTTCCTCGGAATGTCTGTACTCTATGTTGATCATCGCCATGTCTAGCCTAACACGGGAGTATGTTAAAAGAGTTATTGACGCCCCCCTTCGGGTTTAGTTGAAATACTATCTTGACGTACGCTCGGACGTATGGCAGGACGCGATCCGGACGACCGCAAGTTAGTGGTCCTTGTGAGGAACGACCTTAAAATGACCAAAGGAAAGATCGCAGCCCAGGTGGCGCATGCGGCCGTGAACTGTGCTTTCGCTTCAAAGAAGAAAGATGCCGTAAACTTCAACGCCTGGTATGATTCGGGTCAGGCCAAGGTGGTCTTGAGGGTGGACTCCGAACGGGAGCTTTTCGAGTTCAAGGCCGTGGCGGAGGCCCTGGGAATAACCTGTTCATTGATCACCGATGCGGGAAGGACCCAGATCGAGCCCGGTTCTATCACGTGCCTCGGGATAGGCCCGGAAAAGGTATCAGTACTGGACAAGATCACCGGCGATCTGAAGATGCTCTAATCCCGCGTCGAAATTGGTCCTCAGCTCCCTCACAAGGACCCTGAGGTTCCCGCCTGTCATCATAGGCGACCTGATGCAGGCCCCCGAAGCACCCTTCGAGGAGATCCTGGCGATGTTGTAAGGAGTGATGCCGCCGATGGCGTATACCGGGATATCCACCGACGAGAACACGTCCGTGATAAGCCCCGTCCCCTTCGGGACCGCATCCGGTTTGCATTTGGTCTTGAAGACCGGGCCCGCGATGAGATAGTCCGCCCCCAGTCTCTCGGCCTCCCTGGCCTCTTTCACGGAATGGACCGACACCCCGACAGATGAGAGCCCGTCCCTATCCCTCAGTTCGCGCATCTTGCCCAGAGGGAGCTGGACGTCCTCGATGTTCAGGGCCCTCGCGGTCCTGACATAGGAGTTCACGCACATGGGAATGCTGTATTCGGTGCAAATCGCAAGACACTCTGTGGCGAGATATCTGTATTCGGGTTCGATAAGTCCCTTTTCCCGCAGGATTATCATGTCCGCACCGGATTCTGCTACGGCCGCGATCTGGTCCGCGAAAGGCC
>DAMX01000050.1:0-257 GCA_002497195.1 Methanomassiliicoccaceae archaeon UBA354 | reverse complement strand
CGGTCGGTCACGGCGATGATCTTCGCTTTGGAATGCATCGGCTCACCTCGATCAGACTTTAACGTAATCGTTGAACACGGGCTGCCTTCCGTTGGCGACCAGCGCGTTCACGACCTCCTCCAGGCCCCTGGGGTCCGATATGTCGAACTGCGCGTCCCCCTTCTCTGTGCCGGAATGCTCTCCGATTCCCACGCTAACGCCGGCGGACATCTTCGTCGCACATATCCCGACGATGTTGTCTCTGAATCCCGGGCGCT
>DAMX01000098.1:0-3065 GCA_002497195.1 Methanomassiliicoccaceae archaeon UBA354 | reverse complement strand
CGGACGCTCCCTACAGGGGCATATCCATGCCGTCCACCGCCGAGAACGTCGAAAAGTCCGTGGATGCGACAGCCGACGTGCTCCGCAAATTCCTCAAGGAGGGGCTCGAGGAAGGCGAGCTCGAGCGTACCAAGAGGCTCGTCAAAGGTGAGCTGATAAGGTCCCAGGAGTCCACATCCCGGAGGATGACCAGCGTCGCAAAGGAGTATATGCTCTCGGGCGGCCTGTATTCCCTGGAGGACGCCATATCCAAAATGGAGGCTGTGACCGAAGAGGACGTCATGAAGGCGGCCGAAGAGACCATCCGCCCCACGACGCTGAACGCAGTGGTATTGGGAAAGGGCAACAAAGAGATCAGGGAGATGGAGTTCTGCGGGCTGGATATCTGATCAGCCCTTCCTGAACTCCGAGATCAGGTGCAGTACGGCGTTGACGGCGCCAGGTATCGCGGCCTCCACGTCCGGGGTCATGCTCTCGCTGACAGTCTGTATGTCGCAGGCCTCTACGGCAACGTACTTCACGGCCTCGGGCATCATGTCCGGCTCCATCTGTCTCCCGATGGCTATGGCCGTGGCAAGGTTCACGTCGTGTGCCGAGGCCGGGGCCACAGTATGGTCGAAGTGCTCCGGGTCGAAGATCATTATGGTGCCGGGAGGTACGTTCCCGGTGAGTATGCTGTCGACTATCACGGCGAAGCGGAAGCCTCTGATGACCGGCAGTATGTCCAGGCCTCCAATGGCCTCCTGCCTGGTCTCGATGTCGGAAATACCAAGGTCACCCACGCGCTCGGCTATCTTCAGTCCAACGGCATCGTCGCTCATGATGGGGCTTCCGAGGCCGACCACCATCGTGGAATCTTTGAGTTTCTCAGACATCGTCCCCCCTAAGGAGTGTGGCGTTATTACGGTTCCGCAGCTTGCACAAGGGTTAATACCGCCGAATAACTGACGCATCCGTGGACATCAGGACCGAGACGTATCAGGTCATAAACGGCAAGACAGTCACCAACAGGCAGCTGGAGGTCCTCTCCTCGGTGGGAAGGTCCGGAAGCATGACATCTGCGGCCGCCGAACTGGGTATCTCCGTGCCGGTAGTGCACAAGTACATCTCTCAGATAGGGGCCGCCGCAGGCATCCCCGTGACGGTATCCACGCCCGCCGGGACCAGGCTCACCGCCGCCGGCAGGGACATCCTCGAAAAACACCAGGCGACCACACTCCGGTGCCGCGACGATAGGCGATTCACGATATGCTGCAGTCCGGTCACCGAGGACCTGATGATGTCCGTCATGTCCGCCCTCAAGCTGGCAGAAGCCGAGCTCATAATATCGGACGACGAGAACAACCTCAGGATGATGAAGGAGCACACGGCGGACTACGCTGTGCTGGACGATCCCATGTATCTCTTCGACGCGGAGGAGTTCGAGTGGACCGAGGTCGGCTTCATGGGTATGGTGATGGTGGACAACGGCCCATCTTTCATCCGTTACCGTTACGGCGCCCAGAGGGTGGCGTATATGTATCTGGACTCCGAGGACAGGGAATATACGATCGATTCCGTCACATACTCTCTGCCCGAGCTGCTGGGGTCCAACAAGAGTTTCTTCATCGACGAGTTCCTGCTTGTCAGAAAAGGGCTCAGGCTCAAGAGCGCGGTGGACCCCAAGATGCTCAGGCACACTATCAATGCCATCTACCGCACGGAGAACCGCACCATCGCAAAACTCAACAAGGCCCTTCTGTCCAGGCATATAGAGTGACGGTTTAACAAAAAGGATAATACTGTTTGGTCACGGACATCGGTTATTATATACAACCAAGATAGTGCGATTCCAAGGTAGTACTCATGGTAACACCAAATGTAGACTTTGCAAAAGAGATCGCGGCCGCCGGCGGCGCCGAGGTCAAGATGTGCTTCCAGTGCGGTACGTGCACTGCCAGCTGCCCCTCCGGAAGACAGACCTCCTACAGGGTCAGAAAGCTCATGAGGCAGGCTCAGCTCGGACTGAAAGAACAGATCTTCGAGGGCGAGGACCTTTGGGACTGCACCACATGCTATGCATGCGAGGAGAGGTGCCCCCGCACCGTCCCCATTGTCGACATAATAATCACCCTCAGGAACATGGCGGTGGCTGAAGGACACATGTTCGAGAACCACAAGAAGACCGCCCAGTCCCTTTACGCCATCGGACACACCGTCAGCATCAACGACAAGGTGAAGGAGCAGAGGAAGGCCCTCGGACTGTCCGCTGAGCCCCCCACAGTGATCGCCAACCCCGAGGCAATGGCCCAGCTCAAGAAGGTACTGGCTGCAGCAGGCTTCGAAAAGATAGTGGAGTGATACAAATGGCAAAATACGCTTTCTTCCTGGGATGCATCGCGCCTCTCAGATACCCCGGAATCGAGAAATCCACCAGAGTTGTGTGCGAAAACCTCGGAATCGAGCTCGTTGACCTTACAGATGCAAGCTGCTGCCCGGCGCCCGGTGTCATCAGGGCCTTCAGCAGAAAGGCCTGGCTCGCAGCCGCCGCAAGGAACCTTGCGCTGGCCGAGAAGATGGAGCTCGACATCGTCACGATATGCAACGGATGCTTCGGATCCCTGTTCGATGCCGCCCATGAGCTCAACCACAACCCCGAGCTGCTCGCCGAGGTCAACGCGATCCTCGCCGAGATAGGCATGGAGTACAAGGGCACCACCAAGGTCCGCCACTTCGCAGAGGTCCTCTACAACGAGGTCGGCGTCGAGAAGCTCAAGGAGAGCATCAAGAAGCCCCTCGACTACAAGGTAGCTACCTTCTACGGATGCCACTTCCTGAAGCCCAGCAAGTACAAGGCGATCGACGACCCCGAGGACGCCCACGTCCTCGACGACCTCGTTGAGGCCACCGGAGCCCAGAGCATGCCCAGAAGGCAGAAGATGATGTGCTGCGGAGCCGGAGGAGGAGTAAGGTCTGCGCTCGGCGACGTAGCCATGAAGCTCACGAAGCAGAACCTCGAGAACATGGTCGAGGGCGGCGCGGAGTACATCGTGGACATCTGCCCGTTCTGCCACCTGCAGTTCGAC
>DAMX01000017.1:486-2957 GCA_002497195.1 Methanomassiliicoccaceae archaeon UBA354 | reverse complement strand
ACATCCACGCCCGACCACGGTTACGGCACGGGCGACGGCACGGGGATGGACGCCGCACATGCCTTGGCGGCAGGAAGGCCCTTGACGGACTTCGTGGAAGACGGCAACATCTACATCATGGCCGGAGACTTCAGGAACGGGGCCACCGGCGGGATACTCCATGCGGCGTATATCGCAAAGGCGATCTATCCGGACGAGTTTGCAGATTTTGACGCCGTGGCGATACACAACGAGTATGTGTCGGAGTGGCTGGGGGTCAGCGATTACGACGTCAGCACGGACGGCGTGTTCATCAGCCCTGCGGTGTGACGGCCGGTCCCGTGATGTGACAGGACAAACCTTTTCATTTTTTATTTCAAGGGCGAGGATATATTGAATATCGATGAAAACAGCTGCGAAGAAGAGAAGATCAGAACTATTATTGTGAAAAGGCTGCTGTTCATATCATTCCTGCTCATCGCCGTAATCTCCATCTTTTGCTACTCGGTCACCGTCGGCACAGCTGAGATATCTGTATCGGACGTCTACAAGACCCTTGTAAACTTCCTGCTGCCGGGAACCTTCGACATCAGCGACAGGATGAGGATGATCATCATCGACATCAGGCTCCCCCGGATACTTATGGCCCTGATCAGCGGGGCGGTCCTGGCAATAGGAGGATGTCTCACACAGTCCATACTGAGGAACCCTTTGGCGACACCCTATACGTTGGGCGTGTCGTCGGGCGCGGGCTTCGGGGCGGCGATAGCGATACTGACGGGCATGTCCCTGGCCTCGAACATAGCAGGCGTTATAGCGAACTCCTTCTTCTTTGCACTCATACCGATAGCGATCATCCTTACGGCGGGACGGATGAGAAGCCTGGCGCCGGCCACCATGGTACTCTGCGGTGTCGCCATCTCATACATATTCAGCGCGGCCAACACGCTCCTGCAGTTTTTCGGGGAACCGAACGCCGTGAAGGCGGTAGTGTTCTGGATGGTGGGAGATCTCAACAATATCTTCATCTGGCACATCCCGTTCGTCCTTGTAACTCTGATATTGTGCCTGGCCGCCTCGGCATACCTGTCGAAGAACATCAACGCGATGAGGCTCGGCGACGATACCGCACGAAGCCTAGGCGTCAACACCGAGGCCGTCAGAACGGTCACTCTGCTCGTCGCATGTCTTTCCACAGCGATGGTGGTATGTTTCACAGGCTCCATAGGCTTCATATGTCTGCTGGCGCCGCATATCTCGCGGATCTTCGTTGGCGGGGACATGAGATACCTCATACCCGCATCCGCGCTGTGCGGTTCCGCGATCCTGCTCCTGGCGGACCTGGGCGCGAAGGTCTTGGCAGAACCGATAATGCTTCCGGTAGGCGCCATTACCGCCATGGTCGGCGGCCCGCTGCTTTTATTTCTGCTACTCAGGAGGAAGAGCGAAAATGCGGTCTGATCCCATTCCGGTGATAAGAGAGTGGGAACATGCCAGGCTCAGACATCCCTTCTTCGCCGAGGGGCTTTCCGAGAAAGACATCGATAAAATATGGGATGATTCCGCCGATACGTACGGGGACGGGACGCTTTCGGAGATGCACGACACGATAACGGAATTCCTCGTCTCAGAAGGATACGTGAGCAGGAACAAAGACCTGCTGGACATCGGATGCGGACCCGGGACGTATTCACTAAGGTTATCGCCGTCGGTGAAAGGCATACTTGCGATCGACAAGTCCCCACGCATGCTGGAGCGTCTCGACGGCATATGCCGGACCGAAGAGATAACCAACATCCGAACCGAATGCGCGGACTGGGATGTTTACGTTCCGAAAAGGAAGTACGACATAGCCTTCTCTTCGCTCTGCCCCCCGGTCAATTCTTCGGTCTCGATCCTTAAAATGGAGATGTGCTCAAGCGACACATGCATATACATTTCTTCGATGTCCAAAGACAGGGATTCGATTTATTTCGAGATCTGGAGAGAGCTCGGCAGGGAATACACCTATGAGGGTTACGACACGGGTTTTCCTTTACGTTTTCTGAAATCCATAGGCAGGGAACCCATCTTAAAAAAATTTGAGATCGAGACTTGCAGCGAGAGCGAACCCGGCAGGCTCGCAGAATTCTACAAGCGGAAATTCCTTCTCTACAGGGACGAACGCGAGATTTCAAAGGCGATCGAAGACGTGGTCGGTTCGCATGCGGAGGAAGGCGTGGTCCGTACCGAGCAGATGAACCGCCTGGGACTTCTGATATGGCGCCCATCTCAATGATCGCAAGGTCCGGGAGATGCCTCACGGAACCGCCGGGGCCGGGCATATGAAAACATCTTTTGGTCATCGATCGTAAGCGAAGCGCCTCGTTCGAAGAAGTCCCAAATATGCAAAATCAAGATCTGCGGCCGGCCGTCCGCGAAGACCGCAGACGCCCGACGCGCAGCAGAAAAAGTTATTGAAGGGGTTTAGCCGGCGTTCAGCCGACCATGGT
>DAMX01000017.1:0-212 GCA_002497195.1 Methanomassiliicoccaceae archaeon UBA354 | reverse complement strand
TAGTCCTTCCACTTTCCGACCTTCTTGTACTGCAGGATCATGTTGACCGCGAATATGTTGAAGAAGAAAGCGATCGAGACCATGATACCGTAGACGAACGCAGGAGGGGAGCCTCCGGTGACGCCGGTGAAGTACATGATCAGCGCGACCCAGGGGACGAGCCCGGCGAAGCATCCGAAAATGAAAGGCGTCCAGTCCGTCTTCTTAGTGTT
>DAMX01000084.1:329-5404 GCA_002497195.1 Methanomassiliicoccaceae archaeon UBA354 | reverse complement strand
ACAAGTATACCAAGCTAGCCCACGGGCCCGACTGTTGCGGGTAGTCCGCATCATGATAAAAAGATTTGTGTCTAAAGGGTTTACAGTATCATCTTGCGCAGCACGTACTGAAGTATCCCGCCGTTGGCCAGATAGTCGATCTCCGCCGGGACGTCCGCCCTGCATACGACGTCGAACTCCAGCTTCATGCCTCCCCTGTAAGCCGTCACGCCCACCAGGCATTTCGGCTCCAGCCCTTCCAGGTCGATATCGAACGTCTCGGTGCCGTCCAGCTTCAGAGACTCCGCGTTCTGGCCGTCAAGGAACTGAAGCGGCACTATGCCCATGCCTATCAGGTTCGAACGGTGTATCCTCTCGAAAGATTCGGCGATTACCGCCTTGATGCCCAGCAGAAGGGGCCCTTTGGCCGCCCAGTCTCTCGAGCTGCCCGTACCGTACTCCTTCCCGGCCAATATGATCAGGGGCGTCCTCTCCTCCATGTATCTGCCGGACGTCTCGAAAATAGTGTCGACGGTCCCGTCGGGGAGATATACGGACCTGCTGCCCTCGGACCCCGGGACGAGCCGGTTCCTGAGACGGATGTTGGCGAAAGTCCCGCGGACCATTATATCATGGTTGGCCCTGCGGGAGCCGTAGGAATTGAAGTCTTTCTTCTCCACTCCGCGTTCCAGCAGATATCTTCCCGCGTCGCTGTCGGCAGGGAAGTCTCCAGCCGGCGAGATATGGTCGGTCGTGATCGAGTCTCCCAGCATCGCGAGGCATCTTGCCCCCTCTATGTCCCTGATGGCGGGCTCTTCGAAAATGTCGTCGAAGAAAGGAGGGTTCCGTATGTAAGTCGACTTCTCGTCCCATGCGAACAGCGGGGACTTCTTGCATGGGATATTGTCCCATCTCTCGGAACCCTTGAACACGTTGCGGTATTCTTTGGCAAACGTCTCGGAGTCCACGAACCTGTTCTTTACGTCCTCTACGTCAGCGTCGTCCGGCCATATGTCCCTCAGATAGACGTCCTTTCCTTTTGCATTCGCTATCGGTTCGTTTTCGAAATCTATGTCGATCCTTCCCGCGATGGCGTATGCGATCACAAGAGGCGGAGAGGCCAGATAGTTGGCCTTTACCAACGGGTGGATCCTGCCTTCGAAGTTGCGGTTGCTCGATGCGACCGCGGCGACGGCAAGGTCGTCGGCCTTTATCTGTCTCGACACGTCGTCGGACAGCGGCCCGCTGTTGCCTATGCACGTCATGCATCCGTAGCCGCATACCTGGAATCCAAGATTTTCCATGAACGGGAGCAGGCCGGAGTTCTTCAGATATTCGGTGACCACTTTCGATCCTGGAGCGAGGGAGGTCTTCACGAAGTCCTTCTTCTCCAGTCCGAGCTCGCACGCCTTCTTGGCGAGAAGCCCCGCCGCTATCATGACCGACGGATTGGCAGTGTTCGTGCACGAGGTTATCGAAGCGATGACCACCGAACCGTCCCCGAGCATCCCGGACACGGGCTCTCTTTTCTTATCAACTCCCAGGTCCTTGAGGGATTTTGCGAAGTGATCTCTCATCTCGGAAAGGGGGATGCGGTCCTGGGGCCTCTTGTGCCCGGCGAGCGAAGGCTCCACGGTCTCCAGATCGAGCTCCAGCAAGTCCGTGTACTCCGCCTCCCCGTCGTACCACAGGGTCTGCTCTTTGGCGTATTTTTCCACGGCGTCGATATGGGCGGAGTCCCTTCCGGTCAGCCTGAGGTACTCTATCGTGTTGCCGTCTATAGGGCAGTACCCCATGGTCGCTCCGTATTCGGGCGCCATGTTGGCGAGGGTGGCGCGGTCAGCCAGTTCCAGCCCCGCATAGCCGGGGCCGCAGAACTCGACGAACTTGCCCACGACCCCTTTCTTCCTCAGCATCTGCACGCATGTGAGGACCAGATCGGTGGCGTTGACCCCCGGCCTGAGCCTGCCTTTGAGCCTGAATCCCACCACGTCGGGCAGCTTCATGTAGCTGGGCTGCCCCACCATTACAGCCTCGGCCTCGATCCCGCCCACGCCCCATCCGGCCACTCCTAGGCCGTTGATCTGTGTGGTGTGCGAATCGGTCCCGAAGCATGAATCCGGATAGGCGGTCTTGTTCCCGCAGCTGTCTTTGACATGGACGACCGGAGAAAGGTATTCCAGGTTCACCTGGTGGCATATGCCGTTTCCCGGAGGGACCACGCGGAAGTTCTTGAATGAATCCTGCGCCCATTTGAACAGTGCATATCTTTCTTTGTTCCTTTCGAATTCGAGCTCTTCATTGAGCTCCCGAGCGTCGGGCCTGCCTGCATAATCGGTCTGTACCGAATGGTCGATCACCAGGTCTACGGGGACCAGCGGATCTATGATGGACCCGTCGAACCCCAGGGCGTCCACCGCCGCCCTCATGGACGCCAGGTCGGTGACGGCAGCTCCGCCGGTGAGGTCCTGAAGCAGGACCCTTGCCGGAATCCACGGTATCTCGTCGTCCGAATTCTCTTTCGGATCCCAAGATGCGGCGGCGACCACGTCCTTGTCGGTTATGATCTTGCCGTCCCTCTGTCTGAGCATGGACTCAACTATGATCTTGATGGAATAGGGCATCTTTGAGAGGTCTTTGATTATTCCCTTCTCTTCAAGCTCCCTGAGGCTGTATATGTCGATCTTACCTTCGTCGGTATCGATTGTTCTGATACATTTTCCTACCTCGGTCATTCTTTATCTCCTGTTTCCGGTTAGACGCGTGTGATATAATAAACTTCGAGTAAGCGCACGCTTGGCGAACGATGGATATCGTACGCCATATCCGCAGCCTGTCGGCCGATCGCAGACAGGCTCCGCCTGGTTTGAAATATCGGTAATACGTCGCATCTCCGATGGCATCGGAAACGGACGTCCTGATTTGGATACAGGAGAACATGTCCGGCGGGATAACGGACCCGTTGATGGAATTCGTCTCATACTCGGGAGATTACGGTGCGATCTGGTTGATCATCGCCGTTGCGCTGATGATCTACAAACCGACCAGGGAGGCCGGCGTCGTGATGGCCGCAGCCGTTCTGATGGGGCATGTTCTGAACGATTGGATGATAAAGCCCTTGGTGGAAAGGCCCAGACCGTTCGTCGAAGATCCGTCGCTGCTTCTGATCATCGATCCCCCCGGCGGATACTCCTTCGCATCGGGACATACCGTAAAGGCCTTCGCGGCCGCCTTCGCACTGTTCATATATGACAGAAGATGGGGCTCTTTCCTCGTTGCATACGCCGCTCTGATGGGCTTCTCGAGGATCTATCTTATGGTACACTATCCTTCAGACGTCGTGGCGGGGGCCTTCATCGGAATAATGTGCGCCGCCGCGGCATACGCGGTCATGAAGCAGATCAAAAAAAGAAAATTACGCCCCGGCGGCGAGGCCGGGGGATGATGTTCACTCCTTATCCCACTCTTCGAAGAGCTGGGCGATGCCCTTTTTGGCTATGGACCAGCTGGGGACCCCGCCCGTAAGAACCGCGACGTTGACGGCCTCGAGGATCTCCTCTTTGGTGGCCCCGTAGTTCTTTGCGACCTTGGCCTGGGGGTAGACGCAGTCCTCGCAGGACCTTATGCAGACGCAAGCGAGGGCGATGAGCCTCTTGGTCTTCTTGTCGAGGGCGCCGTCCTCGACTATCACATTGTCCATGTTGTGGATGAGTTCGATGAGCCCGGGGTCGAGGTCCTTGATGGCCTTCAGGGTGTTGGGGGCGAACCCTCCCATGTTGTCGTACATCTGGCAGTATTTCTTACCGCTCATGTCGCACTCGGAATCTTTTTTACACGGCATGCGTGCGAATCAGCAAGACGGCATAATAAACCATCGTAACTAACTGTGAACTGGTAATGTCCGCCGAAGCGGGCCGATGAATGATTTTCGGCCTGCGATCCGTAAGATGGTCCGAGACGTTTCAGAGTCCTTCTCTGCCCATCTCTTCTTCTACGATATCCCTTATCGCGCCGAAGCTTTCCCGGCTGTTGGCCGCTATCATGGGCCCCTCCGCGTCGTACGATTCAGGGCCGTCCAAGGAACCGCAAACTCCCCCCGCCTCCCTGACAATGAGGGCGCCGGCGGCGATGTCCCAGGGCTGAAGGGTCGCTTCGAAGAAGATATCGATGCGCCCCTCTGCCAGCAGCGACAGTTCGTAGGCCGCCGTTCCGAAACGCCGTATGTCCTCGCACAGGGGCAGGACGCGCTCAGATATCCTGAAGCACATCGGCGACCTCTCTTTCTTGTAGGCGCTCCAGGATGTGCAGAACATCGAATTGGCCAGAGGCCTGTTCGAAACGTGTATGGCCCTACCGTTCAAAGATGCGCCCTGTCCTTTTCTGGCGCAGAACATCTCGTCCGTGTAAGGCTGATATACCACCCCGGCGACGGTCTCCCCATTCATCCGGAGGGCTATGGACACCGTGCTGACCTTCAGGTCCCTGGCGTAGTTGGCCGTACCGTCTATCGGGTCGACTATCCATACAAGGTCCCCCTCGCCGCTCCGGCCGTCCTCCTCTCCGACGAACGACGAGCCGGGAACAAGTTCCGGAAGACGTGCTCTCAGGAATCTCTCGACCTTGAGGTCAGCGGTGGTGGCCAGGTTCTCCCTGGTCCCCTTTGTGCTGATCATTAGGCCGTCGCGGTCCATCATTATCCTGCCCGCTTCCCTGGCAGCTTCAGTCAGTCCGCCCATCATGAACACGGGACGGGCCGATCCTTTATTTCACTTTACCTTTGGAACCATTATATCCACATAAGCGGGTGTCCGGGCGATGGAAGACGAAGAATGGGAAGCGCTCGTGAAGAAGCTCACCCTTGTACAGCACGAGCTTTACAGCGAGGGGATACCAGCGCTGATAATTCTGGAAGGATGCAGCGGAAGAGTTATCGGAAGGATTGCAGGCGACCTGCTGAACAAATTGGAACCGAGAGGTATCAGATACAGGCACTTCGACCCGGAAGGCCTCTCCAGTCCCAAGGCGCTTCTCAATTTCCTCGCTTCCACTCCGGGAAAGGGGCAGCTCGGGATATTCGACCGCGGATGGTACTCCTT
>DAMX01000084.1:0-189 GCA_002497195.1 Methanomassiliicoccaceae archaeon UBA354 | reverse complement strand
ATTCGACCGCGGATGGTACTCCTTCATCGCAGAGAATCTGGAGAAGGTCACGGGCGAAGGGCTGGACCGCATGATAAACGATGCGAACATCTTCGAGAGGTACCTGGTGGACAACGGTGTAATGGTCGTTAAGCTGTTCCTGAAGTCGGAAGCCGACAAGGTCGAGGCGCTGTCGGACAGATTCGGTCC
>DAMX01000024.1:1536-5418 GCA_002497195.1 Methanomassiliicoccaceae archaeon UBA354 | reverse complement strand
CGGCATACGCGTCTCCGTGGACGATACCGACGCAACGGTCGGAAAGAAGGTCCGCCTTTCCAAGCAGGACTGGTGCTCCTATGCCGCGGTGATCGGAGAGAAAGAGATCGAGTCCGGGCAGTTGAAGGTTTACGTGAGGTCGGAGAACAGGGACGTCGACATGACGACCGAAGAGCTGGTCTCCCGCATAAAGGCCGAGACCGAGGGGATGCCCGTCCGCGGCATGTACATGCCGTCCGAGCTCAGCAAACGCTGCGGATTCTAAACCATTATGCGGGCCGGGCCCGCTTCAAACTTTCTTTACTTTCCACTGTCGGGCAGAAGGCTTCTCAGGGATGCCTGCGATGGACTTATACTTCCGACTCCCATCAGGCCGTCATGATCGATCTGTATGTCGTGACCGATTCTTCGCTTTCGAGAGGAAGGACCGACGCCGAGGTTGCCAGGCTTGCGTACGAGGGCGGTGCCGAAACGGTTCAGCTCAGGATGAAAGGGGTCGACGGGCGCGCTATGCTCTCACAGGCGAAGGAGATAAGGAAGGTCGCTTACGAAATGGGCAGATTCTTCATTGTGAATGACAGGGTTGACATTGCCTTGGCCTCGGGCGCCGACGGCGTCCATCTGGGCCAGGACGATATGCCCCTTGACGATGCGAGACGCCTGATGGGCGATGATGCGCTCATCGGAATTTCCGTTTCGAACGTCCGCGAAGCGACGGAGGCGTACGAAGGCGGGGCGGACTATCTGGGGATAGGGCCCGTATTCACAACTTCGACGAAACCGGATGCGGGAACAGCCGTAGGGCTCGACGCGATAATGAACATAAGGAGAGAGATCCCAGAGATCCCGTTGGTTGCCATCGGCGGTATAAACCGGGGCAACATAAAGGACGTCATGCTCGCCGGAGCCGACGCGGCGGCCGTTGTCTCGGCGGTCGTGGCGCAGGACGACGTAAGGGAGGCCGCCCACGACCTCAGGGACATGATATTGAAGGCCCGGCCCCACATCCCCCGTCGGTGAAATCCGTCGGACAAAGATATTGTAAGCCATCAGGTCATACGGCAACCGGAGGATTTCCAATGAAAGCTAACGGAAAGGAGATGGAGGTCCGGGAGGGGACGACGTTACATGAATTCCTCGTCTCCGCCGGATACGACACGTCCAGGGTCGCGGTCGAACTGAACGGGTCCGTTTCTCCGAGAAATACTTACAAGAACATCGTACTGAAAGATACGGATTCGATGGAGATAGTCAGCTTCGTCGGGGGCGGATGAATTGCCTTTGAGAGTTGGGATCGCCGGCCTCGGCGGTTTAGGGTCCAACGTGGCTGTCATGCTGGTGAGATCCGGTTTCAGAGACCTGGTGCTTGCCGATTTTGACAGGGTGGAAGAGTCCAACCTCAACCGTCAGGCGTACTTCAGGAGGCATCTCGGCATGAAGAAGACCGATGCCTGCGTTGAAATACTGAAGATGATCGACCCGGAGGCCGAGCCGGAAGCCCACGACGTACGCCTCGATGAGGAAAACATAGCCGGAGTGTTCGAGGGATGCAAGATAGTCTGCGAGGCGCTCGACACCGCAGATGCCAAGGCCATGCTTGTCAACACGGTGCTCACGAAGATGCCTGGCACATATTTGGTTTCAGGCTCAGGGATCTCCGGTTGGGACTCCCCAGACGGAATAAGGACAAAACACGTGTTCGAAAAGCTTTACGTTTGCGGCGACGGCACATCCGACACCGGCGACATGCATGCGCCCAGAGTTGCCGTATGCGCCGGACACCAGGCAAACTTAATTCTGAGATTGATATACGGAATGGAAGATGAAAAAATTGAATGAAGACCTGCTTGACATCGGAGGGAGGAAGTTCCGGTCCAGATTCATCCTTGGATCGGGAAAGTTCAGCCTCGACATGACACGGACGGTGATAGAGAACGGGGGCGTCGAGATGGCGACCCTCGCGGTAAGGAGAGCGAACGCCGGAGGGATGGAGAACATACTGGACTACATGCCGCGGGGAGTGACGCTTCTGCCCAATACTTCCGGGGCCAGGAACGCCGACGAGGCTGTGCGCATTGCGGAGCTGGCAAGGGAGCTGGGATGCGGGGATTTCGTCAAGGTCGAGATAATCCGCGATTCGAAATACCTCCTGCCGGACAACACGGAGACGGTAAAAGCAGTGGGGCTGCTCAAGGCAAGGGACTTCATCGTCATGCCTTACATGATGCCGGACCTGTCGGCGGCAAGGGACATGGAGAATGCTGGTGCGGACGCCATAATGCCCCTGGGGGCCCCCATCGGAAGCAACAAGGGCCTTCTGACGAGAGATTTCATAAAGATACTGGTGGAAGAGATAGACCTCCCCATAATAGTGGACGCAGGGATCGGCAGGCCGTCACAGGCCTGCGAGGCCATGGAGATCGGGGCCGCCGCCATAATGGCGAACACCGCCATAGCCACCTCCAAAGACCCGGCGGCCATGTCCAGGGCGTTCAAGATGGCCATCGAGGCCGGTCGCCTGGCATATCTTTCCGGTCCGGGAAGGGTCCTTGAACACAGAGCCGAGGCCTCCAGTCCTCTGACCGGTTTCCTCGAGGACAGATGAGATGAGAGATTTCACGGACGCAGAAGACTACGAAGAGGGAATGGAGCACATCGACCCTGATCTTATGACGGGGGTTCTCGAACGCGCCTCTGAGTACAGTCCCGACGATTACTCTGAAAGCGATGTCTTCAGAGCCCTCTCTTCGGACGGTATCGGCCCGGATGGTTTCGCAGCGCTCCTTTCGCCTGCGGCAGAGCCTTTGCTCGAGAAGATAGCCCGGAGGGCCAGGGAAGAGACGATGAAACATTTCGGAAACTCGGTAAGCATCTTCACTCCCCTCTACGCCTCCAATTACTGTTCGAACAGGTGCGTCTACTGCGGATTCAACAGCACAAACAACATAAAACGCGCCAAACTCGTCGGCGACGAGATAGATAAGGAGATGGAGGCCATAGCATGCACCGGCCTCAGGGAGATACTGCTTCTGACGGGAGAATCGCGTGTGCATTCGGACCCGGATTATGTCGCCGACCTGGTCGCGAGGGCCTCCAGGCATTTCTCCAATATAGGGCTGGAAGTCTACCCGATGAACACCTGCGAGTACCGCAGGATGCATGATATGGGCGCAGACTATGTCACCGTCTTCCAAGAGACGTACGATACCGCCGTCTACGGGAAGGTCCATCCCGGAGGCAGGAAGAGGATATTCTCCTACAGGTTCAATTCCCAGGAACGCGCCCTGATGGGAGGGATGCGCGGTGTAGGTTTCGCTCCGTTGCTGGGTCTTTCGGATTTCAGGAGGGACACGTTCGCCTGCGGCCTCCATGCGATGGAGATTCAGAGGAAATACCCCCACGCAGAGATATCATTCTCCCTTCCGAGGTTCAGACCGTTCATCCACCACGAGGACGCGGATAACAGCGTCACGGAGTCCAAGCTTCTTCAGGTCGCCATGGCCTACCGCCTGTTCATGCCTTTTGCAGGGCAGACGATCTCCACCAGGGAGCGTCCCGGGTTCAGGGACAACATCGTCGGGATATGCGCCACGAAGATGTCGGCCGGAGTCAGCGTGGGAATCGGAGAGCATTCGGGCACCGAGAGGGGGGACGCACAGTTCGACATATCCGACCCCAGAGACCTGGATGAGGTCGTCAAAGCATTGGTGGCCAACGGAAAACAGCCCGTTTTCAACGATTATGTGAAAGTCTGAATGAGGTGAGGCAATGCAATCCAGAGCGAAGATCATCGCCGTGACCGACCGGAGAATAATGGCCAGGCCTTTCGCGGACCAGATCGCGGTTGTTGCCGAATCGGGGGTCGACATGATAATTCTGAGG
>DAMX01000024.1:1143-1318 GCA_002497195.1 Methanomassiliicoccaceae archaeon UBA354 | reverse complement strand
GGGGTCGACATGATAATTCTGAGGGAGAAGGGCCTTCTCGAACCCGAGTACAGGTATCTGGCAACGGAGTGCCTGGCCATATGCACCGAGTACAGCATCCCCATGTGCGTCAACTCCTATGCGAAGACCGCGAGGGCCCTGAACATAGAGAACGTCCAGCTCCCTCTGGGCAAGA
>DAMX01000024.1:449-981 GCA_002497195.1 Methanomassiliicoccaceae archaeon UBA354 | reverse complement strand
CCCTCTGGGCAAGATGCGCGAACTTAGGGAAAGGGATGGATTCTCGTCTGTCGGAGTTTCGGTCCATTCCGTCAAAGAGGCCAAAGAGGCCGAGGCCATGGGGGCCGATTATCTGATAGCGGGCCCTGTCTTCAAAACAAAATGCAAACCGGACGCCGTTCCCAAGGGGACGGGGCTCATAACCGACGTCTTGTCATCGGTGAGGATCCCGGTCTACGCCATAGGCGGCATAACTCCTTACAACATCGCCAAGGTCTCCGCGGAGGGGGCGTCGGGGGTCTGCATAAGGTCCCCGATGATGACCGACGAGAACCTCAAGGTCCTCGTGAGAGAGCTCAGGACCAATTTCGACGCAGGATCAGAGCATCTTAAGTTCGCCGGTGATCCTGTCCAGTACTGACACCTTCTCGGGCCCTATCCCGAGGCACGTTATCGAACCGGGCTCGATCTGAGTCCTTCCGGCATCGGTGATGAGGGAGCATGTTATGCCCAGGGCCTCCGCCAAGGACTTGAACTCGAAAAGCTCCCGTTC
>DAMX01000024.1:0-203 GCA_002497195.1 Methanomassiliicoccaceae archaeon UBA354 | reverse complement strand
GCTCCCGTTCGGAGTCCACCCTCAGGACGACCTTGGCCTGACCGGAATCATACCAGGCGCTGAAGTTCGCGGCATCCTTCTTTTTAGACGCGAAGGCGCAGTTCACGGCCGCATGTGCGACCTGGGCTGCAATTTTTCCTTTGGTCATCTTTAGGTCGTTCCTCACAAGGACCACCAGTTTGCGGTCGTCCGGATCGCGTCCT
>DAMX01000049.1:4215-4513 GCA_002497195.1 Methanomassiliicoccaceae archaeon UBA354 | reverse complement strand
CGATATCTCCTCTTCCGTTTTTCTGGTAGATCCCGAGTTTTTTCTGCTCTGACGATCCTCAGAGCTACCGCGGAGGCCGACGCCCCTATAGCCAAGTATACAAAGTTGACATTAATACTGTCGGTACGTTTGTGATGTTCTTCGGCGATGTATTCGACAGATGCTGAAGCAGACCTTCCTGTATCTTCGTCCGTTACCGTTACGATAAGCGTGTGCCTTCCAGGCTCCAACCCTTCGTAAGATATCTTGGCGATAGCGGAGCTTCGGATGTGATTTCCGTCCCCGTATATGTCCCACA
>DAMX01000049.1:3182-4051 GCA_002497195.1 Methanomassiliicoccaceae archaeon UBA354 | reverse complement strand
TTCCGTCCCCGTATATGTCCCACAGGATCGTGTAATCCCCTTTCGGATAAATCGATACCTCAAAAGAACCAAAATCGGAAGGTAACCTGTCCCCCGAACAAAGGATCTCCAGATTAATTTTACCGAAAGCATAGTTGTCGTCCCAATCTTCCATGAAATGCGATGAGAAGAAATCCGTCACGCCGGGGGAATCGACGATCACCGCCACCTCCCTGTTATGAAAAAAAGATGTGTTGGTCCAGTTCACGGAGCCGATCCACACGCTGTCATCGACTATGACGCCCTTATTGTGCGTCAGTCGGAATCCCTCGCCTCCGCTGATCCCCGCAGCCTTCAGACCTGTGGTGGTGTTGATCAGCCCTATTTCTGCATATTCGCTTCCAGTATCATTGGTGATATCTAGAATCAACCTGCCGTCGACACCGCGGGACGCAGCATCTACCATCCATGATGCGGGAGATTCTTCTGACAGGCCCATATATGAATCCGAAAGGTCCATCTGCTGGGCGAACACCCGGACCTCAGAGCCTTCGATCATGGACCTGAGCCGCCCGTACGAGTTGTCTGGTGACAACACGGGCGTCACCCTGCAGTCCCTGAACGTGATGCTTTCATAGCTGCCATCATAGATCAGGGCGGGATCGGAATAGGCCATGCTTCCTTCGAAACCTGCCTGTTGCGGGTAGAGTTCCAGCAGATCCCTGCAGTCTCCGAAGGCATTGCTGCTGTCGTTGAAAAATATATCTCGCATATATGACGCGCAATCCTCGCTTTCCAACACGGCTCCCCATCCTCTGTTGCCTTCTCCCGCGCCCATATTGGATTCGGTCCAGTTCTCGGATGTGATTATGGTCGTTTTTCCGTCTATG
>DAMX01000049.1:2510-2995 GCA_002497195.1 Methanomassiliicoccaceae archaeon UBA354 | reverse complement strand
TATGGTCGTTTTTCCGTCTATGACAGCGTATTTGGAATGTACATACGTGAATCTGCTGCCGTAATCTCTATTGTCTCCAGAGTTCGGATCGTTGATGAACCTCACCGTTCCGCCGCAGTCAACCAGATTTTTCATCATCATACGCTCGGTGTTAACAATTTCCCTTCCTCCCAAAGGGGATCCTTCCAACAGGACGTTCACACTCACACCGCTCCCTGCGAGGAGGCACAGGAGGGCGGCGGTCTCCCTGCTTGTCAACTGGTAGATCGAAATAAGGACTTCCTCTCTCGCTGATTCGAGGGCATTGTAGATGTGCGAGCCACGGCATTCGGGAAATGTGAACGGAGTCACGTCAGCAGTGAACGTGACGCACGGCCGGTCTGTCATGCCTGGACGGGTCAGCTTCCAATCTTCCGCCGTATCCGTGTCCGACGAAGAAAGACGGACAAGATATCTGTCCTCTGTGGGCCTGTCTCCAGACCGGC
>DAMX01000049.1:1703-2282 GCA_002497195.1 Methanomassiliicoccaceae archaeon UBA354 | reverse complement strand
CTCCAGCCTTCGACGGTCGCATTTCCCCAGCAGACCGAATCGATCAACACGTTCCCGGGGTCAAAGAGACAAAGGCCGTCCCCTGCGTCTGCAAGTTTGAATCTTTTATCGGCAGTAATTCCGGATGTGCCGACCTCGTATGCAAAAAAATCTTCGTCCCCGGGACGGTCAAGGAAAGTCTGGACCGAATCGGCGTCGAATGAAACGGTAATGTCTGCCGAAGGCCCCAGCATTATCGATCTTGTGAAAACGATCTTGCCTTCACCATCCGAAAGGCTATGCCCTTTCATATCCAGCCAGCGGTCGCCGAAATTATGCAACGACAATCCCTCGGTTCCTTTCGGCTGAACCTCGGAAATTAAAATTCCGTCGGGTACGGCAGCCACATCCTCCGTTGCCGTGAAAGCGGGTGTGACAGCGACCATCACCGCCAAGAGTATCAGAACCGGTGGCCTCATCGCCCTCTTGTCTGCGTTCCCGCATATCAGAGTGCCAACTACAATTAGTGATACTCAGTATGTAGAATCCGGCCGTCGCCGAGAATGGCCGGGCTCAGACCTTCCGCACCAGGTCCCTGAC
>DAMX01000049.1:1012-1471 GCA_002497195.1 Methanomassiliicoccaceae archaeon UBA354 | reverse complement strand
TTTGGACCTTACGACGCCGGAAGCGAGAAGCACACCGTCGGCTCCCAGGTCGAGAGCCGCCCTCACATCTGCCCCGGTCTTGACGCCCGCACCGCAGAGGATCATGACAGTATGGTTGACCGATCTGACCGCATCCACCGTATTCTCGATGATCGCCGGGTTTGCCTTGGTGACGGAAAGGTCCCCTCCGATCAGATCGGGGGGCTCCACCGCGATGAAATCGGGACGGAACTGTGCCACCTGCGCCGCGACCCTGTCATTGTCGGAACATATCAGGGTGATAAGGTCCGATGCCTTGGCGAGGTCAGTGCATTCGGAGATCTCGTTCAACCGTATCTTGTGCTCCGTGTGGTTGATCAGTGTTCCGGCCGCACCGCATGCCTTGACCATGGCAGGCGTGACCCATCCCGTGGCCGACCCGGGTGCCCGTGGGTCGATGTTCTGAGCGAACACCGGGAT
>DAMX01000049.1:525-781 GCA_002497195.1 Methanomassiliicoccaceae archaeon UBA354 | reverse complement strand
CACGTTCCTGGCCACGTATCCGAGGTCGACCATCGGCGGGCATATGCCTATCTTCAGCCCCGACTCCTCTGAGACCTTCTCGCATATCTTGGCGAGCTCCAAGGCGCCTGGTCCGTTGACCTCCTGGTACGCCTTGAAGTTCACTACGATTACCGGTCTGTGAAACTTTTTCTCACTCAATGTTCTCAAACCTCGACGTGAGAGAGCTGAGGACCTCCGGCCGAGAGGTGTATTCCATCTCCTCCGGTCCGAGTAT
>DAMX01000049.1:0-311 GCA_002497195.1 Methanomassiliicoccaceae archaeon UBA354 | reverse complement strand
GAGGGCATGAACGGGCCCTGGCTCCTCATGAGCATGGACGCCTTTATGGCATCTTCCCTTGCCTTGTTCCAGGTCTCGCCCTTGAAGAAGTCGACGGGCACGTGCTCTCCGTTCTTGGAGTTCATCGGCTCCAGGCCCTGAAGCTTTCCATCGTTGAGCTGGAAACCCAGGCAGCATATCCTCGGGGGCCCGTCGAAATAGACGGGGTCCGAGTCCTCAGGCGAGCAGGGGTACAGTGCTCCGTAGTGGGAACCCCTCATCCAGCCCGCCACTATTGTGGGATTGACGAAAGGCTGAAGGTATTCGCCTAC
>DAMX01000099.1:553-5563 GCA_002497195.1 Methanomassiliicoccaceae archaeon UBA354 | reverse complement strand
GAAGAGACGAACATCTTGCCCTTGGAGCTGATGTCCTCCATCATCTCCATGAAGTTGCGGCTGTTCCTGTGGATACGGTCCATCTTCAGCACGAGAAGGATGTCCCAGGACTCAGATTCTGAAAACATCCTGCGGTATTCCGGACGGTCAGTGTCCCTTCCTGAGAACCCCTCGTCCCTGTACTTGCCCCCGATGTCCCATCCTCTGACCTGGCAGTAGGCCTCCAGACGCTTCATCTGTGCGTCGAGGGAGTAACCTTCTCTGGCCTGATCTTCAGTCGACACCCTCGTGTAAAGCGCGGCCCGCATTTGATCCCATCGTGTTCATAATGGTCCGACGGATATTTAATTTTTTCAGACAATTGTCTGACAGAGCGACTAGGAAAATACCATTCATAATTTTTTACATGACCGCCTACAGATACGTAACCGGCATAGTGCCAGACTTATGATTATAAGTGCAGCTCCGAGCCCTCGGAATTCCTCAAGGGCAGAATTGTTTAAGAAAAATCGTGTCGAGGGGGACGAGCCCCCTCGTTAATGGTTTTACATCATTCCGGGGGGCATGCCGCCCATTCCACCGGCTCCCGGCGGGGGGGACTGGGCCCTGCGTGCGGTGATGACGTCGTCGATCCTGAGGATCATGTTGGCGACCTCGTAAGCAGAGCTTATGGCCTGCTTCTTCACCCTGAGGGGCTCTACAACGTCCTTCTTCAGCATGTCGACGGCCTCTCCGCTGTCGAGGTCGATACCGTAGACGGAACCGTTCTTGTGTTCCTTGTGGGCCTTCTTCAGGTTGATGATGCTGTCTATGGGGTCGATGCCTGCGTTCTCGGCGAGCGTCCAGGGGATTATCTCCAGGGCCTTCGAGAACTTTTCGATCGCAAGCTGCTCCCTTCCTCCGATGCTGGAGGCGTAAGAGGCCAGTCTGATCCCTACCTCTATCTCGGGGGCACCTGCTCCGGCGACGACCTTTCCGTCTTCGATGGCGACTCCCACGACGCGGATGGCGTCGGTAAGGGCCCTTTCAACCTCTTCGATGACGTGCTCGGTGCCTCCGCGGGCGAAAAGGGTCACTGCCTTGGGGTTCTTGCATCCGGTGATGAAGACCATTCCGTCCTCTCCGATGAGCTTCTCCTCCACGACACCGGCGGATCCCAGGTCGCTGCTGTTGATCTCTGCGGTGTTGCCGACGACTGTTCCTGCGGTCGCCTTGGCAATGGCCTCGAGGTCGCTCTGCTTGAGCCTCCTGCATGCGAATATGCCCGCCTTGGCAAGGTAGTGCTGGGCCAGATCGTCGATTCCCTTCTGGGAGAGGACCACGTTGGCTCCGGACTTCTTGATGGCGTCGACCATCGCCTTGAGGCTGTTCTCCTCCTCCTCGAGGAAGGAGTTCATCTTTGTGGGGTCGGTGATCTGTATCTGTGCGTCGAACTCGGTCTTCTTGACCTCGAGGGCGCATGAGAACAGCGCGATCTTCGCGTTCTCTACTTTCCTGGGCATGCGGGGGTGGACGCGCTCTTTGTCGATCACGATACCCTTTATCATGCATGTGTTGCCGATGTTCTCGCCGATCTTTTTCTGAATGTGTATGTCGTCGGTGTCGACCATTCCGTCGTCTTCGACGGACCTGCAGGCCTGGACCACGATTTTGGCGAGTTTTGCCTCTTCCTCTCCGACAGCTTTGCCGGTGAGCGCCGTGGATGCGACCTTCTCGAGGAGTTCGTCGGTGTTGACCGGTACTGCGATCTCGTCCAGAATTTCGGCCGCTTTCTCGGCGGCGAGCCTGAATCCGTTGGTGATCACCGTCGAGTGGACGTTGGAGTTGATAAGCTCCTCGGACTGTTTGAGCAGCTCTCCGGCTATTACGACCGAAGTCGTGGTGCCGTCTCCGCACTCGGAGTCCTGGGTCTTGGCTACCTCGACGACCATCTTGGCGGCGGGGTGCTGTACGTCGATCTCTTTCAGAATGGTCACTCCGTCGTTGGTTATGACCACGTCGCCGATGGTGTTGACAAGCATTTTGTCCATTCCTTTAGGTCCGAGAGTGGACCTGACGGCGTCGGCCACTGCTTTTGCGGCCGCTATGTTGTTGAATTGCGCTTCCTTGTCCCTGTTTCTTTCAGTGCCTTCTCTGAGCACGATTATAGGCTGATTTCCAGAACCATACATTGGATTATCCTCCTTTGTCTTGGTTACGGTAAATTTGTTCTTCTATATTAACTATTCCTTTATAACCAGTGCATTTTTTGATGGTCGCCATCCGTTTTATCAAAGGATAAGGATATATATTCATACAGAAAGTATCTTCAGAATGCGCGCCTTCAGGATCAACTACGAATCGATGGAAGGAATGTGGCTGGTCTATCTGGGGATATGTTTCTGGGGAGCTTCGCTTCTGTATCTCGCATTCTTCGCAGGCAAATGGCCTTTCCCGCCCTTGACCTACGTCGCCCTCCTCATCAGCTTTCTGATAGGCGGCGGCATCGTCTTCATAGGGTACAGGAACCGCGGTGGAGAGGTGCAGGTGAGGGTATCGCATCTTACCGCGGCGATAATACTCTACCTGGTCTTCTACTTCCTGTATATCAGGCTGACCGTCTACGGTTCCATGAACGGAACGTTCCTCGCGTTCCTGTCCGCTCTGCTCGCGGTCTCCCTGTTGGTATTCTCCTACTCCCTGTCGGTCAGGGACATGCTTACATTCAAAATACGTCGGTGACCTCTATGCCGCGGTCCCCGGCGATATGCCGTATCTTCTCCAGTGCCGAGGTCGAACCCCTCACTCCCATGCGTTCCAGCCTCTGAGAGAGCAGCGGCCGCAGGTTAAGACGGTCTACGCACATGCGCCTGACTCCCGTGGATGCTACCGCTTCGACGAATTCGACCTCTTTGCCTTCGAGATACATGAGCACGGGCCCGACCAGGGCATAGGTGTCCACGCCGGCGCAGGTCAGTTCCTTAAGTGCTTCCAGCCTCCTTTTTGGAAGCGGGGCGCCCGGCTCCGTTATGTGGGAGACCTTCTCGTCAAGGGTGGTTATGGTGATACCGACCTCGCCCTTCATCCTGGAGATGATGTCGAGATCGCGGAGTATGAGATCGGACTTCGTGTGTACGTGTATTCTGAGCCCGGCGGACCTGAGCACTTCCAGGCATTGGGATGTGAGCATGAATCTCTTTTCGGCGTACTGGTAAGGGTCGGTGACCGTTCCTATGCCGACCGTGCCCTCTATGTTCGGCACCTCTTTGGCAAGCCTCTCCGCTATGTTGCTCCTTACCCTCACGATGCGCCATTCCCTGAAGTCCGTATGGGTCACCTCGGGCCCGTAGCAGTAAACGCAACCGTGCTCGCAGCCACCGTAGGGATTCAGGGCGTAGTCGATGCCGGGCAGGCCGGACGGCGAGAGGGCCCGTTTGCATTTCACGGTCTCGAAAACCCCGTCCCACTCGTCAGAAGGCGTGAAGTCGAGAAGGTCAGTAATAGTCCTCGATCCTCCTCTGCGTGTACCAGTCCTTCAGGACCCCGGAATTGCTGACCCATGTGCTCTTAGGGATGTCCATCACCCTGTCCACGTGGTCCATCGCCTTGTCAAGGGTGTCGTAGCTGTAGGGTTTGGTCCGAAGGGCCTCCCTGACGTTCTCCCTGACGTTCCACACGCCTACCGGCATGACGTATCCCGGGTGCGCCTCGCGGAAGATCACGACGCCCGCCGTGCGCCTTTCGCTTGTGAGAAGCTCGTTGACGGCCATCCTCGCGGCGTAGTAGCATCCTCCGATGTGGGCATATTCCTTCCTGCCGTCGAAGAACTCGCAGTCGCTGATTATGTCGATCGTGCGTCCGGTAGGGTTCCACGTGGTGTTCGGATACCACGCCTCTATGAGCTCGTACCTCCATGTGCAGGGCATCATCAGTATGCACCAGCGGTTGTCCAGCTGCTCCCACTGGTATATGCGGTAGTCGTCGATGGTGTTGTAGAACTTGGTGGTGGTCAGCAGGTCTTTGCCTATTATATCGTCGACAGCCGTGATGCTCCATCTCGTTGGAACGAACCTGCGCCGCTTCTCCACCCCCATCGTCCCGACGGAGAACGCCTTCTCTATCTCGGAAATAAGCGTCCCGTTGCGGTAGGAGGATATCACGGCGTCCACCGCCTTCATGTCTGTGTCGTAGAAGCTGCGTTCGAGGTTCCTTTCGAACCTGCCGTTGCCCTTCCTCATGGAGGTCATACGTGCCGAGGGCCCGAAGGGCTGAACCTCGTCGTCCATGACGACACGTCCCTTCGGCTTATGGGAGAACTCGGCCTCGATGTCGAGCGGGCGTTCTGTCAGGGCTATCTCCTGTATGTCGTCTACCACTCTGCCCGACTTTTTGAAGTCGTATGCGTCTATCCTGATCTTTCCGCGGACCAGTTTGAACCTGAAATCGACGATCTCGTCTATGCTCTTCCCCACCCAGCGCTCCGGCGTGTCCATGATGGACGTGTCTCCGAACTCCGGAGGGATCAAAGGGCCCACGTCCACTTTGGGGTATCCGAACCTGCCTACGAACACGGCGGGAGGGCTGCTCCCGGCCAGGTCCTTGGCGTCTATCATGGGCAGTGTCTTCTGCTGCGAGTAGAACTTTATCATCAGCGGGCATCTGTCCTTCCCGCAAAGCCTATGCGAGCCTTTGCAGATCGAGCACAGACCGGATTTGATCTCGGTGTTGTTCATCTCTGCCATCGAATCGAAGAATGTCTGTCCGCTCATCTCTCGGAGACCCTGCCCCTGGCTATCATGGCCGCCATCGCGCCTGCCCCGATACCGTTGTCGATGTTAACCACGCTGAGGCCCGGAGAGCAGGACTGCAACATGCCCATGAGGGCGGCCAGCCCGTCACCTCCGATGCCGTATCCGGTAGATGTCGGCACACCTATGACCGGAACGGGCGAAAGGGACGACACCAGTGTAGGCAACGCCCCTTCCATTCCAGCGACCGCAACCACGGCCGCGGCGTCCTTCGATATGATCT
>DAMX01000099.1:0-354 GCA_002497195.1 Methanomassiliicoccaceae archaeon UBA354 | reverse complement strand
GATATGATCTCTTTCATGGGAGATATGAGGCGGTGTATGCCCGAGACCCCGATGTCATAGTACTCCAGGCAGGAACAGCCCATCATGCGGGCCATGAGGACCGCCTCCTTGGCGACCTTGATGTCGGATGTGCCTGCCGTGACAACGGCCACCGGACCGTATCTTTCCTCGGGGAATCCGCCGAATACAATGCAACTGCACTCCCTGTGGAACTCCGCACCTTCGATGCCCTCGGCCGCGCGGAAGTGCTCCTCGGCCGCACCTGACACCAGAAGCCTCCCGTTGGAACTGCGCAGGATCCTCTCCACGGTCTCCGGGGCCTTCGCCCTGGCGTAGACGACCTCCGGTGTCCCC
>DAMX01000001.1:7730-7931 GCA_002497195.1 Methanomassiliicoccaceae archaeon UBA354 | reverse complement strand
ATTCGCACGAACAACTATGCCGAGTACCGAGGTCTGATCGCCGGCATACGGAAGGCTATCGAACTGGAGGCCGAAGAGGCCGAGTTCGTTATGGATTCTCAGCTCGTCATAAAACAGATGAGGGGCGAATACAGAGTAAAGGCCCCTGAACTTATCGAGCTTCACCGTGATGCGGCCGCCCTGAGCTCGATGATACCCAAG
>DAMX01000001.1:7149-7508 GCA_002497195.1 Methanomassiliicoccaceae archaeon UBA354 | reverse complement strand
CTGAGCTCGATGATACCCAAGGTCCGCTTCACGGACGTCCGTAGGTACGAATTGCTTATGCCGAGGGCGGACGAGCTCGTGAACATAGAGCTTGACAGAAGTCATCCCTGAATTACGCTTACGAGCTCCGAGATGGAGACCGTGTCCTGGTCGCCCGACTTCATATCCCTCAGTGTCACGGAGTCCGCCTCGAGCTCGGCCTTACCGACAATGACGGCAAACTTCGCTCTTGCGGACGAGGCGTGCTTAAGGGCCTTGGCCATCTTGCGCCCCATGATGTCCATGTCACAGGAGATTCCGGCTTTACGGAGCATTGCCGTTATCTCGGCAGCCTTTATCCGCACATCATCGGATACCGG
>DAMX01000001.1:5172-6874 GCA_002497195.1 Methanomassiliicoccaceae archaeon UBA354 | reverse complement strand
CCTCTCCCCTCCGAACAGTTCCGAGAGGGTGTACGAACCCCCGCCGCATATCTGCTTCTCCGCGCCCAGCACGGGCGCCTCCGCCTCGAAGACCATGCCGGTGTAGTAGTCCAGTCCGCGCACTACGCCCAGGTCTATCTCGACGTCCTCCACGCCCATGGCGGAAAGTATGCCTATGAGGGACCTGAGATATTCTCCTGGCTCTCCCGGAACCTTATCGATGACCTCGATGCCGCCGACCGTTTCCGTCAACTCGAATATCTCTTCGACATCGTGCGTGCCGATGTTCATGTCCTCCATCATCGGACGGGCCTCGTCGTAGAGCTTCTTGTCAAGCTTCTGGAGGACCTCCGCGGTCTTCTCCTTGGGAACTCCTGCATCTGCGAGCTTCTGCCTCAGTACACCTATATGTCCTATCCTTATCTTGTAGTCCCTGAGTCCCAGCGACTCTATCATCGCCACGGCGAGAGCTATCGCCTCCGCATCCGTCTCGGGCGTCGCGGAACCTATCAGCTCCGCACCGAACTGGAAGAATTCCCTGTACCTGCCGCTTTGCGGCCTCTCGTACCTGAAGCACTGGCCGAAATAGAATATCTTTATGGGCTTCGGCTCGTTGCTCATGCTGTTGACGAACATCCGTATGGCGGGAGCGGTCATCTCCGGGCGCAGGGCGAGGTCCCTGTCCCCCTTATCCTTGAAAGCGTAAAGCTCGTTCAGCACGTTCGGCCCGCTTCTCAGGATGAAAAGTTCCGCATCCTCGAATATGGGCGTCTCCGTCTCCCGGAACCCGAACCTGAGGGCGACCGACCTGAGCTTCCCTTCGTAGTATCTGCGCCTCTCCATCTCATCGGGAAGGAAATCCCTCGTTCCGCGGGGACATTGGATCATACGCTCCGCTATACGGAAAACGATAATAAACGTGTTGCTTTGAAATATTGAAACTAGAAAAAGGTTTTTGACCGGATCAGAATTTTTCTTTCCGACGGTAGAGGAACATCCCCATCACGGATAGTACAACTACTCCGGCGAGGGCGACGTAAAGCCAATCCTCATCTACCTCATCGTTCGACTCGCGAAGTGATATTGGGTCTATGGCGTCGGCCTCGTCGGCCTCGTATACTGCAGCCCCGAATGCCGCCGCGGAAAGGGCCAAGACCGCAATCAACATGATCTTAGTTTTGCTGTTCATTCTAACACCCTGCCTCAGGAGGCAGAAATCCGAGTCGTATAGGGATGAACTGGCATTTAATTTAAGCGCTCATAATGCTCAGCGCCTTACGATTATGGATAGGACGTCCTCGTCCTCCATGACATGGTCCATACCTACGGTCTGGCCCGGGAACTTGGCGCTCTTCCCCCAGACCATGGCATATCTGAACTGATTCCTGAAATCCCTGTGTATCAGCTCGCAGACGTCTCCGACATTGTTCCCCCTCTTCACAATGAGAGGAACGTCCATGTCGGCCTCCTGCCCCTGGGGCTTCAGGTAGACCCTTATCATATCTATGGTGTCGTACAGCGCCTGCTTCAGATCTTCGATCCCCTGGCCCGTGGCCGCCGAAAGAGGGACCGTACGGAATTCGTTGTGCTTCTTTTTGACCGCCTCGAGCTGGCCCGGCATGGCCAGGTCTATCTTGTTGACCGCCATCAGGGATTTTATGTACACCCTGTTTCCCGCGAGGACGTCCAGCATCTGCTCCAC
>DAMX01000001.1:4473-4943 GCA_002497195.1 Methanomassiliicoccaceae archaeon UBA354 | reverse complement strand
GCTATGGTCATGTCCTTGATCACGTCCTCGGTTATCTTCGTGAGCTTGAGGGTGGGCTTCACCAGAACGCCGCCCTGGCCCGTGGGGGATATCACGACGTCCGGGGCCTTCTGATCGAGACGAATCCCGGAAGAATATAGCTCGTTGAACAGGACCTCGATGTTAGGATTGAACACGTCGACCACGAAAAGAATGATATCGGAGGACCTGGCCGCGGCGATGACCTCACGTCCGCGGCCTTTTCCGCGGGAGGCGTCCTTTATAAGCCCCGGCATGTCGAGTATCTGGATCTTCGCATGGTTGTACTCCAGGATACCTGGCACTACATCAAGTGTTGTGAAATGATAGGCCCCTATCTCAGATTTGGCATCGGTGAGCTGGTTCAGAAGCGTGGATTTTCCCACAGAGGGGAATCCTACCAGCGCCACAGTCGCATTTCCGGCCTTTTTCACATAGAATCCTTTCGTGGA
>DAMX01000001.1:0-4138 GCA_002497195.1 Methanomassiliicoccaceae archaeon UBA354 | reverse complement strand
GGAGATCTGCTCCTCCAATTCTTTTATCTGCTCCTCGATCGTCGCCAATTGCTTCCCGTTCCTTGATAGTGAAAGGTTATATTAGAGTTGGCACAAAAAGTCCCCTTAGATACTTTTTAATCGATGAACTCGTTACAGGCCCGATGGCCATAGTTAGCACCGAGAGATCGGCAGATGACAAGAAGATCGAATTGACCACTAAACAGCTCGCGGCACTTGCAGCGAGCCTCGTTCTGACATTGCTCATCCTCATGTCGGGGATCTACATGATGTTCAGCTGCCTCGCGATGGTCATCGTGGCCGTGTTGCTTTACATGATACCGCACCTTGTCAAGATCAAGAACGTCAAGGTGATGGTCATGCACGGCGCCGTGTTCGCTCTGGTTGCATTGCTGGCCGGGAGCCTGTACACTTCGCCCGCTTACGTGGATTCGCACAACGATTTCCAAAGCCGCGGCGACTTCACGGCGGCCACATATATCGTAACATCCGATTCCTACACGTTCGACGTCACATACACCGACACGGACCCGGCACACAAGCCTTTGGCCACCGTCTCGGAGATAGATATGGTCGGATTTTCCAGCGTTTACGGGGTGAAAGGTTCGGAGAGGACCTTGGGTCCCACCTCATACGATCAAACCACGGGCACCGCTACCTTCGACGTCACGGTCGGAGACGGACTATACATCATATACTTCTACATGGCCGATACCGCTGACTCCGACGCCAAGGTCTCGGATTCCCAATCGGTAACGTTCTTCTTGGACGAGCTCACATCGAGTTCGGCGAAGAACTCGATATACTGGATAGGTACCGGATACTACCTGGGACTCTGCATGCTTCTTTACTTCATGATACTGTTCCTAACTTACGGCATGAGGTCCAGCGCCGAGAAGACCCGTGACAGGATGATAAAGCAGGGCCGCCTTTATCCTCCGGGATACGGCAGATGCAAGCAATGTGATTCGGTGGTCCTCCCCGGCGAGGTCAAGTGCCGCAAGTGCGGAGCATATATCGATGTGCCAGCAGAAATAAAACCAGTCAAGAAGGACTTCTTCATATGCTCGGACTGCGGCGCGGAGGTCCCTGACGACGCTGAAAAGTGCCCCAAGTGCGGAGCCGCATTCGAAGACGACGTGGAGATCGAGGTCCACCATGCGGACGGCACTGTGGAGATAGCCGAGTCGACCTTCGATTGCCCGGAATGCGGAAAGGAAGTCCCTAACGCCTCCGAGTTCTGCCCCAAGTGCGGCAAGAGGTTCGAAGGCAAGGTCTGAACGGACGGCAGATATACCGATAAAGGTAAAAACAGCCCGATCATTCCTACCATCGGATGCGCTCAACTGAAGATATTGCCAATTCGGGACCGAATGCCAAAGGAAGGTCCATCGCTTACAAACTGGCAGACAAACAGCAGGAGATCTCGGTCGCCGAGTTTTTCGAGAAGAACAAGCAGATCCTCGGGTTCGACTCCCGTTCGAAGTCTCTCCTGATGGGCATTAAAGAGGCCGTGGACAATTCACTGGACGCCTGCGAAGAAGCGGAGATAGCCCCCGAGATATCCGTGAGGATAGAGCGCCTTGACGATGACGATTACAGGATAACGGTCGACGATAACGGACCGGGGATAGTGCACAACGCAATAAAGAACGTGTACGGCCGCCTGCTGTACGGTTCAAGGTTCCATGCGCTCAGACAGTCCAGGGGCCAGCAGGGGATCGGGATATCCGCCACTGTGATGTACGGCTACCTGACCACCGGAAAGCCCGCCCACGTGATATCGAAGGTGTCCGGAGAAGACGAGGTGGCCTGGGAGATGGACATCGTTATAGACACCAAGACGAACCGCCCTCTGGTCACTAATGAGAGGGCATTCACCTGGGAACGGGACCACGGGACCAGCATCGAGTTCACAATAAAGGGAAGGTACGTGACTGGAAAGCAATCCGTCTTCGAGTACCTGAAGAACACGGCAATAGTAAATCCCCACGCCGCAATCACATTCCACGACCCGGACGGCAAGAAATGGACGTTCGAAAAGGCAACGGAGATAATCCCTCCGAAACCCAAAGAGATCAAACCCCATCCCGAAGGGATGGAGATCGGCGATCTGATCAAGTTCGCCCACGGCAGCAAGCAAAAGAATGTAAGATCGTTCCTCAAAGAGGATTTCTCAAGGGTCACCGGCCGCATCGCGGACGACATACTGGAACTGTCGGGAATAGATCCCAAGGCCCCGCCCCAGGACCTCGCCAGGGACCAGTGCGCCGCCATGATCGACGCTATCGGCAAGGTCAAGATCATGGCACCTCAGACGGACTGCCTGTCACCAATAGGCGACACTCTGATCAAGAAGGGCCTGATGCATGTGATGGAGGGGCTTCGCCCGGACTATTACGCCACGCCCGTGACGAGACCTCCCAGAACTGCTAACGGAAACCCCTTCGTGGTCGAGGCGGGCATCGTCTACGGAGGCGACATACCTTCTGACGGCCAGGTCAATATACTGAGGTTTGCTAACCGAGTACCGCTTCTGTACCAGCAGGGCGCATGCGCGATCACCAAAGCCATATCTGACATGGACTGGAGGCGTTACGGTCTGGAGCAGAGGGGTGGAAAGGGCATACCCTACGGGCCTGCCATAATATTGGTGCACGTGGCATCAACTAAGGTCCCGTTCACATCTGAAGGCAAGGAAGCGATAGCCAGCTATCCGGAGATACTCGGCGAGATCTCCGCTGCCCTCAGGCTCTGCGCAAGGAACCTGAAGAGCCATCTTAACAAGCTGGAGAGGCGTTCTAAGACGCACGCCAAATTCGAGATCGTCCAGGAGATACTTCCGGACCTGGCGAAAAAATCTGCAGATTATCTCGGAAGGCCGCTTCCGTCCCTCGAGAGGACGATAACGAAGATAATGAACGTCGTGTGGATAGAACCGTCGGTGGAGAAGATCGGCAAGAACAACCGCAGATACGTCTACAGAATCTACAATTACACCAACAACGTGAGGTCCTTCGGCCTTCATGCGCAGGTTCCCAAAGAGTCCGTCAACCTGGCACTTTTCATGAATCCGTCTTTCGTGGATCTCAACGAGGAGGGGAAGGCATATTGGGAGGTCAGGGGCCTTCAGCCTTCCAGTTCCGCAATCATATCCTTCGAGCTCAGCGGGGAGATGGCCGACACATTCTCGCAGGAGGACGTGTACATATCGGGGATCAATCCCGCAATAGTCATGGGAGCGGAGCCTCTGCCGGGAGACTGGGGAATAAAGGGCATGGAGATAACCGAAGAGGAAGAAGCCATTACGGAAGAAGACACTTCGGAAGAGGAAGAGGAAGAACTCGAGGAAGAAGAGTTCGAGAAGGAGGCTGATTTGAATGAATGAGAAGCAAGACCACACCATAGAAAGCCTCACCAGTATCGTCGAAAGCCTGTACGACCAGATGGACGACGGCAGCGTTCCGGCGATGAAGATCTCCCTGAGGTCCAAGAGGAATATCGAATTCGATCCGAAATCCAGCGTATGGAAGTATGGCGACCAGAAGTCCGTCCGCACGGCGAAGACCGTAAAGGGGGCCCTGATGCTGCTCAGGACGGTCTACACCGCAGACTTCATCAAAGGAATGCTGAATGCCAACAAATCCTCCACCTTGAGGGAGATGTACTACATCTCCGAGGGGTGGAACAACGCCAAATTCCACAGCCAGGACGAGAGCAACATCCTGGCGGAGGACCTCGAGGTCATCACCGGGTGCATGAGGGAGGAGTTCAAGCTCCGCCCCGAAGAGGACGGCGCCAGGATATACGGCGACCTGACCCTTACGGAGCTTACCCGCAAAGGCGAGAAGAAAAAGATCAACTGCATCGATGACGTGGGAGATTCGGGATACGGGATACCTTACAACGTGGGGCCCGAAAAGATAGAATTCAAGGGCTGCGGCGCCAAGTTCGTCATGGCCATAGAGACCGGCGGTATGTTCGACAGGCTTGTGGAGAACGGTTTCCCTGAAAAGTACGGCGCATTGCTGGTACATTTGAAGGGACAGCCGACGAGGAGCACTAGACGTTTCATAAAAAGGGTGAACGAGGAGCTGCGCCTCCCCGTCACCGTGTTCACCGACGGGGACCCTTGGTC
>DAMX01000054.1:0-3011 GCA_002497195.1 Methanomassiliicoccaceae archaeon UBA354 | reverse complement strand
CGACCCGTGCTCATGGCGTTCACGCATCGCGCCCCTCCGCCGGTCCGGCAACCTCGCTAAGATATCTCCACTTATAAAGGACTATGCCGGGCCCGTAGTTCGAAGACGGTTATATACGCACCCTGCCATACTTTTACAGGCGGAAACGCCAGGAGCAGAAGCATGATATCAGAAAAAGTGATAAAGGCCGTTAACGACCAGATAAACATGGAGTATTATTCCGCGTTCCTGTACCTCGGGATGTCCAACGAGATGGATGCGAAAGGATACAGGGGATACGCTAAGTGGCTGTTTTTCCAATACAAGGAGGAGATGGAGCACGCCGAAAAGTTCATGGGCTTCCTGCAGACCAGGGGCGCCGGGCCGGTCCTCTCGACCATAAATGCCCCCGGCAAGGTGCCGTCCGTTCCTTTGGACGTAGCCAAGGCGGCGTACGAGCACGAAATGAAAGTCTCCGCGTCCATAGACAAGATATATGAATTGGCGAACAAGGAAGGGGACCATGCTTCGGCATCCTTCCTCAAGTGGTTCATAGACGAGCAGGTCGAGGAAGAAGAGAACACGAGGAACATAATCGATATGTTCGAGGCGGCGGGGAAGGACGTGAGTGCACTGTTCGCGATCGACCACCATCTCGGCAAGAGAGAGGACGAGTAACTTCACAGCAGTCACCGTGCTCAACGCCCTTAACGCTCGCTGCATTGGCAGGCAGCGAGCGACTACATTTTTTGCCGTATCTTCATTGCGTTAAATGCCGTTGTACATCATTTTTTACTACAATTGACGTATAATTACCACTTTTTGCAGAAAAACAGCACTTTTTCTACGATTTCCGAATATATAATACTGTAATTCGTACGCATAATCCAAAAATACAGTAAGGTTTATAGCGATTAATTATTTACTCCCCCTCTATGAGCGACTTTCTCAGTCCCAAGTCGGTGGCCATCATAGGCGCTTCCACCGACGAGACAAAGCTTGGCGGAATGCTGTTGAAAAACATGATAACCGCTAAATTCGACGGCGAACTGTACCCGGTCAACCCGAAGGGCGGGCTGATACAGGGAGTGAAGGCATACACGTCCTTCGAAGAGATCGGGAAGGCGGTGGACATCGCCGTGATAGCGGTCAAGGCCCCCTTTGTGGCCGAGGAGATAGAAAAAGTAGGAAAATCCGGCACCAAGTACGTGAGCATCCTCACCGCCGGTTTCAAAGAGGCAGGTCCCGAAGGCGAGAAGCTTGAAGAGGAACTGAAAGCCACCGCCAAGAAATACGGCGTCAGGATCTTCGGTCCGAACAGCTTCGGTATAATGAACCCTAAGGGAAAGGTCAACACGACCTTTGCGCACCTTCTGCCCAGGGTGGGAAACGTGTCGGTCATGTCCCAGTCCGGTGCCTTCGGTTCTTCCATCATAGACTGGGCCATAGGTCAGAAGATCGGGTTCAGCAAATTCATCACGTACGGCAACAAGTGCGACATGAGCGAGGCCGATATGGTGCCCATACTCTGCGAGGACCCGGACACCAAGGTCATCGGAATGTACATAGAGGGAGTGGACAACGGAAAAGAGCTTCTGGAGTCCATGCAGAACGTCAAGACCAAGAAGCCGATAGTCGCATTCAAGTCGGGAAGGACCGCGGCGGGTTCCGCGGCGGCCTCTTCGCACACAGGCTCCCTCGCCGGCGCAGACTCCGTGTACGACGTCATATTCGAGAAGCTGAACGTCTACAGGGCCATGGACGCTGACGAGTTCTTCGACGCGCTCAGCGTATTCAGCACCTGCAGCGAGATGAAGAAGGACGGAATAGCGATCATCACGAACGCGGGGGGCCTCGGCGTCATGTCCGCGGACGCGACCTTCGATGCACCCCACATAGGGGCGGCGAAGCTGAAGGAGGAAACGCTTAAGGAGCTGGTCGAAAGAGTTCCGACCATCGCAGGTCTCACAAACCCGATCGATGTGAGAGGAGACGCCAAACCCGAGTACTTCAAGCACGCCATCGAGGCCGTCATCAAAGACCCCAGCGTCGGAGGGCTGGTCATCATGGGTTCGCCCCTGGACTTCGCAGACCTCGAGGCTATCGCCGAGATGCTGGTCGAAATGAGGGACGACATACCCGTGCCCACAACCGTGTGCTTCGCAGGCGGATACAAGTGCGACAAGGCACTCAACATACTCAGGGAAGGCCTGATCCCCACATTCCCAACTCCCGACAGGGCGGTCCGCGCGCTGTCCATACTCAGAGGGTACACCCTCCGCAAGGAAGCCGTGGCCACGCCTCTCAAGATGCCGAAGATATCGGGCGGAAGGGACGCCGTCAAGAAGATAATCGCAAAGGCTGAGAGTGAAGGAAGGAAGGCCCTGACCGAAGCGGAAGGAAAGCAGATCTTCAAGGCTTACGGAGTCCCGATCCCCGGCGAGGCTACAGTCAAGGCCGCCGAGGAAGCCGTCAAAGAGAGCTCCAAGATGGGATATCCTGTGGTCATGAAGATCCTTTCCCCGGACATCGCCCACAAGACGGACGTCGGAGGAGTCGTCGTCGGCGTCAAGAACGATGCGGAGGCCAGAGCGGCCTTCGACAAGATCATGGTGTCATGCAAGAAGGCCAAGCCGGAGGCGAGGCTTGACGGCGTCTCGATCCAACAGATGGTCTCCGGAGAGGAGGTCATCCTGTCCATGATACGCGATGTGCAGTTCGGCCCCGTGGTCTCCTTTGGCCTGGGAGGGATATTCGTCGAGATACTGGGCGAGATATCCCAGTCCCACGCGACAATGACGGAAGAGCAGATGGACAACATGGTCCGCTCCACGAAGGCGTACAAGCTTCTTTCGGGCGCGAGAGGCGCCGAGCCGTCCGATATCGATGCGATAAAGGATGCTATAAGGAGGATCGCCCTGATCGCCCTCGAGAACCCTGAGATCCATGAACTGGAGATCAACCCGGTCATCGTCGGAAAGAAGGGCAAGGGCTGCTGGGCCGTCGACGCCCTCTGCACCCTGAACTGAAAT
>DAMX01000040.1:0-3148 GCA_002497195.1 Methanomassiliicoccaceae archaeon UBA354 | reverse complement strand
GCATGCCGAGCTGGGTCTTCTTAGACCTGTCCCCCGGATCCTCCCTGATGATCTTCCAGTACGGGAATTTTCCCGTTGCGAACGTGTTCTCGTCCATTATGGCGTCGGCGGCCTCCTGTCCGAACTGGAAACGCAGGACCGAACGTATGTTCTCCTTGCGGTCGACCATGTAGCCCGGGAGGTCCATTCCTCTCGCGGCCCCCCTCAGGGATGCGTCCAGCCTTCCGAGGGAGGCGAAGGACGTGGGATCTCCGTTCTCGACCGTGTATTCCATGTCCGCCAGGTCCTTGATCATCTCGTAGTCCGGAAAGTGGCATATCACCTTGTCGTAACCCTGTCCGAGGAGCTCGGACAGCATCGACCGGATCATCTGCTTCTCCTGGCAGTTCCATTCTCCTGTCACGGGTATGTCATAAGCATTGGCCGGATAGAAAACGTCCAGCTCCCTGGGCACAAGCCCCAGGGGCGAGGTGATTATCACCTCGTGCACCAGGGTGTCGTGGTCGCCCGTGTGTATGGCCGACGAGAATGCCTTGTGGGACTTAGACGTGTGATAGGGTTTCCTTGCGGAGCACGGCAGAAGAAGCAGTATCCTCTTGTGGTCCGGCCTCCTGTACCGGCCCGCCATGGTCCTGCGGTATCGCTCCGTGTCCGGCCTGCGAAGGGCCTGTACGGTGTTGCTGCAGAATCTTCCGCCCGTGAGGGTGCAGGCCTCCTCCTGGTAGGCGTAGCCCTGGCCGTCGTAAAGCCTCAGAAGCGCGACGGAGGAGGGCGATGCGGAAGACCTCTGGTCCACCAGCTCCCTCAGGCGTCCCGATGTCGAGAACAACGCAACCTTCTCCGCCTCTTCCCTCAGGGCCCTCGTGTTCTCCCTGGAGACGTCGTAGCCCATGGCCACCTCGCCTTCGGGGATCATCCTCACGCCCATGAGGCCGGCGGCGCTGGGCAGCACGTCGTCGAAGATATCCACGCCCATGTAGCTGAGAATGGACAGGGTTGACGGCTCGGCGATCCCGGACATGTACACCAGACGCCCGAAGCCCGCGGCCTCTCTGATCTTGATCACAGCGTCCGGAAGCTTTCTGGCATCACGCCTCAGTTCGAACGCGTTCGGGACGACGACCACCTCGCAGCCTTCCGGGATCTCCTCTGTGCCGTCTATAGGCAGTCTGAGGATGCATATCTTGCCGTACACCCCGCGAAGGCCTCCGCGGCCCGACGAAACTGTGGTCAGCAGCCCTTCGTCCAAAGGCACATCGGTGCCCATGAAATGCAGGACCCTTCCTTCGGGCTCCAGCGATATGAACGGCCCGGCCGACCTTCCCAGGGTTACGACCGCAGGAGTGGTCAGATCGTTCTCTCCGTCCTTGTATTTGCAGACCCTTCCCCTATGGGACCTAGCGATAATGTCCAGCATCTGCATTCAGTGAGAGCCCTCCCGTTAATTAATGTTGGTACGCGCGGGCGAAGAATTATATCACAATGGCAGGATTAGCCACCATGGACTTCTATGACAGGGACGTCGTTTCCATAAGGGACCTGACAAGGGAAGAGATCGAATCGATCCTCGACCTATCCGAAAAAATGGTGCCGTACGCTACCGGCGAAAAGGTGGACCGGGTTCTTCACGGAAAGATACTGGGCAACCTGTTCTTCGAACCTTCGACACGCACTAAGCTCTCGTTCGAAAGCGCCGCCTACAGGCTCGGATGCGACGTCATAGACGTGTCCGAGATGTCCATGACATCCATATCCAAGGGCGAGACGCTGGCCGACACGATAAGGATGGTCGACGCGTACTGCGACCTCATAGTCCTGAGGCACCCGTACGAGGGCGCAGCGCGTCTGGCGGCCAATTTCTCCATCAATCCCGTCATCAACGCCGGGGACGGAGCCGGGTCCCATCCGACCCAGACGCTGCTCGACCTGTTCACGATGCGCCAGGCTAAAGGGTCCCTCGACGGCCTCAACGTGGTGCTGGTCGGCGACCTGAAGTACGGAAGGACCGTCCATTCCCTCGCAGAAGCCCTAACGATGTTCGGCGCCAAGCTGACACTCGTGGCCCCCGACACCCTGCAGATGCCTGACGAGATAATCAATCACATCAAAGAGAAAGGATGCAGGCCCGCGAAGACCACTAGCCTGGAGGAAGTAATCGACAAGGCGGACGTGCTTTACGTAACCAGAATCCAGAAGGAAAGGTTCCCCGACCCGGCCGAATACAAGAAGGTGGCCGGGACATACCGCATAAACAATGCCATGCTCAGGGAGGCCAGGAGGGACATGGCGATCATGCACCCCCTCCCCAGGATAGACGAGATCGCACCCGAGGTCGACTCGTCGGAGCACGCCAAGTACTTCCAGCAGGCCTTCAACGGCGTGCCCGTAAGAATGGCTCTTCTCTGCGCCATACTGGGAGGCGAGATCTGATGGACGTCAAGGCGATAAAGGAGGTAAAACTGGCCCCCATCAGGAACGGGACCGTCATCGACCACATAGCCACCGGACAGGCCCTTAACGTGCTGAAGATCCTCGGCGTCAACGAGTATATGGACTCGACCATAAGCGTCGGCATACATGTATCGTCCAGAAAGTCGGCGGAATGGAAGGACATCGTCAAGATAGAGGACTGCGAGCTTGACCAGAAGACGGTAGACAAGATAGCGCTTATCGCTCCGGACGCCACGATCTCCATCATCAGGGACTACTATGTCGCTGAGAAGTTCAGGGTCGTCCTCGGAGACCATGTGACGGGGCTCGCCAAGTGCTGCAACCCCAACTGCATCACCAACAAGAACGAGCCCATCGAGACCGAGTTCGCGGTGATCAGCAGACGCCCCACCAAGCTCAGGTGCTCGTACTGCGACAGAGAACTGTGCAACATCTCGGACAATTTACTATGAAGATATTCATCGTGACCGGAATGCCCGGATCGGGCAAAGAAGAACTGCTGACCGTGGCCCGCGAAATGGACATACCCTTCCTGAGGATGGGCGACATCGTGCGGGAGCACTATGCCGACTACCGCTCCGAAAAGGGCCTCACCATCGGCGAGTTCGCAGACAAGGCCAGGAAGAAGAAGGGCAAGGACATTTGGGCCAAGAAGGCCCTGGAGAAGATGACCGGCGGCATATTTCTGGTGGACGGC
>DAMX01000002.1:13297-37150 GCA_002497195.1 Methanomassiliicoccaceae archaeon UBA354 | reverse complement strand
ATATAACGTTATAAGTGTTATAACTGTTATAATTTGAAATGTGATTACTGTTGAACGTAAATGCTGATGGGAAGAAGTCCTCTCGCCAAAAAAAGACCTTGTCGGCATCCCGGTCCGCGGCCTTCCAGACCGTCCTTTACACGTCGCCCATTGATCTACTGGACATTGATGTGGAAACGAAGAACTCCCCATGATCCTCTGGTAGGTTTTCATTTATGTCCGCGGCCTTCCGGTCCGTCGGTCGCTTGGGCCTCCGCGGGGGCGGGAACTTCGCATATGAGGAGGCGGGTACCGCCCTTCATGGGTTCGCGCGATCACTCGAAGATCTTCTTGAAGCACGCCGGGACCTGGTGGCAGAGGTCCTGGCCGCAGAAAACCCTCGTGATGCCTTTGGCCGCAGAACCGATTTCTTCCTCCCAGTGAGGGTGGTCCATGACCGAGTAGATGATTATGCAGTCGTCCCCCGACATCTCGTGTTCCAAGAACGCGGGCAACCCCTCCGGGGGCGCCTCCCTTATCCTTATGACCTTCGAATCGGGAAATGTGCGTTCCGCGACGCCCGCTATGTCCTCCATAAGGGCGTTCCTGTCCAAACGCCTCCTTCCCGACAGCATCGAGCCGTCGGGGCCCCGCACGAAAGCTGACATCCTCTCGGACGTCAGGGCGCACCTGCATAGTCCTGGCATTTCACTTTATCTCGATCGTCACGTCGCGTTTGAGGCCCATGTCCGAGGCCGCTTCTATGGCCTTCAGGAAAGCGCAGGGCACCGGGCACGCGGTGTGGGCTATGCTCTCGTCGGCCTTCCTGTATATGTCGGATTCCGACAGCTTCACGCCCACGTTCCGCATGGGGTCGAGGGGGCCGAGGGAGGACGCCATCTTCCTAACGCTGGGACAGTCGCTCTCCACTTCGAAGACGACCTTCCACTCGTCATTGGTGACGGCTTTTATCCTAGTCCTCAGCTTGCACACGCCGGGCTGAACTTCGATGTTGCATTCGGTCATAAAAGTTCACACTGTTTACTATGTCTATAAAACTATCGCAGGGAGGCCGGGACGGCCGGTCCCGGGGACCGCAAAGACGGTATCTGGCGCTCGGAAATGATGAGTGGGACTGCCCGGATTTGAACCGGGGTCAATGGCTCCCAAAGCCACAAGTATACCAGGCTAGCCCACAGTCCCTGTGCTGAGATTGCCGTTCCGTTAATAATCATATCGCCTGTCCTGGATATGCGCCGCGGGTCCATGCGTCGACTTTTTATTCATATATGTTAATGGCGGGACGGGGGTCAAACTCTGAAATATACGATCACTGGAGACAATCTGCAGTTCGCCAACATCGAGCTGCAACCGGGAGAAGCCATCCGGGCCACGCCCGGGAATATGAAATACATGAGCGGGAACACCCGCATGAACACCAGCATGGACGGGGGGCTCTGGAAGGGGCTCAAGAGGTCCGTCTCGGGCGCTTCGCTCTTCCTCGTGACCTTCACCACCGAAGGCGGCACCGGAGTGGTGGGCCTCGGCGGCAACGTCCCGGGGAAGATCATCGACCTCAAGGTCGTGCCCGGGAGGAACTGGATCCTCCAGAGGTCCGCATACCTCGCGTCCCAGCCCAGCGTCGATATAGACATCGCCTTCCAGAAGAAGCTGGGAAGCATCTTCTTCGGAGGGGAGGGGCTGATACTCCAGAGGATCAGCGGCAACGGTGTCGCCTGGGCGTCGGCCTGCGGAGACTTCAACGTGGTGGACCTGAAGCCGGGGGAGATGTACAAGGTCTCCACCGCCAACGCCGTCGGATGGGAGGAGTCGGTCAAATACGACATATCCGCGGTCGGCGGGGTCAAGAACGTCCTGTTCGGAGGAGAGGGGCTGTTCGTCACCACCCTGACCGGGCCGGGAAAGATAATCATACAGTCCATGACCGTCGGGGAGCTGGCCATGTCGATCGCACCGTTCCTCCCCAACAAAGGATGAATTGGTCCATATGGATGCAACAAACACAGAGAGGAGGAAGACCGGCCCGTCGGCCCTGATGCTGCTGGTGCTCGTGGTGGCCGTGGCGGCGCTCATCGGGCTGGCGGTCTACGCTCTGACGTTCCCCGGCGTGCTCGAATCCCTGCTCAAGGTTGGGCTCGTGGTCCTGGGCGCGGCGGTGGCCGTCATCGTGATAGTCTACGTCGTGATGCTCATCATCGCCGTCCCTATGTACGCGTACAAGGGAGAGTCCTACCAGAAAGACGTCTCCTACGACCTCAAAGGGGTCAAGTCCGTGAAGGAGAAGTCCTCCGAGGACGACGAGAAGGACGAATAAACTTTTTTCGCAAGGGCCGTCCCGCCTCAGGCGGGTCGGCGTTTCTTTATCTCTTCTGCAAGCAGCCTTGCCGCGTTCCCGCGGTGCGATACGGCGTTCTTCTCGTCCAGCGGCAGTTCGGAGAACGTGCGCCTGCCGTCATGGGTGAATATCGGGTCGTACCCGAACCCGTCGGTCCCGCGCTCCTCCGTCGTAATCGTCCCCCTGCACACGCCCGTGACGACGATCGTCTCTCCTCCGATGTCGCATCCTATGCATGTCCTGAACTCAGCACCGCGGTCCTCCTTCCCCTCCATCAGCCTCAGTATCCCGGAGTTGCCTATGGTCTTCTGCACGTAAGCGGACCACACCCCGGGAAAGCCCTTCAGGGAATCTATGAACAGCCCGGTGTCGTCTATGATGAAGTCCGACATCCCTTTGGAGCGGATGGCCTCCATGCCTTTAGCCACCACCTCCCCCAGGTCCGAGGTCTGGACCTCGTCGTACGGGAAAGGGCAGTGCACCATCTCGATACCCAGATGTCCGAATTCGTTCTGATATTCCGCGACCTTTCCCGGATTGGAAGTGATGACCTTCAGTTTCATGTGTAGCGCGCCCTGTTCTTTATCTCTTCGACCTTCCCGAGCACCGTTCCGGCGTCGGTTTTCTTCTCGACGTACGAGCCCATCACTGCTTCGAAGCCCCCTTCGACCGCGGAATGCGCCGAAGAGAAAGCCCTCTGCAGAAGGCGTATGTCCACTCCCATCTCCTCCGTCCCTACGTTGATGCTTCCAAGGGAGAAGTCGATGATGCACAGCCTGCCGTCCGGCATGAGGATCATATTAGAGGTGGTGAAGTCCCCATGGGCGATGCCTCTGTTGTGCATGTCCGCAAGGGCCTCCCCTATCAGGGGGCACACCTCCTTCGAGGACGAGGGGTCGGCGTCCAGCAGGTCCTTCACCCTGACGCCCTCTATGAACTCCATGGTTATGCTGCATCCGGACATCTCCACGTCGTACACGACGGGGGTCCTGACAGTATCGGACCTTGCGCCCTGCATGACCCTCACCTCGTTCCTGGTCCTCGCGGCCCGTATGCGGCGGTCCAGTTCCCCGTGCCTGTATCTCTTGGGGACCCTGGTCTTGACCGCCGCCTTCCTGCCGAGAAATTCGGATACCGTCACCACGGCCTCAGCACCCACCGCGATCGGGGCGTCCATGGTATCCGATGTCCGCCATTGCGTATATAATTAATATCGAATCCCGATTTCAACCGGGGAAAATGAGATACGAATTCAGCGGCGACAACCTGCAGTTCGCCAACATCATCATGAGCGAGGGCGAGTCGCTCGAGGTCGCTCCCGGTTCCGTGGCGTACTCCCGCGGCGATCTCGAGGTGGGAAAAAGCGGCGGAGGCGTCCTGGGCGGCCTGAAGAAGGCCATCGGCGGATCTCCCCTGGATACGGTTAGCTACGGGGTGAAGAGGGGGGTCGGGACCATCGGGCTCGGAGGCCGCCTTCCCGGGAAGATGATGGACATAAACGTGGAGGGCATGGGCTGGGTGGCCCAGAAGGACGCGTTCATAGCGTCCCAGCCCACGGTCAGGATCGAGCAGGAGTACCAGAAGAAGCTGGGCAGCTCTTTCGGCGAGGAGGGCCTCGTGCTTGCGAAGTTCAGCGGCAGAGGTATGCTTTTCCTGTTCTCGCTGGGCGATTACAACGTGTTCGCGCTGCAGAAGGGCGAAGAGCTGACGGTCGCGACCGACAGGGCGGTCGCATGGGAGGCCTCCGTAAAATACAGGATCGAGGTGGACAAGGACCTGAAGAGCACCTTCAGGGGAAAGGAAGGGCCTTTTGTCACAACCCTCACAGGCCCCGGCAGGGCGGTCGTCCAGTCCATGTCCCCGCAGCGTATGATGGAGGCGTTCCTGCCTCTTCTGCCCGAGCCCGAGGCCAGGTGACTGAGAAACGCTTTATAACGGTCAGGCCTTAGAGAGTCCGTGAAGCGCGTACCGTTGGGCTGCCAATCTGTCGACGACCTTCTCGGAGGGGGCATAGAGTCGGGCAGCCTCACTCTGATATACGGTGTCGCAGGCACGGGCAAGACCAACATCTGCCTTCAGATGGCGTACAACGTCCTGAAAGAGGGCAAGAAGGTGGCCCTCATCGATACCGAGGGGATCTCTTACGACAGGGTCGCCCAGATATTCGGTGGCGAAGAGCTTCTGAAGAACCTTCTCGTTTTCCAGGTCCACAGCTTCGAGGAGCAGAGCGACAGGGTCGCCAAGGTCTCGCGGATGGCGGATGCCCGCGGCGCGCTGGGCCTCATCATCGTGGACTCCCTGACGGGATTCTACCGCCTGAACCACGACGACCCTTTGGCGAGAAGCGATTTCATCAGGCAGGCCGAGCTTCTGACGGAGACGGCGCGGAAGTCCGAGGTCCCGGTGATCGTCACGTCGCAGGTATATTCCAACATCCTCAACGGAGGGATAGAGTTCCTGGGGGGCCACACGCTGAGGCACAACGCGAAGACGATAATCAGGCTCGAGCCCCGGGGAAGCGGCGTCAGGTCCGCCGTCGTGGTGAAGCATCGGAGCCTCCCGGAGGGTCGCTGCGCGACCTACAGGATAGACGAGACAGGGATATCCGACGTTTGAGTTTCTGTTGTGATTTTCGTTGTATTATCGTCGGTTTCCGACTGTTTATATAGTTAAATTATGTTTAGCGCAATACCGTTACGAATTCAGTAAGGTGTGGCTTCATGGTAGATAATCTGGACAAGCGCATAATAGAAATGCTTAAAAGGGACTCGAGGTGCCCTTTCGTTGAGATCGCCGGGCAGCTCGGCGTATCCGAGGGTACGATCAGGAGCAGGGTCCACAGGATGACGGAGGAGGGACTGATCCGCGGATTCACGATCAAGACCAGCTCCAGAAACGTGAAGGCGCTTGTGGAGATAAGGATCAGCGTGAACACCGACACCGAGAAGATAGCCAGGGAGCTGGCCGGGTACGAGGGAGTGACCGAGGTGTTCGAGGTCACGGGTGACCAGGACATAATCGCCATCGTGGACGTCGAATCCTCTTCGCAGCTCAACGACATCATCGAGAGGGTGCGCCGTTACGACAACACTCTCAGCACCAGGACGAGACTGATACTTAGAGAGCATTTCGGAGGCTCCTGAATGTTCGCCGGGATCTCCACCGCCCTCATAACGCCCTTCAAGGCCGACGGCACTGTGGACGAGGATGCGTTCAGAAGGCTGATCGATTTCCAGGAGAAGAACGGCGTGGACGTGATAGTCCCCTGCGGCTCCACCGGCGAATCGGCCACTCTGAGCCCCGACGAGCACATACGGGTGATCGAGATAGCCGTGGACCAGGCCAAGAAGGCCAAGGTCCTGGCGGGAGCGGGGAGCAACTCGACCGCAGAAGCGATCACGCTGAGCAGGCACGCCGAGGACCTGGGGGCCGACGGCGTCCTCTCCATCTCGCCTTATTACAACAAGCCCACCCAGGAGGGCATATATCTGCATTACAAGGCGATAGCCGAGTCCGTCGGGATACCGATAGTCGTCTACAACGTCCCCGGAAGGACGGGCTCCAACATCACATCCGACACGATGCTCCGCATGGCCGAGATCCCCGGGATCGATGCGGTCAAGGAGGCCAGCGGCAACATGGCGCAGATCCAGAGGATCATCGCCGGAAGGCCCAAGGGCTTCGAGGTCCTCAGCGGGGACGACGGGCTGACGATACCTATGATGAGCATGGGGGCCGACGGCGTCATCTCCGTGGCAGGCAACTGCTGCCCCGGCCTCATGAGCAGGATGGTCCATTACATGGAGTCCCGTCTCTTCGACGAGGCCCTCGGTATAAACAAAATGCTTCTGCCTCTTTTCAGCGCGCTTTTCGTGGAGTCGAATCCGATCCCCATCAAATTCGCGATGGGGAGGCTCGGTTTCGGCAATGGGACCCCCCGTCTGCCGCTTACGCCTTTGAGCGAGAACGGCCAGGCGCTCCTGGTCCCCGTCCTCGAAGAACTTGGACTGTGATCTTCATGACGGACGTGGTAGTGGGAGGGGCCACCGGCAGGCTTGGGAGCATCGTCTGCAGGCTCATCTCCGAGTCCGACGACCTGAGGTTGGTCGGCGCGACCGTGTCGGCCGGCGGAGGTAACGTCGGCAAAGAGATGTTCGGGGTCAGGGCCGTCGGTCCCGACGGGCTCGCGGAAACGCTTCGCGATGCCGACGTCTACGTGGACCTGACGACGCCGGACGCCGCGGCCAGGACCGCGGCGGGCATCCCGGAGACGGGGACGAACCTCGTGCTCGGCACCACCTCGGTGCCGGGCGAGGCGCTGAACCTTATTGCGTCCAACACCGAGAGGTACGGAACGTCCTCGCTGGTCACGGCCAACTTCTCCATGGGGGTGAACGTGTTTTGGAAGGCCTGCGAGATGCTCGCCGGACGCCTTCCGGGATACGACATGGAGGTCATCGAGGTGCACCACAGAGAAAAGAAGGATGCCCCGTCCGGTACCGCGGCGGAGGCCGTGAGGAGGCTGCGCGCCGCCTCGGGCGCCACCGACACGGTCTTCGGAAGGGAGGGCGCCACCGGCCCGCGGGGCAGGGAGATAGGCGTGCATTCGATACGCGCAGGAGACATCGTGGGGGACCACACTGTCCTTTTCGCGAAGAACTCGGAGGTGATCGAGCTTACGCACAGGGCAGGTTCCCGCGAAGCGTTGGCCCTCGGTTGCATCGGGTCGATAAGATGGATATCAGGAAAGAAGGATGGAAGGGTTCACAGTATGGACGAGGTGCTGGAGATATGTTGACGGTAATGAAGTTCGGGGGCACCAGCGTTGGATCGCCCGAGTCGTTGAAGAGGGTAGCTGAGATCATTGTGTCCACGGAAGGGCAGAAAGTGGTCGTCGTGTCCGCGATGTCGGGCGTGACGAACTTCCTGGTCGATGCGGCGGAGGGCGACAAGATCGATTGCCGACAAGTGATCGAGACGTTCTCCAGGAAGCACATGGCCGTGGCAGAGGTGCTGTTCGAAGGAGAGCACATGAGGGCGTTCCTGGAAGAGTTCGACGCTAGGCTCGTCTCCTTCGAGAAGGCCCTCCGCGGGGACAGGAAGGACCCGTTCTACAAGGACGCGGTCACATCCTCGGGGGAGAGGTTCTCCTCGCTGATACTGTCCCACGTCCTGAAGTCGATGGGGCAGAAATCCGTGGCGCTAACGTCCGCGGCGGCAGGCATACACTCCGACGGCGTTCCCCTCAACGGCTTCGCCGACCTCAAGCGCACCGATGCAGACATCAACATGAAGGTAAGGCCGATACTCGAGCAGGGCGCGATACCCATAATCACCGGTTTCTACGGCATGAACGACCTGGGCAAGCCGCTGACCTTCGGGCGCGGAGGCTCCGACTATTCGGGCGCGGTGGTTGCCAACGCCCTCTCGGCCGACGAGCTGCAGATTTGGACCGATGTGGACGGATTCATGTCGGCGGACCCCAGGATCGTCCCGGACACCATACGCATCGACGAGATGAACTATGGGGAGGCCGCCGAGCTGGCGTACTTCGGAGCAAAGGTGCTGCACCCCCGGACCATCGAGCCCGCCAGGCAGAGGCACATACCCGTCAGGGTGAAGAACACCTTCAAGCCCGAATGCCCCGGTACGCTGATCCACCACCTCAGAGGGCCGAAGAACGGTCTGCTCATGAGCGTGGCCGCCAAGACGGACCTTTCGATAATCACGATAAGCTCCGCGGAGATAGCCTACCGCCCCGCCATGGTGGCCAGGATAATAGAGAAGATAGCCGAGAAGAACGTGATAATCTACTCCATATCCACCTCCCTTTCGACGGTGGCGTTCCTGCTGCACAACAATGACGTGCAGCACACCCTCAATCAGCTGAACTCCCTTGTCGAGACGGATATCGAGAAGATAAACGTTAAGAGCGACGTGGCGCTTGTCTGTTGCGTAGGCGACGACCTGTTGGACAAGTGCGGGGTCTCGGGGGACATATTCGGCGCCGTGAAGGAAGTAGGCACCAACGTGGAGATGATCTCCGAAGGGGCCTCCGACTCGTCCCTGAACTTCGTGGTGCCCATGGAGACGGTCGTCAGCACCGTCAGGGCGCTCCACGCCAAGTTCGTGAGGGGTAAAAATGGAAGACTATGAATCTGACGGCGGCAGGATGCTGTTCGCCGGGATGTATGTTTCAGACATCGCAAGGGAGTTCGGCACTCCCGTTTACGTGACTGACGAGCAGAGGCTCAGGAAGAACTACAGGGATGTCTACGGAGCTTTCTCCAAAGAGATGGACACGCGCATCCACTACGCATGCAAAGCGAACAGCAACCTCGCGGTGCTGAGGATACTGGAGCAGGAGGGGTCCGGGATAGACGCCGTCTCCATCGGAGAGGTGCTAACCTGCCTGAGGGCGGGCTTCACCGCCGACCGCATAATGTACACCGGTGTCAACGTCAGCGACGAGGAGCTCGAGGCCGTTTCCCACCTGGGCGTGATGATCAACATCGATTCGGAGTCCGAGCTGGAAAGGCTGGCCCTCATCCGTCCCGGGGCACAGATATCTGTGAGGATCAACCCCGACGTGGGATCGGGCCACAGCGACAAGGTCATCACCGGCAAGAAGGGGACCAAGTTCGGCATCCCGGCCGATAGGGCGATAAACGTGTATTCACGCGCCAAGGACCTGGGCTTCGATATCCGCGGGATACATGCACACATAGGGTCCGGCGGACAGGCCATCGAGCCCTTCGTCGACGAGGCGGAGGTGCTGGCCAACATCACGAACTCGCTCAGCGAGATAGGCATCGACCTGGAGTTCATCGATATCGGAGGAGGCATCGGAGTTCCGTATAAGATGAACGATGACCCGATGAACCTGGAAGAGATGGCCGTCGAGGTCACCGACATGATCAAGATGGAGACTGACGTGAAGACGATAATATTGGAGCCCGGAAGGTACATCGTCGCCGACACGACGCTTCTCCTGACCAAGTGCGTAGACGTGAAGGACCTGGGTACGAAGAAGTATGTGGGAGTGGACGCGGGCATGAACACGCTGGTCCGTCCGGCCATGTACGACTCGTACCACCACATCGTAATAGCAGACAAGTTCGGAAGGGCATGCACCGCCAAATACGACGTGGTCGGACCGATATGCGAATCCGGAGACTACCTGGCTCACGAGCGCGTGCTTCCCGACCCGCAGGAAGGCGACGTCCTGGCAGTATATGACGCGGGAGCCTACGGGTTCTCGATGTCCAGCAATTACAATTCGAGACCGCTCTGCAGAGAGGTGCTCGTGAATAACGGAAAAGCAGAGCTCATCCGCGAAGCTGAAACGGTCGAGGACCTGTGGAGGCTCCAAAAGATACCTGCGAGGCTCTTAAGATGATCTTCTGGAAGTATCACGGCCTGGGCAACGACTTCGTGCTGGTCGACGGCACCGGCGGAGACGTCGAGATAGACAGGGAGTGGTGCAGGGATGTTTGCAGGCGCAACTTCGGCATCGGTGCCGACGGCGTCCTGTACGTGCTTCCGGGAGAGGACACCGACATAACGATGCGGATAATCAACGCCGACGGCACGGAGGCGGAGATGTGCGGCAACGGCATCAGGTGCGTAGCGAAGTACGCCTTCGACAGCGGCCTCGTAAAAAGCCAGATGTTCAGCATCCACACTATGGCGGGCGACAAGGAGGCCCAGGTCTCGCTGGGAGAGGACGGCAAGGTGTCCACCGTCGCCATAGACATGGGAGCGCCCATACTCAACGGCAGGTCCATCCCCATCAACTACGACGGACGGTTCATCGACGAGCCGTTCATGATAGGGAGCCTGAGGATCAGGGGCACCGCGGTATCCATGGGGAACCCGCACTTTGTGACCTTCACCGAGCTGCCCGAAGAAACGATCAACAGGCTGGGCCCCGAACTGGAGAAGAACGAGTTCTTCCCTAAAAGGACCAACGTCGAGTTCTGCAGCATGAAAGAGGGCAAGATCCACGTCCGAGTCTACGAGCGCGGGGCAGCCTGGACCCTGGCATGCGGGACCGGCGCCTGCGCTTCAACCGTGGCGGCCGCGCTAATCGGCCTCGTGCCCTTCGATTCCCCCGTGGACGTCCGTCTGCCGGGCGGATGGCTCAAGATCACCGTCGCCAGGGACATGGACTGCGTGATAATGGAAGGTCCGGCCGAGTTTGTTTTCAAAGGAGAGATGACGATATGAGGAATTACGAACAGGCAGAAAGACTTCAGAAACTCCCGCCCTACCTATTTGTCAGGCTGGAGGAGCTGACGGCGAAGAAGAGGGAAGAGGGGATGGACATAATAGATTTCGGGATCGGAGACCCCGACCTTCCGACGCCCGAGCCGATAGTCAAAGCCGTTCAAGATGCCCTTCCCGTCAATAAGAATCAGAAGTACTCCTCCTCCCAGGGCGAGAAGGACCTGCGCACGGCGATAGCCGAATGGTACAAGCGCAGGTACAACGTGGACGTGGACCCCAAGACGCAGGTATGCGTGACCCTCGGTTCCAAGGAGGCCATATTCAACATCTCCCAAGCGTTCGTGAACGCCGGAGAGACCATAATAGCGCCCAGCCCGGGATACCCCGTCTATTCGGGCGCCTCCACGCTCTTCAACGAAGCCGAATGCGCGGACGTTGCCCTCAGACCGGATAAGGACTGGCTGTTGGATGTCGACGACTGTCCCGACGGCGCGAGGATGATGTACCTCAACTACCCGAACAACCCCACGGGGGCCACCTGCGACCTGAATTACCTGAGGGGCGTGGCGGAATGGTGCTCCGAGAAAGGGACCATACTGGCATACGACAACGCGTACAGCGAGATGTGCTACGACGGATACAGGGCGCCTTCGATACTCCAGGCCACCGACGATGCGATCGAGTTCGGCTCTTTCTCGAAGACCTTCAACATGACCGGTTACAGGCTGGGATACGCTGTCGGTAACCCCGACCTCGTAGCCGGGCTGAAAAAGTGCAAAGGTCAGATAGATTCGGGCGCGCCCATCTTCGTCCAGAAGGGCGGGATAAAGGCTCTGGGCATGTATGGGGAGGATGGATCGGCGCCCAAGGCCGTAGAGGACAACATGAAGATCTACGCCGAGAGGCGCAGAGCCATCGTGGACGGTTTCAGGAGGCTCGGGTTCGACGTCAGGATGCCCAAAGGGACGTTCTACGTATGGTTCGACTGCGGCATGCCCTCGATGAAATTCACCGAGAAGCTGATCGAGTGCGGGGTCGTCGTGACCCCTGGGTCGGGCTTCGGCAGATCCGTCGGCAATTACGCCAGGGTCGCCGTCACCCAGTCCCTCGACCGCATAAAAGAGGCCTTCGACAGGATAGAGAAGGTCCTCTGATCACTCGGAAGAGAACTTCGCCCTGGAGTATTTCAGGGCCTCCACCACCGGCAGGGGCTGTCCCATGAGGAAAGATTCCAGGGCCCCCCCTCCGGTGCTGGTGTAAGAGAAGCTGTCCGAAAGGTCGAACTTGTCGGCCGCCCCTCCGGTGTGGCCGCCGCCGATCACCGACTGACCTTTGCTGTCGACCATCGCCTTCATGAGCACGTGGGTGCCGATGGCGAAATCGTCTTTTTCTATCATGCCCGCAGGTCCGGACATGAATGATGTCCTGGACGACAGTATCACCTTCCTGAACTTCTCGGCGCTCTCGTCTCCTATGTCCAAAGCGGGCTCCGCACTGGGGAGGTCGCCGATGTTTATGCATGTCCTCCTGCCGTCCCGCTCCACGGCGACGTCCACGGGCAGAAGGATCCTCTGACCGTACTTGTTCATGACCTCCACTGCGGCCGATATGTTCCCGGGTGTGAGCTCCTCTCTAAGGATGGCTAGGCTGGCCTCTCCTATGTCGACCCCTCTGGCGTAAAGGAACGCATTGCCGGCGAGCCCTGTGAGTATGACCGTGTCCGCCGTGTCTGTGCCCAGGACGTGCTCGATCATTACCGATATGTCTCCGAACTTGGCCCCTCCGAGAATGAAGACGGACGGACGGCGGGGCTCGTCGAATATCGCCCTGAGAGCGAATATCTCCTTCATCATCAGCCTGCCCGATGCCGACGGAAGCCTGGCCTCGAATCCCACGAGGGAGCATTGGGAGCGATGGGCGGCGCCGAAGGCATCGCACACATAGTAGTCGAAAAAGGGCGCCAGGGCCCTGACGAGGTCGGAATCTGCATGTTGCTCGATGCCCGCCTCGACGGACTCGGAATCGATCTCCCTCACGTTGCCAAGCATCAGGGCCTCTCCGGGCCTGAGGGCCTTTATTGCCTTCTTAGCGGAGTCGCCCATGACGTCGTCCACGTACTTCACGGGGGCGTTCAGGTTCTTGGAGAGCCGCTCGGCGTGCTGCTCGAGCGAGGTATAATCCCATTTGCCCTTCCTGCCCTGATGGGCGATGATGACCAGTTTGGCCTTCTTGCCCATAAGCTCCCTCACGGTGGGGACTATCCTCCTGATCCTCGAGTCGTTGAGTATCTTCAGGGTGTCCTTGTCGAGAGGACAGTTCACGTCGACCCTCAGCAGGACGGTCTTGTCCTTGAAGTTGAAATCCCCCAGCGTGTAGAAGTCGCGCGTCGGATCACCTCAGCACTTGTACGCGATACCGAGTGCCTGATTGGTCATCTTGACCGAGTCCGCCGCATCGCAGACCTTGCACATGGACCTTATGCAGTCCACGTTCTCCGGTACCACGTCCGATTCCTGGTGCACCGCCTGATAATAGTACAGCGTGTTGCCGGCGGCCTTCACGCCGTCCTCCCATACCACGATCTCGTACATGTCGGACCTGTCCCTGGCCAGGTCCCTCGACAGCTCCATGACCTCCGCCGTGGACCTGATGCCGGACGCCGCGTCCACCATCCTGACGCGCGAGGAGTTCCTTATCGCTTCGACCGCGGCCTCGGTGGAAGCGGAGTTCTTCAGCTCCAGCGTGACCGTGTGCATGTGCATCAACGTAGTGGAGGCCTTTATCGCCATGGTGTTGATGTTGACCCATGGCATGATGCTCTGGACATCCGGCCCGTGGTGGGTCGGCAGCTTGACGGTGGGCTCCAGCCCGTTGATCGGCCCGTTCTTGCTGTCACCGGGGTCCGCGGCCCTTCTGACCAACGTTACGTACGCCTTCTCGATACCGAACTCGCGGTCTATGGGGTAGAGCGTCCTCAGCAGCCCCGTGGTGTTGCAAGAAACGACACGGGAGAACTGGGCGCCCCAGGACTCCTTGTAGTTGGCGGTGGAGTTGAAGGATATCCCCGTCAGGCTGTGGTCCTCCCCTCCCTGGAATATCGCCTTTATGCCTGCTTTGGCGTACATCGCCTTGTATTCCTGCCCTACGTTTCCGGGCGTGCAGTCGACCATGATGTCTACCTTGCCGCAGAGGTCTTCGACGGTCCCCCCGACCGGCACGTTCGCTTTGTCGAACAGTTCGACGCTTTTCTGAGGCGCGTACAGGTCGAATCCCCTGTACCTTGCGACCTCCGACTCGAAGGACGGGCGGGTCTTCGTCACACCGACGACTTCCATGTCATCCTGTGCGCTCACTGCGGAGGCGACCCTTTTCCCTATGGTTCCGAATCCGTTGATACCGACCTTTATTACAGCCATGAAACACCTGCGTGGGCATATGGCCCCCGTATACATAAACTTCTTCCGCTGGCGCGTTTCGGCGCGCTTTTCCAAATAGAATTATAAAAAACAAGCGCGATACGTCGCCGGAGACCAACCATGAAAGGAAACAGAGCATTGCTCCAAATGCTGGAGGACAGAGGTGTCGAGACCATGTTCGGATATCCGGGCGGAAGCGTAATCTCGATCTACGACGAGATAATGAACTCATCGATAAACCATGTCCTAGTACGCCACGAGCAGTGCGCCGCCCACATGGCAGACGGATATGCCAGGGCCAGCGGGAGGCCGGGCGTCTGCATGGCCACCAGCGGGCCCGGTGCCACCAACATGATCACCGGCATAGGCACGGCGTATGCGGACTCAACTCCCATGCTGGCACTTACCGGACAGGTCGGAACCGGGTCCCTGGGGCTCGGCGCTTTCCAGGAAGTGGACGCGTACAGCCTCCTCATGCCTATAACGAAGCACAACTTCAGGGTCCTAGACGTCAACAGGCTGCCCCATGCGGTGGACGAGGCATGGAAGATGTGCCAGACCGGGCGACCGGGGCCTGTCCACATCGACCTCCCCTCAGACCAGATGAACTCGGAGATCGACGAGAGCCTCCTGGGCATCTCGTACGGGATCAAGGAGCCCAGGGAGGACATGTCCGAACTGGGCACCGCGGTCCAATGGATCAAGGAAGCGCAGAGGCCCGTCCTGCTGATCGGCGGCGGAACGATAAGCGCGAACGCGTCCGAGGAAGTTACGAGGCTCGCAGAGCTCATCGGCGCGCCGGCGGTCTTCACGCTCATGGGATTGGGCGCCATGTCCACCGAGCACCCGCTCAGCCTGGGCCCCTTGGGGATGCACGGCAAGATGTGCGCCCTCGATACTTTCCGCAACGCCGACCTGGTAATAGCCATAGGCACGAAGTTCTCGGACAGGACGTTCAGCCCCCACACCAGGTTCGACGGCGCATGCAGGGTCGTCCAGATAGACATAGACGCGACGGAGTTCGACAAGCACAAGAACAACGACGTCAACCTTCTCTGCGATGCTAAGAAGGGTACCGCGGCGCTCATCGACGGGCTCTCCGGATACAGGGATACCCATGCCGACTGGAACAGCACCTATGCGGAGTACAGGAGGCGTTGCAGGTGCAAGATCGACATAGACCTTACACCGATCGTCCCTCAGAAGGTCATATACGAGATCAACAGGCTGATCGACAAGGACGACGACATGATAGTCACCACCGACGTGGGACAGAACCAAATGTGGGCCATGCACCATCTGCACGTCCACAGGCCCAGACAGCTCCTCTCCTCGGGAAGCTTCGGCACGATGGGTTTCGGGCTCCCCTCCGCCATAGGGGCGAAGGCCGCCAAGCCCGACAGCACCGTCCTGACCATAACAGGGGACGGAGGATTCCAGATGGTCCAACAGGAGCTGGCCACCTCGGTGGCCGAGGACCTGCCGGTCGTCATAGTCCTGCTGAACAACGGATGGCTGGGAATGGTCAAACAGTGGCAGAAGCTGTTCTGGAACAAGAGGTACAGCGAGACCGAGCTTGGCGCCGACCCGGACTTCTCCAAGATAGCCGAGGCCTACGGGGCCAGAGGAATGCTGGTCGAGAAGCCGGGAGAGATAGCCGACGCCCTGAAGACCGCAATAGACAGCGGCGAGACGTGCCTGCTGGACATCCACATCGATCCCGAGGAGGACGTGTTGCCCATGCTGCCTGCCAATCCGAATCAGGCCCTGGTCAAAGGACGCTGCCAGTACTGAACTGACCTATATGTCGGAGCGGGAACGATACCTTTTAGTCTATAAAGCAGTTGGACCTCTAAACAGGTGGATATAATGAAGATTTACCACGATGCAGATGTGGACATAGATGTCCTTAAAGGAAAAACGGTCGCCGTCATGGGCTACGGATCCCAGGGGAGAGCGCAGGCCCTGTGCTTCAGGGACTCCGGCCTCAACGTAGTGATCGGGCTCAGGAAAGACGGAAGATCATGGAACAAAGCGAAAGAGGACGGCTTCAAGGTCGTAGATTTCGCCGAGGCCGCCAAGACCGCGGACGTCATCATGATGCTTCTGCCCGACGAGGTCCAGCCAAAGGTATACAAAGAATTCGTCGAGCCCAACATCAGGGAGGGCTGCGCACTTGAGTTCGCCCACGGTTTCGCTGTGACCTACAAGACCATCGTTCCTCCGAAAAACATCGACGTCATAATGATGGCTCCCAAGGCCCCCGGGGACAAAGAAAGGGATGTGTTCGTCGAGGGATTCGGAGTTCCGGCCCTCGTTTGCGTCCACCAGGACTATACCGGCAACGCCAAGAAGATCGCCCTTGCACTTGCAAAGGGGCTCGGAGCCACCCGCGCCGGCGTCTTCGAGACCACTTTCGACAACGAGACGCTCACAGACCTGTTCGGAGAGCAGGCCGTGCTGTGCGGAGGGACCACCGGCCTCATAAAGTCGGGATTCAAGACCCTGGTCGAGGGAGGATACCCTCCCGAAATGGCCTACTTCGAAGTATGCCATGAGGCGAAGCTCATCGTCGACCTCATAAACGAGGGCGGTTTCGAGAAGATGTGGCACGTCGTTTCCAACACTGCCGAGTACGGAGGCCTTACCAGGAGGGACCTGGTGATCACCGAAGAGTCCGAGAAGGGCATGAAGAAGATTCTGGACGACATCGAATCCGGAAAATTCAAAGCCGACTGGACCTCCGAATGGGCCAACGACCTGAAGGGCCTGAAGGCAATGGAGGAGAAGGAGAAGGACCTCCAGATCGAGGTCACGGGCAGGGAGATCAGGAAGCTCTTCGAAAAGAAGAAAAAGAACTGAACCGACGGCCGGGTGGCGCTTTGAGCAGAATGAAGATTGTCACGACGAGCGGCGATTACTTCGCCGAGCTGGACGACTCCGATGTCTCGAACGCCATCTGGCTTTCTTTACCTTTTAAGGCCGACATCAACATGATGGGCGGCGAGATCTACTTCGAGATGCCCGTCGATGCCAGGAACGCCGGGGCCGAGCGCGTCACCATCCTCGAAAAAGGCGACATCGCCTGGTGGCCGGCCCCCGGGGCGCTGTGCATCTTCTTCGGCCCGACGCCCCTCAGCGGCGAGGACGGGCGGCCCGTCTCCCCGTTCCCGGTCATTAAGATAGGGCACATCGACGACTGCGAAGGCATCGGGGATTCAGGCGACAGGCGGCGCATACTGCTTGAATATGCGTTCTGATCAGACTATCGTAAGTTCGCGGTCGAAGGACGTGAGCCTCTCGGCGCCGCCGACCCTGACGAGACATGTATCCTCTATGCGTATCCCGCCTAAGCCGGGGAGATATATGCCCGGCTCTGCGGACACCACGTTGCCCGAGCGCAGTACCTGCTCCGATCTGCTGTAGATCGATATGGCCTCGTGCACGTCCATCCCTATTCCGTGGCCGAAGGTGTGGATCATCCTGCCTTTGAACTCTCCCGCATCTATGATCTTCCTCGCCTCGATGTCCGCCTCCGATGCCGGGGCACCGTCGCGGTAGCATTGGAAACCCGCCTCCTGGGCCTCCTTTACCGTGATGTATGCCCTTTTCAGGACGTCCTTCGGCTCTCCGAAGAAGACCGTGCGGGTCATGTCCGAGCAGTATCTGTCGTACTTCGTTCCGAAATCGAAAAGTGCCACGTCCCCTTTGCCGAGCTTCCTGTCGGTGGGGGCGTGATGGGGCTTGGAGGCGTTACCGCCGAAGGCCGCTATGGTGTCGAAGGCGTTACCGCCGCCGCCCAGCTCCCTCATCCTGGTGTCCATCTCCGCCGCGACCTCCTTCTCGGTCACGCCGGACCTCAGCATCCCCGGTATCTCCTCCGCCACCTTGGAAGATATCCCGCATGCCCTGCGTATCGCCTCCAGCTCTTTTTCGTCCTTGACCGAAATCGTGTCGTTGATGCTCTTCGTGGCGTCGACCACCTTCACTTCGGCGAGCTTTCTGACATATTCCACACCTGAGTAGGGTGCGCTGTTTATGTTGAAACCGACGTTGACGCATCCTTTCAGAATATCTTTGAGGGTATTGTTCCTGTCCTCGCGGTCGGCGTACTCGTGGACCTCGCCCATTCCTTCCTTCGCACCTTCCGCCTCCAGTGAGCTGACTATAACGTCCAGCTTCCCGTCCCTCGCCACCGCGATGCCTCCCTCGAAAGTGCCGGCGCGCTGCCCCGTCAGATACCAGAATGTAGAATCCAAGAATGGCTCCTGGCCGTTGATTATCACTATGGCATCGACGTCGGGCGCATTGTCCGTGAGCCTTTTGGCCCTGGAAGAGAACATGCCACCTGTATCGGGGTGGCTTTATGAATATGTTTTCAGAGCGCTATCCAGACGTTCTTGACCAGGCTCCTCAGCGCGTGGGCGGCCGAAAGGGCGGCGAGGTGGGAGGTCCTCGGATTCTCCGGGGACGGTACGTTATAGGTGTGGCACACGGTCTCGCCGAAGACTCCTCTGTACCTTAGCTCGTGGGAGTTGCTGGTGGTATCGGGATCGGCGACAATGGTCACCTTGGTCTTATCAAAACCTATCCCGAACAGGCTAACCGTCGCGGCTACGTTGATGTTCTTGGGGAAGAGCTTGACCGCCTCCCTGGCAGTGCCGGTGTAGATGACCGTCCTCTCCTTCAGGTCGTCGACGACGATGCCCTTGTCCAGAACGTACGGGATGTCCTCCAGGCTCTTGGGTGCCTTGGTGGTTATCAGTTCCACGTATTCCACGTCCGACTCCCTGGCGGCCCTGAGCCCGTCCACGCCGCAGACGGCCCCGGACGGGATGTAGATGCATGATTCGGTCTTGGAAGCCTTCTGGAACACCGAGTTCCTGAAGTCGTCGTCCACCAGCGCGCCTACGGACATGAGCATCATGCTCACCCCTCTCTCCACGACGATGGGCGCGAAGTGCTTGGCGGCCGCCTGGGACGCGGCCTCTATGACCAAGTCGCAGTGGTACAGCTCTTCTTCGACTGATTCCGTTACTATTCCCTTCTTGGTTGTGGATGCAACACGCTCGGCGGCCTGGCGGTCCGTATCGTACAGGTAGATGCGCTTGACCTCGCTCATGCTGTCTGCGGTCCTCGCAAGATAAGACCCGATGAAACCGCAGCCGATTATTGTGATACGCATGACCCCAGCAAATAAACGGACATATTAAGAACTTACGCAGATAACCGCAAATATCTCCGTATGTCGGATATCATTAGCGCTTTTTTTACGTATTCAGAATTAATTTTACGAATATCGAAAACAGGTCCGGACATATGACCGTCCGATGATTCCTTTTATACGGACGCTCATCGCCCCGCATGCATTCCTACGAGAGACTGGAACATACCGCCGACGCGTTCGTTAGGTGCACCGGTACCACGCTGGAAGAGTGCTTCGCCAACGCCGCTTACGCTTTGTTCGACCAGACCCTCGACCTCAGAGACGTGGTCCCGTGTAAGAGCGTGCACACGGAGACGGACGGCGGCGATCCGGAGCAGAGGCTCTATAACTTCCTTTCCGAACTGTTGTTCATAGAGGACACCGAACGGATATTCCTCTGCAGGTTCGATGTGAGATTCGAAGGCAACAGGGTCATATGCGACGCGGAGGGCGAGGCCCTGGACCTGACGAGGCACAAGGCCAGGACCGAGGTTAAGGCTGTGACGTACCATATGCTCTCCGTGGATGCCGGGACGCCTTGCGTCACGGTTCTGTTCGACATATAATAAAATACACTGATGAGGGTTAGGAAGCCGATGCTAAGAATAGGCTGGTTCTCAACCGGGAGGGGCCCGGGCTCCAGGAATCTCCTCAAGGCCGTAATGGACGAGAGGGCGAAAGGAAAGCTCGACATAGAGATAGCCTTTGTTTTCTGCAATTGGGACAATACGGAGGACAACAACCCCCGAAAGGACCAGAGGCAGATGTTCTTCGATATGGTCCGAGGATACGGGATCCCTCTTATTCTGAGCTCTTGGAAGAAATTCAAACCCGAACTGAGAAGGGATAACGAGGACAAGTGGAGGGCGGAATACGGTAAGTCCCTGAGGGAAAAGACCCGACCCTTCGAATTCGACCTGGGAATCCTCGCAGGATATATGCTCTGGGTGGACGACGAGACCTGCAAGGCCTACGACCTGCTGAACCTCCATCCCGCGCTGCCGGATGGCCCCAAGGGGACATGGGAGGACGTGATATGGGAGCTGATATCCCAGAAGGCGGCGGGGCAGGGCGCCATGATGCACCTGTGCACCGAGGAATGGGACCGCGGGGCGCCGGTGACGTACTGCAGCTTCCCCATAAGAGGGCATGGTTACGACGAACTATGGGACAAGTACACTAAAAAGCTGAAGGGGAGGACCCCGGAGGAGATAAAGGCTGACGAGGGCGCGGAGGAGCCCCTCTTCAAAAAGATCAGGGAAGAAGGTGCCAGACGCGAACTTCCGCTGATCGTTTCGACCATAAAAGCCTTCGCCGAAGGTAAGGTCTCAATAAAGGGCAAGACCCTGTACTCCGGAGGGTCCAAACTCGAGCGGCCGTACGACCTTACAAAGGAAGTGGATTCCTCGCTGAGATGATCTGATGGGTGAATTTGATACGCTGGACGATCTCGGGTTCATAAACGACAAACAGTTCGTCTGCAGCTGCTGGGGATTCCTCACCAGGAACAACGGTACCAGGGACATCTGCGAACGTTTCATCAGGAACGGCGGCCACTTCTACGATGTGATATCTAGGTACGATTCTCTCTGCGCCTATGTCCTCAACCGCGACGACAGCCGCTCCGGTAACACCATGAAGATGATCGCGCCGTTCCTGAAGGCGTTCGGGGCGACGGACATCCAGATACACAACGCCAGTGCCGACTCCCTTGACCTCATGCCCGGTTCCGGGCAGGTCATGAGATACGCTCTGAACGTCATGCCCACGTTCATCACCACAAGCCTTTACGAGCACGACGTCATGAACATCTGCGGGGGGCTCGACATCCCGATGGGCAACATCAGCTATACCGAGCTCAGCCTCGACGGCCACGAGATGACAAGGCAGGAGGGCAGGTCCCTGAGGGAGGCCGCGGCGGACATCACCGCTCTGAGGATCCCCAAGACGGAATACAAACTGAACGTCCCCATGGAGCTGGCCGCGGAGGACGTGAAGATACTGAGAAGACTGGACCAGGTAGCGGCGGACATGGTGCCCATGCAGTCCTCCGGATCGATCATGCGTTCGATGACCTCCATCGGTTCGAACGAGAAAGCGTACACCCTGCTGGAGATAAGGCGCAAGACCTCCGTGGACCTGGACGGGACGGCGTACATAGGCAGCGACACCTCGGACTACCAGGCTATGGAACTGGTAAACGAGAGCGGAGGTCTGGCACTTTCTTTCAACGGAGAGGATTTCGCGGTAAGGGGAAGCAACGTGGCCGTTCTGTCCAACGACTGCACGGTCGCCGCAGTTATTCTGCAGGCCTTCTACAACGAGGGCATCGAGGCCGTGCTGGAGCTTGCCGGCTCCTGGGACAGGAGATCGCTGAAGGAACTAGACTTCCCCGACCGCTACCTGATGGACGCAATGCTCGCCGCCAACCCGAAGAAGCTTCCCGAAGTCTACGCCATTGACAGGAAGAACGTGGACGAGATATCGAAAAAGAGCGCGGCGTACCGCAGAAAGATGCTGGGATTCAGGTCAAGGGCGGCGGAGAAGTACTGACCGGACCGCCGGGACGTTGGGATGAATGGTGCTCCGGTCGGGATTCGAACCCGAGTGTCGGCCTCGAAAGGGCCGAATGATTGGCCGCTACACTACCGGAGCGTAAGGCGTCCATATTTGGATAGCATTAAAATAGTTTGTGTAAAAAACCGGGCGGATCTGCCCCCCTCTAAGGGTTGAACACGAAATTATTAATATAAGACAGCGGACATGGCAAGGCTATGGTAGTAGACAAGGGACCGCTTGAGAGTGATGAGGAGGACGTATCGAGGATACGCCTGCCCAACATCAAAGAGGGAGAGATATTCGGAATTGCGGACCAGCTGCTCGGGGCCTCTAAGATCAAGGTCATGTGCGAGGACGGCGTATCCAGGATGGGACGCATTCCGGGAAGGATCAAGAAGCGCATGTGGATCAGAGAGGGGGACCTTCTGATAGTCTCCATCTGGGACTTTCAGCCTGACAAATGCGACATAAGGTTCAGATACACAAGGACCCAGGCCGTAAACCTCAGCAAGAGGCACAAGATCCCCAAGACCATCGACATCTACTGAGGCTTGAAACGGCATGACCTCTTACGACGAGATATACTCCTACATGGAGAGGCATGTCGACAACCTGAAGACGAACAGGGTCGGCGACGAGAGGCAGACCGAGGGAGAGGTCTTCGACAAGAGGACCCTGATGACCCTCTACGAGTTCATGACCTCCGGGATCATCGACGCGGTGAGATACCCCATATCCACCGGAAAAGAAGGTAACGTCTTCTATGCGGAAGATCCTGAGAGCGGCCCTCTGGCACTTAAAATATTCAGAACGTCTACTTCCACATTTAAAAGACTTTCCAGGTATATCGAGGGCGACCCTAGGTTCAGGGGCGTCTCCGGCAACCGCGTGAAGATGATATACGCATGGACACAGAAGGAGTTCAAGAACCTTCAGCGCTACTACGAGGCGGGCATACCCGTCCCAGAGCCCATCGCCTACGAGAAGAACTGTCTGGTAGAGGAGTTCGTTGGAGACGAGACCGGGCCGTCGCCGCAGCTCAAGGACGTGGTCCTTGACGACCCCACCGAAACTTACGATGAGGTGGTGTCGTTCATAATCGACGGATGGAAGGACGCCCACCTGGTCCACGGGGACCTCAGCGAGTACAACGTGCTGATGTCTTCCGAAGGGCCGGTCCTGATAGATTGCGGCCAGGCGATGACGATAGACTACCCGGGGGCCAAGGAGCTGCTGGAGAGGGACATCAGAAATGTCAACAGGTTCTTCAAATTCCGCGGCGCGGAGATCATAGAGCCCGAAATCATTACAAAAGAAACGCTGAACACATCGAGCGAAGAAGAGGAGGATGAAGATACATGAGGACCGTAAGGGTCGCGGCCGACAGGGTCGGAGTCCTCATCGGGAAATCCGGTGAGACGAAGAGAATGCTGCAGGAGGTGTCCGGCATACCGATCGACATCAAGGAGGACGGGCTGGTCATCATCCACGAGGAGAAGACGGAGGACGCCCTGATGCCGCTCAAGCTTGCCGACGTGATAAAGGCCGTGGGAAGGGGTTTCAACCCGGAGAAGGCGCTGCGTCTGATGGAGGACGACGAGTTCCTTGAGATCGTGGATCTCAAGGAGTTCGTAGGCGACAGGACGAACCAGCTCAGCAGGATCAGGGGCAGGCTCATCGGAAAGGACGGCAAGACCCGCCGCATAATCGAGGACCTTACCCGCTGCGAGATGATAATCTACGGCAACACCGTGGGACTCATAGGAAACTCCATAAGCCTGCCGATAGCCAAGCACGCCGTGGAGATGATACTCAACGGCAGCGAGCACTCCAGCGTTTACCACTATCTTGAAAGCCAGAGGCCCCGTCTGAGGATCGCCGAGATGGGGTTCGACATCTGAGGTGCACCTATGGAGGACTGGATATCCGATAACATCGAAAAAGCCGTCGGCGTCGCGAGGCTGGGGCTTTGCGACCGTTGCCTGGGACGCATGTTCGGAAAGGAGGGCACGGGCATGACCAACGACGTGCGCGGGGCAATGCTCCGCGGCGCGCTGGTGTCCGAAGGAAGGAACACTCCCCCTCTCGAGACCTGCCCCCTGTGCGGC
>DAMX01000002.1:4220-13126 GCA_002497195.1 Methanomassiliicoccaceae archaeon UBA354 | reverse complement strand
CCCTGTGCGGCAACATATTCGAACTCCTGCCGCGCTTCGCGGAGGCTGTTTCAGATGCCGTGCAGAGCGTGGAATCGGACAACTTCTTGGTGGGGTCCAAGGTGGACCCTGCCGTGGCCGCCATGGAGAAGAGTATCGCGGAAGAGTTCGGCCTCGAGAAAAGCGAACCTATCAAGACCGAGCTCAACAGAGAGATAGGAAAACTGTCCATCCCGCTGGTGGGCAGGGACGTGGAGTTCACGAACCCCCAGGTAGTGGCGTGCGTGGACACCCGTTTCGCCGATGTGGAGCTGGACGTCAAACCGATTTTCATAGCCGGACGATACAACAAGCTGAGCAGGGATATCCCCCAGACCGTGTGGCCCTGCAGGATGTGCAAAGGCAAGGGATGCCAGAGATGCAAGGGCACAGGCAAGATGTACCAGACCTCCGTGCAGGAGATCATCGGGGACATCGCGCTCAGGATGAGCGGCGGAAGCGAGCACTTCTTCCACGGGATGGGCAGGGAGGACATCGACGCCCTGATGCTGGGCGAGGGGAGGCCCTTCGTACTGGAGATAAGCGCTCCGAAGACCAGGCAGATCGACCTGGAAGCGCTCTCACTGGAGGCTAACCTCTCGGAACTGGCACAGTTCAAGGGCCTGCACTACGTGCAGCGCGAGGCCGTGCAGAGATACAAGGGCGCAGACCCAGACAAGATATATCGTGCACGTGTGAAATCCGAGGGTAAAGTTAATAAAGAGAAACTAATTGGGGTAGCCTTAGCGTTCAAGGATGTTCGCATCGACCAGAGGACCCCGACCCGTGTCGAGCACAGACGTGCCGACCTCGTCCGAAAGAGGTGGATCCGCTGGGTCGAGGCAGAACCGGTCGACGACTGTGTCTTCGACCTTACGCTCGAGACAGAGTCCGGAACTTACGTGAAAGAGTTCGTTTCCGGAGACGGGGGGAGGAGCAGGCCAAACTTCTCGGAATCCCTCGGTGTCCCCTGCGTCGTCCAGGAGTTGGACGTGTTGGCGATCGAATACAAAGAACCAGAGTGTGAATGAGATGCAGGCATCCAAAGGAACAAGGACAAAGACCCGCAACGTGCTCAAGAAAAAACCGAGAGCCAGCGGTCTTTCGCCTATCACAAAGGGCCTCCAGATTTTCGAATCCGGAGAGAAGGTCAACATAGTGATAGACCCCAGCGTACACAAGGGAATGCCGTTCTCCAGGTTCCACGGCCTCACGGGGGTCGTAGTCGGCTCCAGGGGAGTCGCGTACGAGGTAAGCGTCAAATCCGGCAACAAGACCAAGATGGTCGTTGCAAGGCCCGAGCACCTCGTCAGGAACGTGCAGTGAACGGATAAAGATAACAGGTGGATAAAATGGCTGAAAGGTATGTTAGTCTGGCAGAAGTGAACAGCCTATTGGCTGCAGAAAAAGAAAAGAGAGGACTCCTCACACTTCAGAATGCTTCGATGGAGCATGCCAAGGTCATGAGCCGTCTCTCATCGGAAGACGCCGCGAAGCTCGTCGGGGAGCTGAAAGCGATTCCGCCTGTTACAGAATTTACCGCTGTTAAGATAGCGGACGTACTTCCCCAATTCCCGGTCGACCTACGTGCGATCTTCTCAAAAGAGAGGGTCAATCTGGAACCTGAGGCCATTGAAAAAATATTGGCGACAGTCGCTAAATACATGTAAGCAGGTACTCGGAAGGGGATCACCGTGGAAGAGTATGTACGAATCATCGATTATTTGCCGCAGGGCATGCCCGGCGGCGGCTTTTCAAAGAAAGAACCTGTATGCTACGGCATCGGCGAAGAAGAGTTCAAACTCTTCGAACTGACGCCCAAGGCCGGTTCCAAGATTACAATGGGCGACCGCGTATACGTCGGAGAGAACAGAAACCTCCGCACACAGATCGACCACATAAAGAGACGCGTAGGATTCAACGACCTCACGAACACCGCCCAGTCGGAGATGGAATATGCGGTGGCAGACATAGTGGCCGCGCACCCCCAGCGGTTCGTACGCTTCTACAACGAGGCGGGCCCGATCTCGATGCGCAAGCACCTCCTCGAGGAGCTCCCCGGACTAGGGAAGAAGAGCATGGAAGCGATCATCAAAGAGCGCGAGAAGGGCAAATTCAAGGATTTTCAAGATCTGACCGCAAGGATCCCCCTAGTGAAGAACCCTGACAAGCTTATAGCCTCGCGCATTGTCCAAGAGATATCGGACAGCGACATGAAGCGCTATATCTTCGTATCGAAATGAGCGAGACCGGACGTCTCATCGGAGAGACCGGGCTCGTTCCGAAAAAAAGCAAGGGGCAGAATTTTCTGACAGACAAGGCTACGGCCGACAGGCAGGTCGCCTATGCCGGGATATCCAAGGGCGATAGGGTGCTGGAGGTCGGTCCGGGATTCGGCGTGCTGACAGAGCGACTTGTCAATGAGAGCGACCATGTCACCTGCATCGAGCTGGACGAAAAACTGGCAGACTACGTCTCGGAAAGATTCGGCGACGAAATCTCGCTGATCAGAGGCGACGCCCTTAAGGTGGAATGGCCGCAGTTCGACGTGTTCGTGAGCAATCTGCCCTACAGCGTGTCCACCCCCATGATCTTCAAGCTGCTGGAGAAGAACTTCAGGAACGCCGTGATAATGGTTCAGAAGGAGTTCGCCGAACGGATGACCGCCCGGCCCGGTACATCGGACTACTCCCGGCTGACCGTTGGCATCTACTACCGGTCCGCATGCAAGATGCTGGAGACCGTTCCCTCTTCCCGATTCAACCCCCGCCCGAAGGTGGACTCTGCCGTGGTGAGCCTTGTTTCGCGCCCTGCGCCTTTCAGAGTAGAGGACGAGAAGCTCTTTTTTAAGATAACCGAGACTTGCTTCACCCACCGCCGCAAGAAGATAGGCACCGCGCTGAAGAACGCACGCATAATCGACAGCAGCGCGGAGCTGCCTCACATGGACGACAGGATAGAGGTCCTGTCGCCCGAGGAGATAGCCGAACTGTCCAACCTCATATATGCGCTGCGCCGCGCGCCATAAGTGTAAATGTTAGCTAGCCGATACAGGGCCGATTGAATGCTTATCGGAATAGTAGGGAAGCCCAATGTGGGCAAATCGACGTTCTTCAGCGCGGCGACGATGGCGCCTGTAGAGATAGCCAACTACCCGTTCACCACGATCGAACCCAACAAAGGCATCGGCCACGTCAGGTCCCCGTGCCCCTGTAAAGAGTTAGGCGTCGCCTGCACGCCGCATAACTCCGCCTGCGTGAACGGGACCAGAATGATACCCGTCGAACTCCTCGACGTCGCCGGGCTGGTTCCCGACGCATGGGACGGGAAGGGGCTGGGAAACAGGTTCCTCGATGACCTCAGGCAGGCGGACGCGCTCATCAATGTCATAGACGTAAGCGGATCGACCGACATAGAGGGCAATCCCCTGGAGCCCGGGTCCCACGACCCGATCGAAGACATCACCTTCCTGCAGAAGGAGATAGACCGTTGGATGCTGGAGATAATCAAGAACGGCTTCGGAAGGATAGCCAGGCAAGCGAAGATGCAGGGCACCAAACCGGAAGTGATACTGGGCGAGAGGCTGGCGGGCCTCAAGGTCGGCGAAGTTCACATCAAGGATGCGGTGAGGGCCGTGGGACTTCCCGAAGATCCCCTGCTCTGGGACGACGACATCCTTCTTTCACTCTGCGCGAAGATACGGGAGAACAGCCGCCCGATGATGGTGGCCATGAACAAGGCCGACATCGCCTCCGACGGCAACATCGAAAAGGTCAGAACGTTCACGGAGCACTGCACCCCCACGATGGCGGAGACGGAACTCGCTCTCAAGAAGGCGGCTGCCGCGAACATCGTGGAGTATGTCCCGGGGGACGGCTCTTTCAGGATCAAAGAGGGGGCCAAGGTCAACGAGGCGCAGAAGAAAGCCCTCGGATACATGAACGAGAAACTGGAGCATTTCGGGGGCACCGGGGTCCAGACCTGTCTGGAAGAGGCCGCCTTCAGGATGCTGGACCTCATAACCGTATATCCGGTCGAGGACGAGAACAAGTACACCGACCACTTCGGAAGGGTCCTCCCCGACGCGTTCCTGATGCCCCGTGGCTCGACAGCCAAGGACCTGGCTTACAAGGTGCACTCGGACCTTGGGGATAAGTTCATAAGGGCCGTGAATGCGAAGACCAAGCGCACCGTCGGAGCGGACTACGTCCTTCAGGACGGGGATGTGCTGAGGATCGTTGCCAACAGGTGATGCCATGGGGAACTGGGACGTAAGACTTCTGACCGCCTCGTACACCCAGAGCGGGGACGATATATTGGTCGAGCTGTTCGGCAAGACCCGCGAGGGGAAGTCGATAACCGTCCTGGCACACGGTTTCCGCCCCTATTATTTCATTGTGAGGCCCGATCCCGCGATGGAAGAGAAGCTTAAGAAGGACCCGGGGGTCATCAGGACCGAACACGACAGCCTCCTGTTCCGGGGAGAGTTCCAGGATGTGCTGAAGGTCACGATAAAATATCCCTGGAAGGTACCCGAGTACCGCAGCGACGCGGTCAACGGCGGTTTCAAAGTGCTTGCGGCGGACATCCCCTTCCATCACAGATACATCTACGACATGGACATGGGCGCCTGCATCAGGATTTCCGGGAAGGAGAGGGCCGGACCTTACGTCACAGAACTGGTGGTGGACCTGGAGTCCTACGAGGAACTGGACCCGTTCACACCTCCCCTGAAGATAATGTCCTTCGACCTGGAGAACAGCGTGGAGCACGATTTCATCTATTGCATATGCGCGGTCGTGTCCGAGGGGGACGAGAAGCGCGATTGCGAACCCATAACCGGGTCCGAAAAGGAGATAATCGGTAAGTTCGCGGAACTTATCCGAAAAGAAGACCCGGACATCCTCACGGGATACAACATCGACAACTACGATATCAAGAAGATACGGGAAAGAGCAGAGATCAACAAGATGGAGAACGCCATGCCCTGGGGGCGCGACGGCGGTCAGCCTAGGGTGGTAAGCGACAGGTTCTGGCGTGTCAAGGGGAGGCTCGTGGTCGACGCCTGGTGGGCGGCCAAGAGAGAGATTAGGCCCAAGCAGGAGACCCTTAACGCGGTATCGATGCTTCTCCTCGGCGAGGGCAAGATGGACGTTAACCCGGCGCATATGGACTCGGAATGGGAGAACAATCGCGCCAAGGTGCTGGAGTACTGCACTAAAGATGCGGACCTGGCACTTCGCATTTTGAACGCTGTCGGAACAATAAGGAGAGGCATGGACCTGGCCGCAGTGTCGAGGCTTCCGGCGGAAGACGTGCTGACGTCCGGTTCGTCACAGCTTGCGGATTCTCTGCTGATACGTGCCGCAGACCGCCATAAGGTGGCCGTGCCTATGATGGGCGGCAGGAGGACGGACGACGACCAGATAGAGGGAGGATATGTGCACACTATGAAGCCGGGCCTGTACCACTGGGTGGTGGTGCTCGACTTCAAATCCATGTATCCGTCCCTGATAATCGCGAAGAACATCTGCTTCACGACCCTTTCCGAAGACGGCGAGATAGTGAGCCCTTCGGGCGCCAGATTCATTTCCAAAGAACGCAGGGAGGGGTTGCTGCCCACCATATTGTCCGACCTTATGAGGTACAGGGACAGCATCAAGGCCTCGATGAAGATCACGAAAGATCAGGTCGAATACCACTATCTGGACGGCCTTCAGTCCGCGGTCAAGATCCTGATGAACACTTTCTACGGGGTTTTCGCATCCTCTTTCTACAGATTCACGAACAAGAACATCGGATCTGCGATAACCTCCTTCGCCAGAGGCAACGTCAAAGGCATAATCGCAGAGCTGGGCTCGGAGAAGATCGAAGTGATCTATTCGGACACGGACTCCGTCTTCGTCCAGTCGCCGTACGGCGACCTCGAAGGCTCCGTAAAGTTCGGTAAGTCCCTTTCGGAGAGGTTCTCGAGGGAGGGCGGGACCCTGGAGTTCGAAAAGCTCATGGAACCGCTGTTCACCCATGGAAAGAAGAAGAGGTACGTGGGGAGGGTCGTTTGGCCGGAAAAGAAGGATGAGCTGCTGGTCCGTGGCTACGAAATCCGCCGTTCAGACTCGTTCAACCTTCAGAGCGACCTGCTGGAGAGACTCTTCGAAAAGATACTTGACGAGAATAACGAAGACGCAGTCGCTTTGGTCAGGAAGACCGTCCAAGACACCATGGCGGGCAAGGTACCGGCAGAAGACCTTGTCATCTCCAGGACCTGCAAGGGGGTCAACTCCTATGCGAATCCCGACAGCATGACGAACGTGCAGGCGGCGAGGAAACTTATGTCGCTGGGTTACGAGTTCATACCGGGGATGAAGGTATCATGGATCGTCACCGACGGCAAGGCCGTGCCTCAGCAGGTCGAACCGTTCGTCAGCGGGAAGGAGTTCGAGCATGTGCCGGACTACCGCTACTACGCCGAGCGCCTGGCACAGACAGCGTCGAGGATAACCGAGGTTTTCGGATGGTCGGAACGCGACCTGATGCTGGGGAGCCAACAGGCCACGCTGTTCAATGCCGAATTCGGGACCGGACAGGCGGACAGGCCCAAGGCGGGACCTAAAGCGGCCGCGGCCGCCCCGAAGAAGAAGCCTTCCAGCCTCGATGATTTCTTCTGACCGGGACCCTCAGATGGCAAGCAGCGACATGAGGAATATGAAGTTCAGCGCCCATACGGCCAGCGAGACGATCACCGCCAGTATGCAGACGCCTAGGTATGTGTTGTCTTTCTTGTTCTTGTCGGTGTGCGCCAGAGCGGCCCCCAGAGCTCCCAGTATAATGCCCAGCAGGGGAACGATAATTCCCAAGATGATACCCAGTATCCCCATTGCCAGAGGCAATGCCGACGGTGAACCTCTCGCCTCATAGGCCGGGACGGTCATCTGGTCGGAACCGCAGCTGGGACAGAAACGGGTGCCGGGCGGTACCTCATAACCGCAGTCTGTACAGTATGGCATGACAGAACATCGCCGTCTGCCGATAAAATGTTTATCTGACCTTCCGGCCATCAATTATTAAATACTCCCTGGTAATCACAATCTTACAGAGCATTATTCGCTCTGCGGAAATGTGCCCCTAAAAAGGTGAATCCGAAAAGGTGATACAAATGAGCAACGAATCTCAGGAAGAGGTACGCCCCGTCAACGGTAAGAGCATGTACAGCTATATCGGAGACGCGTGGGACGTGCCGGAAAAATCATACGTCAAAGCGTTGAACTACGAGAGAAAGATCCTTTGGAGAAGAGAAGAGAACTTCATAAGGGTCGAGAGGCCCACCCGCCTTGACAGGGCCAGAGCCCTTGGTTACAGAGCCAAGCAGGGCTACGCCATCGTAAGGGCCCGTGTCAGGAAGGGCAACTTCAACAAAAGGGCCATCACGGCCGGAAGGAGGGCCAAGAGGAAAGGTATCAACAGAATGACCGTCGGAAAGAGCATCCAAAGCATCGCGGAGGAGAGGACGGCCAAGAGATACCCCAACATGGAAGTGCTTAACTCCTACTGGGTAGGAGCCGACGGGCAGCACGAGTGGTACGAGGTCATCCTTGTCGACCCTGCTCACCCGGTCATCAAAGCTGACAACAAGATAAACTGGATCTGCAAGAAGAGCAGCACCAACCGCGTTTACCGCGGAAAGACCTCTGCAGGACAGAAGGGACGCGGAATGAGGCACACCGGAAAGGGCGCCGAGAACGCAAGGCCGTCTGTCAGGGTCAACAAGCGCAGCAACAGCAAGAAGAAGCAGCTTTCTCGCCAGTACAACCACTGAGCGGGGGCTGCCCCCGCTCATCAAACATTTTAATTTATTTTACACTCTTCTTTCAGCGAAGCTATCTTTTTACCAACCTGGTCGTCGGACATGCCCACCGTCGGGAAGTATATCGGGAGTTCGTACTTTGAAACGTCCACCTTCCCTACGTCTTCCAGAGAGGTGCCGAAAACATACCCCAGCGCGCTGCGGGGGTCTTCCTGGTCGTCGTAAAGGAACTTCATGTCCGGGTCGTAGTGTATCAGTATCCCGGCGGAATCAGAACCTCTTGCCATTATCCTGCACCCTCTCTTCATCATGAGCCATGCCGAAAGCGTCGAACGGTCGTCCCCGAGATATGCGACGACACGCCCCTGGGTCCCCACCGGGAGGCCCGCATGGCACCTCACGTAGTCGTCGAAGATGTATGCCTTGTTCTCCCTGACCTCCACATAGAACACCTTGTCGGGAGAGGTGAGGTCGACGCGCACTCCGAGGTGCTCGTTCTCCAGGAATATCGCGGAGCCTGCCTCCCTGCCCACATCGGTGCTCCTGTATTGATGGGTGCCCTCCCTTCTCGGCCTGACGGCGAAGGACTGACCTTCCCGTATGCGGCCTTTTGAATACTCGGCGGCGGTACGGCATATATCCTCCATCGAAGACGTAGTGACTTCTGCGATCGACATCGAACCGATCCCGAAAACCTTTCTCAAGGACCATAACGCCTTGTGGTTGTCCGATGCGTACACGTAAAAACGGGCATCTCCCTTCTCGACGATCGCTTCGACGCCGTCGAAAGCCAGCATCGATAGCATACAGTCTTTCAATTGGTTCTCGAACCTCAGTCTGACCGGCGTGCTCTTCAGACCTATCTCCGAGTACCTGACCATTATTACGGACACAGAGGGCTCTACACCCGCAGTGCTAATAATCCTTTTGCCACATTCTTAATAAGGAACCGTCAATCGGGTACCATGGGACCGGAGTTGCTTTTCTCGCTTATCCTGGTGGGAGTTTTAGCGGGAGTTACGGGCGCCCTCTTCGGGATAGGCGGAGGAATGTTGATCGTCCCCATACTGGTGATCTTCTACGG